>JALOLS010000168.1 GCA_025455865.1 Thermoleophilia bacterium
CCGGCCGGCCGCCCGGTGACCGCGGATGATCCAGCGTCGGGCGCCGGTCGCGGGACCGGCAGGCAGGGCGGCCCGGTGGACCCACGGACCGCGCGGCCGGTAGCGCCGCAGGAGGACCGCGCCATCGTGCTCCTCGAGCGGCTGCTCACCTTCGGCCACCGCCGCGATCTCCACCTCGTAGCCGGCCGCGGCCAGGCTGCGAGCCACGCGCAGGCCGCGCGAGTACGGCGCCGCGGCGTTGGCCACCAGGAGGACGGCGCGGGGCCGACGGCGGTCTGCGGTCATGGCGCCCGCTCCGCGGCGACGTCCGCGACGGCGATCTCCTCGTAGAGGCGGACCAGGCGCGCGCCCTCCGTCTCCCAGTTCCAGCGCGCGTGGGCCGCCCGCAGGATCCTGGCCCGGAGGTCGGCACGCTCGGCGGGTCCAAGGTCGAGGATCGAGCGAATCGCGGCCGCGATCGCCGCCGGGTCGGTCGGGTCGCAGACGGCCCCGAGCGGGCCGTCCGGGTCGCCGAGGATGATGCGCCGCCGTTCCGGGAAGTCGGAGGAGACGACGGGCAACCCCACGGCGATCGACTCGAAGAGCTTGTTTGGCGTCGACAGGCGCTCGTTTGCGTTGACCGGCTGGTTCGGCATCACCCCGACGTCGGCCGCCGCGACCCATTCCGGCAGCTGGTCAGGCAGAACGGCCTCGAGCAGGTGGACCCGACCACCCGCCCGCGGCGTCGCCGCCCGGGCTGCCAGCTCCTCCCACAGCGGGCCGGCCCCCAGGAGGACGAGGTGCGTGTCCTCCATCCCCGGCTCGAGCACCGCGTCCACGAGCTGTCGCAGGCCGCGGCCCTCGATCAGCCCGCCGTGGTAGAGCACGATCCGCGCGCTCGGCGGCAGCCCGAGCCGGTCGCGCAGGAGACCAGGAGGGGGATCCGGCGGTTCCCAGCGCGGTGGTGCGTTGTGGACCACGACGACGCGGCCCGGGCGAAGGCGGGCGTCGAGGACCGAGGCGAGCGTCTCGTTGACGGTGACCAGGGCGACTGTCGAGCGCGCCAACCGGCCCTCCAGCCGCCGCATCCAGGCCTTCGCCAGGCGGCCCAGCCGAGCCTGGCTGCCCGACTCGACGTAGAGCTCATGACTGTCGTAGACGATCAGCCCTCCGTCCCGGGCGGCCTCGACCGCGGCCATGAGGCCCGGCAGGTCGTGGCCGTGGTGCACGTCGGCCTCCGGGGCGGCAGCGGCCGCGGCCGCGGCCCAGCGCCGGGCGTCCTCGCGCCAGCGCACGAGGCGATCCAGGTCGCCGTCGCGCCCCGGGGCGGGCAGCCGCCCACCGGTGGCCAGCCGGTCGGCGAGCCTGTAGGCAACCCATGGCCAGGCGATGGCGGCGGCAACGGCGAGCCGGACGGCCTCCGCGCGCTCCACCCGGGACGCCCCCCGGGCCAGGCCGCGGCGCAGGCGGTGGCGGGCGAGCCAGGGGGCGCGCACCTCGGCCAGGGTCTGTCGCCAGCTCGCCCGCCAGGCGGTGCTCTCCCGCACCCGGACGATCGTGGCGCCGTCGAGCACCTCGCGCGCCGGGACGTCGCCCCGGTCCGCTCGCCGGCCGACGATGGTGACCGAGTGGCCGGCCGCCACGAGCGTGGTCGCCTCGCGCAGGACCCGGGCGTCGTGGCGGACGTCGTTGCGGACGTACATGGCGATCCGCAACGGCCGCTGCCCACCGCTCACCACGGCACGCCCGTCAGGCGGCCGTACTCGTCCAGGAGCAGGCTCACCTGCGATTCCCAGTTGTAGGTCACGTGGGCGGCGCCGAGCGCCCGGGCGCGGTACGCGGCACGGTCCTCGGGCGACGCGTCCAGGATCGCCCGGATGGCGGCGGCCACCGCTTCCGGGTCGGTCGGGTCGCAGACCAGGCCGCAGCCCGTCTCGCGCACGGTCGGCGCCATGCCGGGCAGGTCCGAGGCCACCACGGGCACGCCTGCCGCCATCGCCTCGAAGAGCTTGTTCGGCGTGGTGAGGCGGTGGTTCAGGGTTGTCGGCTGGATGGGCATGGCAACCACGTCGGCGCTGGCGACCCAGTCGAGCAGCTCGGTGGGGGGCACCGCCGGCAGGATGCGGACCCGTCCGGCCGAGGCGGCCGCGCGGTCCCGCAGCTCGTCCTCGAGGTAGCCGTAGCCGAGCAGCACGAGGACCGCGCCCGGGACCGCGTCGATCGCCTCGATCAGCTGCTCGATGCCCCGGTCGCGGCTGAAGCCGCCCTGGTAGAGCACGACCCGGGTCGCCGGCTCCAGCTCCAGCGCCGCGTGGATGCGGCGCGGCGGCGGCTCGGGCGGGCTGAAGCGGTAGCTGCAGTTCATGACGATGAGCGGCAGCGGGACGTCCCAGCGCCGGGCCATGACCTCCGCGTACGGCTGGTTCACCGTCACCACCCGGTCGGCCTGCCGCGCCCAGCGGCGCTCTGCCCGGCGCAGGAGGCCGCGCATCGGGCCGCGCATCCGGGCCAGGTTGGCGGCGTCCAGGTAGATGTCGCGGGCGTCGTAGACGACCCGGGCCCGGTCGCGCCGGGCGAGGCGGAGGGCGATCGGGATGCCCATGTACGCCATGCCGTGGTAGAGATCGGCCGGCGGCGCCACCTCCAGGGCGAAGCGCCCCTGGGCCCGGATCGCGAGCGGGATGGCCAGGTTGCGGATGACCGCGCTGGCCAGGCGGCGGGCTGCCGACGCGGTTGGCGCGGGGCTGCCGGCCTGCGGGGGGCTGCCGGCCTGCGGGGGCCCGCCCGCCTGCGCGGGCCCGCCCGCCTGCGCGGGCCCGCCCGCCTGCGCGCCGGTGATCGGGCTCGGGGGCGCCGCGGCCGGGATCGCCCCGGGAAGGGGCGGCGGCCGATACGCGGTCCGGGTGCGCCAGGCGTGGAGGCGACGGACGGCGACGCGCGTCGCCCGGACGAGTCGCGGCAGCGGCAGCCCGTCGATGGCCGCGTAGGGGACGCGAAGGACCAGGTAGCCCGCCGGGTGGCGTTCCTCCGCCGGCAGCCCGGGCTTGCGCCGGGCGATCACCGTCACCGTGTGGCCGCGGGCCGCCACGGCGCTGGCGATGCGGTACGTCCGGGAGTCGAACTCCGCGGTCGATGGCAGGACGAGGGTGAGGCGCTGTGGCCGCGGCAGGCCTGCCACGGCGCCGGCGGGCACGCTCACCCGGCTCCCGGCGCCGTGGCGGCGAGCGTCCTGCTG
>JALOLS010000021.1 GCA_025455865.1 Thermoleophilia bacterium
GCGCGCTGACCGCGGCGCCCCAGGTGACGAAGGAGTACTCCCAGTCACCGGAGACCGGGGGCTGGGTGAACTGGACGTCGATCAGCGCGAACTGCCCCGCCAACTCCCTGAAGGTGACCGCGGGCCGGTTCACGCTCCCGGACAGCGTCGTGCCCGACGGCGACCTGAAGGAGGTCGCGGCCGACCAGAGCTTCACGATCCTGGTGCCGTGACCGGCACGGGCTCCTGCCCCCGCGCGGGGGCAGGAGCCCGATCCTCCGCGCCCGGCCGGGCGTCACCGGGTGGCGGCCCCGGCCACCAGCACCGCCGTGCCGAACACGAACGCCGCGGCCACCAGCGCGCCGACCGGCCGCGGGTCCGGGCCGCCGTGGATGCCGGTCCGGTGCACGGCGGCGTGACCACGGCCCCGTCCGATGAGCCGGCGGTTCACCGGGACCGCGACCACGAACGCCACCGCCAGGGCGAACACGAGCGCGCCCCAGACGACCAGGGAGCCGAGCCCGGACTCCATCGCCCCGGGGACGACGACCATGACCGCGTCGTCGACGACCTCCATGACGGCGATCGAGACGGTGTCGGCGGCGAGCGCGATGGGGATCACCGTCGCGAGCGGCAGGCCCGCCCGGAGCAGCGGCAGGCTGGTGAGCGCGGAGCCGAACACGAAGGCCAGCGTCACGGCCAGCGCGACCGTGGGCCAGGTGCCGAGCCCGAAGGCGGTGCCCAGGGCCATCCCGGCCACCTCGCCGATGGCCCAGCCGGTGAGGCAGTGCAGGGTGGCCGAGACCGAGACGCCGCACGGGGCGAGGGGCGGGGCGGTCGCGTGGACGGGCATGGGGACCTCCGGCGCGGGCCGGTGCAATACGGGGGGCGGGTATCTACCCCCCAGGGGCACGGTCAACCCAGGCGCCATGTCCTGCTCACGGTGTGCACGTTTGTGGCAGCCGACTCGGGGGGTTTCCCCGGTGCGCGGCGGCCGGCGCCGGTGGAACGCTGACCCCATGCGCGTCCTTGTCCTCATCGCCGCGGTGGTCATGGTGCTGCTCCCCGTGCCGGCGGGGGCCACGACGACCTTCGGCACCGACCTCGGCCGCGCGCCCGACGACCGGATGGTCGACTGCACCGTCCTCCCGCCGTACGGCGTCCCGACCTTCACCGACAGCTGCACCTGGTACAGCACCCTGAGCGAGGCCGAGAACCACATCGTGCCCCTTGGCGTCGGCGTGATCACGCGGGCCCGGGTGCGCATGGGGAGCGTCACCGGCCCGATGCAGTTCGCGATCGGCCGCGCCCAGCTCGACCGCAACAAGGAGCCCGGGCACCAGCTCATGTGCTGTGTCTGGCGGGAGGCGGGACCGGTCTTCACGCCGACCCCGAACGCGGTCACCGAGGTCACGCTGAACGTGCCGGTGGAGCACGTGCGGGACTTCCAGAGCAACCAGGACCTGTTCGACAACCTCGCGCTGTCGGTCCTGCAGCCCGGCGTGCCGATCCCGGCTGCGCCTGCGGTGGGCGGGCTGAACATCACCTCGACGGCGGGCGCCTGCTGGCCGGCGGTGCAGCGGGGCAACTCCTACTGCATGCCGGGCGGGCCCGGCCGGTACGCGGTGCTGTTCAACGCGGACTGGGAGTCCACGCCGGCCGGTGGCCGGGCGGACATCGCCGTCGACCTGGCCCGGGAGTTCGCGTGGGTCCGCCGCAACACCGCACGGGTCCAGCTTCTCTGCCGGCTTGCCGAGCGGTGCGAGGGTCTCCTGCGGCTCCAGAACGCGAGGGCCCCGGGCGCGGGGCAGCAGTCGGCCGCCGAGATGGTGACCTACGGCAGCGTCCGCTTCCGGATCGCGGCCGGGAAGACCGGCACGGTGCAGGTCAGGCTCGGTGCGGCGGGGCGGGCGCTGCTGCGCCGCCGCACGACCGCACGGGTGTGGGCCAACAGCATCGTGGGGAGCGGGGCGGCGCGGCGGGTCGCCAGCGAGCGCCTGACCCTCCGGCGCTGACGTCGGTCGGCCCCGCGCGATTCGCACCGGGGATGCGGCGCGGCTAGCGTCACGATCCCGTGACCCGGACCGCCCTCGCCCTCGCCGCCCTCGCCGCCCTCGCGATGCTGCCGGGCGGGGCGCGGGCGGCCGAGGGCCCGTGCCCGGACGACGCCACCGAGCGCTGCGGCACCCTGACCGTCCCGCTGGACCGGAGCGGTGCGCTCGCGGGCACGCTGGACCTGGCCTACCGCGTGCGCCCGGCCGGCCGCGGGCCCCGCCGGGGCGTGATGCTCTTCCTCGCCGGCGGCCCGGGCGAGGCGTTCGGCCCCCAGGGGCGGGAGCTCCGGACGCTCCTCGGGGACCTGGCCCCCGCGCTCGACGTGGTCACGATGGACACCCGGGGGACCGGCGCCGGCGCGCTGCGGTGCGCGGCCCTCGACTCGGGCGGGGCCGACGGGGAGGACGCCACCGCGGCCCGGGTCGCCGCGCTCGTCGCGCGCTGCGCCGGCCAGATCGGGCCCCGCCGGGCGGCCTTCACCTCGCTGGAGGTCGCCGACGACATCGAGGCCCTGCGCGAGGCGCTCGGCACGCCCACCCTCACGCTCGCCGGCGTGTCCTACGGGACGCTGGTCGCCCAGGTCTACGCCCGCCGTCACCCCGCCGGGGTGGAGCGCCTGGTGCTCGACTCGGTGGTCGACGACCGCTCCCTCGACGGGAGCGGCGCCGAGCGCCTCGCGGCCGCACGCCGCATCCTGCGCGAGCTCTGCGCGGGCGGGGCGTGCCGGGAGGCGGGCGGGGACGTGCTCGCGGCCACCGGCCGCCTGGACGCCCGGCTCTCCCGCCGCGCCGTGCGGGCCGGCCTGGTGAGCCGCGCGGGCCGGGTGCGCACGGTCCGGGTGGGGGGCCCGGCGCGGCCGCAGGTGGTCCTGAACGCCCTCCTGGCCGGCGACCTCAACCCCTCGGTGCGCGGGTTCTTCCCCGGGGCGGTCCGGGCCGCCCTGGCCGGCGACGCGGCGCCGCTGGTGCGCGTGCTCGACTCCGGGCCGGATCTGGCCGAGGTCCCGCCGCGCGCCTTCTCCCTGGCCCTCTTCGCGGCCACGGTGTGCCGGGACACCGCCTTCCCCTGGGGGCCGGGGATCCCCCTGGAGGCCCGCGCCGGGGCCCTCGCCGCGCGGGCGGCCGGCGTCCCCGACCAGGCCTTCCGCCCGTGGAGCCGCGCGACGCTCGCCGCGGGGGAGACCTCGGCGCTCTGCCTGGGCTGGCCGGACGACCCCGCGGCGCTCCCGGACGCGCCGCTGCCCGACGTGCCGGCCCTGCTCCTGTCCGGCCGCCAGGACGTGCGCACGCCCCTCGAGAGCGCGCGGGCGGTGGCCGCGCGCCTCCCGCGCGCGCGCCTGGTCGCGGTGCCCGGCCGCGGCCACTCGCTGCTCGCGAACGAGCCGTGCGCCCGGGCGGCCCTCGCCCGCTTCCTGGCCGGCCGCGATCCCGGTCGCGCCTGCGAGCGGCTCGCGGCGATCGTGGTGCCGCCCGCGCCGGTGGCGCGCTTCGCGGCGCTCCGGCCCGTGGCGGGCCTGCCGCCCCGGCCCGGACGCGCGGTGCGCGGGGCGGCCGTCACCCTCGCGGGGCTCGGCCTCGCGCTTCCGGCCTTCGCCACCGAGGTGGACGGTGCGGTGCGCATGCGCGGGCTGCGGGGCGGGACCCTGCGCCTGGTCGCCGGCGGGTCGGCCGCGCGGCTGACCCGCTACAGCGACGTCCCCGGCGTGACGCTGACCGGGACGCTCGGCGCCGCGGACCGGTCCGGCACGTTCCGGGTCGGCGGGGTGGTCTCGGGCACCCTGCGGATCTCCCCCCGCGGCCTCCGGGGCCGGGTGGGCGGCGCCGACATCGACCTGCCGTTCCCCGCCCGGCGCTGAACGGGGCTGGGCTACCCTCGCCGCGTGCCCGACGCCGCCGCCCCCGCCTGCACCCGCTGAGCGGACCGGAGCCCCTCCCCCTCCCGGGCGGCGCGGCCGTGCGCCTGCGCGGTCCCGCCGGCGGCCTGGCCGTGGTCTGCGTGAACGGCGGCACCGCGCGGGAGGTCCCCGGGACCTGGAGCGCCACCATCGAGTGGCTGGTCGACCGCCTCGCGGCGCGCCTCCCCGACGTCCGCTTCTGCGAGGTGCGCTACCGGGTCAAGTCCTGGAAGCGCCTCGACGGCTGCATCGAGGACGGCGCCGAGGCCATCGACCTGGTCGCCCGGGAGAGCCGCCCCGCCTGCCTGCTGGGCTTCTCGATGGGCGGGGCGGTGGCCATCGCCAACGCCGGCCACCCGGCGGTGCGCGACGTGGTGGCCCTGGCCCCCTGGATGCCCGCCGAGCTCGACCTCGCGCCCCTGGCCGGCCGCCGGCTCACGGTCGTGCACGGGCAGGTCGACGGCTACCTGCCCGGTGTCCCCGGCGTGAGCCCGGCCCACTCGCGCGCGGGGGTCGCCCGGGCGCGGGCGATCGGGGTGCGGGCGAGCCACGAGGTCATCCCCGCCGCGATGCACGGGACCGCCCTCCGGGCGCCCTGGGGGTCGCTGGTGCCCCTGCCCCGCAGCGGGGAGTGGCTGCGCCTGGTGTCGGCCGCCGTCGGGCGGGCGGTTCAGTCCGCCGCGGGCGCGGCGGCCCCGGCCGGGTCCGGGGCATGAGCGCGCCGGGCGTCCATGCGGCCCTCGGTCGGGATCTTCAGGTCCCAGGCCAGGCCGACCCGCGCCATCCCCTTGATGACCCAGGCGCTCACGTCGACCTGCCGGCGGCCCAGGCCGTGCACGGCCGAGCCGGGGAAGGCGTGGTGGTTGTTGTGCCACGCCTCGCCGAAGGTCGGGACCGCGAGCGGCCAGAAGTTGTGGCTCTCGTCCTCGGTCTCGAAGTCGCGCCGGCCCCACATGTGGCAGACGGAGTTGACGCTCCAGGTGATGTGGTCGAACACGAAGACCCGCAGCGCCCCGGCCCAGACCAGGCACTGGAATCCCGCGCCCACGTCCAGGCCGGCGGCCAGGTAGCCGACCAGGAACGGGATGCCGAAGGTGAGCACCACCCACAGGAAGTAGAGGCGGTCGATGGTCCGGATCATCCGGTCCTCGTACAGGTCCTTGGCGTAGCGCTCGGCGCGGACGAGCCCCTTGGTGGTGACCAGCCAGCCCATGTGGGCGTGGAAGAGCCCCACCAGGACCCCCCACCAGCCGTGCCTGCGCCCCACGTGGGGCGAGTGGGGGTCGCCGGCCTTGTCGCTCATCGCGTGGTGGCGGCGGTGGTCGGTCACCCACTGGGTGAGCGGCCCCTGCATGGCCATGGAGCCGAGGATGGCCCAGACCGCGCGCATGAACCGGGTGGTCTTGAAGGCGCGGTGGCTGAACAGCCGGTGGAAGCCGACCGTGATGCCCAGCCCGCAGAGGGTGTACATGACCGCGAACGTCGCGAGGTCCACCGGCCCCACCGCGACGCCCCAGAGCACCCCGGTCACCGAGAGCAGCGCGAGCGGCGGCAGGAGCACCGCGGCCAGGGTGACGATGCGGGCGCCGAGCGACGGCCGTTCCCGGACGACGTGCGGGGCGGGGCGGCTGGGCAGGGCCTCGGTCGTCACCGGGGTCAGGGTACCCGCGGCGGCCGTCCGATCCAGGGGGGTCGGTCGTCTCTGATCGGGCCGGCGGCGGCCCGATGAGGATCGCGGTCGTCGGCAGCGGGATCGGGGGGCTCGGGGCGGCCTGGCTGCTCTCGCGCGCCCACGAGGTGGACCTCTACGACCGCGACGACCGGGTGGGCGGCCATGCCCACACCGTGCCGGTCCCCGGGGTGGCCGGCGGGGTCCTCGGCCTGGACACCGGATTCCTGGTCCACAACGAGGTGACCTACCCCCACCTGGTCCGCGCGTTCCGCGAGCTCGGGGTGCGCACCCAGGACTCCGAGATGGGCTTCTCGGTGTCCTGCGCGCGCTGCGACCTGGAGTACTCGGGCGTCGCGCTGCACCGGCAGGCGGCGCTCCTGGCCCGGCCCGGCTTCCGCCGGCTGGTGGGCGACCTGGTGCGCTTCCAGCGGCGGGCCACCCGGGCGCTGGACGCCGACCACTCGGGTGCCACGCTCCGGGACTTCGTGCGCGAGGAGGGCTACTCGCGCACCTTCGTCGACCACTACCTGATGCCGTTCACCGCGTCGATCTGGTCCTCCGGGAGCGCTGACGCCATGGACTTCCCGGCCGCCTACGCGGTGCGCTTCTGGCGCAACCACGGCCTGCTGGGCTTCCGGCGCCTGCGCTGGCGCACGGTGAGCGGCGGGAGCGTCAACTACGTCAAGCGCATGGTCGAGCCGCTCGCGGACCGCGTGCACCTGGGCCGGCCGGTCACCGAGGTGCGCCGCCACCCCGACGGGGTCGAGGTGCGGGCCGAGGGCGGCCCGGCCCGCCGCTACGACCACGTGGTGCTCGCCGCCCACCCGGGGCAGTCGCTGGCCATGCTCGCCGACCCCTCCGACGCCGAGCGCCGCGTGCTCGGCGCCTTCCGCTACACGACCAGCGAGGCCGTGCTGCACACCGACCCGCGGATGCTCCCGGCCCGGGCGGTCGCCCGCTCGAGCTGGAACTACCACCTGGCCGACTGCCGGGCGCCCCACGCCCGGCCGGCCATCACCTACTCCCTCAACCGCCTGCAGGCGATCCACGAGGGGCCGGAGTACTGCGTGACGCTGAACCGCGGGGACGAGATCGACCCCGCCCGGGTCATCCGCCGGGTGCGCTACGACCACCCGGCCTACACCTTCGACGCGCTCCGGGCCCAGAGTGAGCTCCGCGGCCTCCAGGGCCGGCGGCGCACGTGGTACTCCGGCGCCTGGACCGGCTACGGCTTCCACGAGGACGGCATGCGCGCGGCCGTCGGGGTGGCCCGGGGGCTGGGGGTGGACTGGTGAGGTCGGCGCTCTACGAGGGCGTGCTGATGCACGCGCGCACGACCCCGGCGGCGAACGTGTTCCGCTACCCGGTGTGCTTCTACGTCATCGACCTGGACGAGGTCGGGGAGCTCGACCGGCGGCTGCGCCTGTTCGGCCACAACCGGCCGGCGCCGCTCAGCCTGTACGACCGCGACCACCTGGGTGACCCGGAGCGGCCGATCGCCGAGAACGTGCGCGACCACCTGGCCGGCCGGGGGGTGGACGCGGCCGGCGGGCGCATCCTCATGCTCACCAACCTGCGGGTGGCGGGCTACGTGTTCAACCCGGTGACCTTCTTCTACTGCTACTCGCCCGCCGGCGACCTGCGCTGCGTGCTGGCCGAGGTCGCCAACACCTTCGGCGAGCGCCTGCCCTACCTGCTGGACGACCGGGTGCGGGTCCCGTCGGACCGCGGCCACGTCTTCCGGCACGACAAGCGGATGCACGTGTCGCCGTTCTTCGGCCTGGCGCAGGAGTATGAGTTCCGCCTGACCGACCCGGGCGAGCGGGTGTCGGCGCGGATCGACGTGCACGAGGACGGCGGCCGGGCCTTCCATGCCACGCTGTCGGGGCGCCGGCGCGAGCTGACCGACCGGACGCTGGCGCGGACCCTCGCGCGCTATCCGCTGATGACCGTGCAGGTCACGGCGCTCATCCACTGGCAGGCGCTGCGGCTCTGGGCCAAGCGCGTGCCGTTCCACCGCAAGCCGGCGTTCACGCCGGGGGAGGGGTCAGTGCCCGAGCCCAGCCGGTCGTCCGAGCAGACCCCCTCCGCCGCCCCCGCGCGCCCCCGCGGCCTGCGCCCGGTGCCCGAGGTGCGCCGCAGCCCGCTCGCGCCGCTCGTGCGGTCCGGGATGCTCCGGCTGCTCCGCCGGCCGGTGGGCGGGGCGGTCGAGGTGGCGACCCCCGACGGGCTGGTGCGGCGCCTGGGCGACCCCGGGGCCGACCGCCGGGTGCGGGTCACCGTGCGCAGCCGCGACCTGTACCGGCGGCTGGCGAGCCGCGGGCGCGTGGGGCTCGGGGAGGCCTACCAGGCCGGGGACTTCACCAGCGACGACCTGGTCGGGCTGCTCGAGATCCTGGCCCGGACCGCCGAGGACGTCCGCCGCCGGCCGCCGGGGTCGTGGCTGGTCCGCCTGCAGGAGCTGCGGCCGCACCTGCCCTCGCCGACCGACCTGGTCCGGGCCCGGCGCGACATCAAGTACCACTATGACCTGGGGAACGACCTCTACCGGCTCTTCCTCGACCCCTCGCTGACCTACTCGTGCGCCTACTTCGAGCACCCGGGGCAGCTCCTGGCCGACGCGCAGCAGGCCAAGTACCGGCGCATCTGCGAGAAGCTCCGCCTGGCCGCGGGGGAGCGGGTGCTGGAGATCGGCTGCGGCTGGGGCGGCTTCGCGCTCCACGCCGCCCGGGAGTGGGGCGCCCGGGTGACCGGGATCACGATCTCGGACGCCCAGGCCCGCGAGGCGCGCCGGCGGGTGGAGGAGGCGGGGCTGGAGGACCGGGTCGAGATCCGGGTCTGCGACTACCGCGAGCTCGACGGCCGGTGGGACAAGGTCGTGTCCATCGAGATGCTCGAGGCGGTGGGCGAGAAGCAGCTCCCGGTCTACTTCGGCGCGGTCGACCGGCTCATGGGCCCGGGGGGCGTCGCGTGCATCCAGACCATCGCGGTGCCCGACCAGCGGCTGGAGCGCTACCGGCGGGGCAACGACTGGATCCGCGAGTACATCTTCCCCGGCGGCTACATCCCCTCCCTCGGCGCGGTGGTCGCCGCGATGACCACCGGGTCGGAGCTCTGCGTGGAGGGGGTCGAGAACATCGGCATCCACTACGCCGAGACGCTCCGGGTGTGGCGCGAGACGTTCCTGGCCCGCCGGGACGAGGTGCTCGCCCTCGGCTTCGACGAGACCTTCGTCCGCACCTGGGAGTACTACCTGGCCTTCTGCGAGGCCGGGTTCCGCACCCGGGCGCTCGCCGACTACCAGGTCGTGATGAGCCGGCCGTTCAACGACCGGCTGCCCGAGTACCCGGGCGAGCGCATCAGCTTCTAGCTCGCCCGCGGATCGCCCCCGCGGTAGGGTCGACGAATGCCCGGCCCTCTCGTCCCCGCCGCGCCGGCCACCGGCCCGTCGCGCCGGTCACGGCGGATCGCCGCCGGGCGCGCCGGGGGCCGAGCGTGATCCGCGCGGCCGTGCTGAGCGCCGCGCTGGTCCTCGCCCTCCCGGCGGTGGCCGCGGCGGAGGCGTGGCGGGCCATCGAGTTCCGGGCGGGGATCACCGACGGGTGCAGCATGAGCGACATCGCGGTCGGTCCCGACGGCAACCTGTGGTTCGCGGAGTACGCCAACGGCGCCGTGGGCCGCATCACCCCCGGCGGGCAGGTCACCGAGATCCCGGTCTCGGACGGGACCCACGCCTTCCCCTCGGGCATCACCACCGGCCCGGACGGACGCCTGTGGGTGGTCCTGCGCAGCGGCGCGGTCGTGCGCCTGGGCCTCGACGGCGCCCGCACGACGTTCACCGAGGGGATCACCGGCTTCTCGACGCCGCCGGGGACCCGGAGCATCCCCACCGGCATCACCGCCGGCCCGGATGGGAACATCTGGTTCGCCGAGCCGGACGGCGCCGTGGGCCGCATCACCCCCGACGGGCAGGTGACCGAGTTCCGCGAGGGCGTGAGCCAGGTGGACGGGTCCGAGCTGGGATCGGTCATCGACGTGGCCGCCGGCCCGGATGGGAACATCTGGTACACCCACGTCCTCGGGCGCATCGGCCGCATCACCCCCGACGGGCAGGTGACCGAGTTCGGCGCGGGAATGAGCCCGCAGGCCATCCCCACCGGGATCGCCGCCGGCCCCGACGGCAACCTCTGGTTCACCGAGCTCTACGGCGACCGCATCGGCCGCATCACCCCGGACGGGCGCATCACCGAGTTCTCGGCCGGCCTGACCCCGGGGGCCGGGCCCAGCGCCATCGCCCCCGGCCCGGACGGGGCGATGTGGTTCACCGAGCGCGCCGGGCGCATCGGCCGCATCATCCCCGCCGGGCGCATCACCGAGTTCACCGACGGCATCACCCCCGGCGCGGACCCGAGCGGCATCGTCATGGGCCCGGACCGGGCGCTGTGGTTCACGACGTTCGATCGCGTCGGGCGCATGGCCCCGGTCGCCGAGGCCGTGCCGGCGTCGCCCTCACCGCCCGCCCGGCCCGTCGTGCGCCGGGACCGGGTGCCGCCCCGCGTGCGGATCGTGCGCCTGCGCGGCACCCGGGCGACCCTGGTCGCCTCCGAGCCGGCCACGCTCACCGCCCGGCGCGGCGCCACGCGGCTGCGCATCCGGGTCCGGGCCGGCCGGAGCGTGGTCGTGGTGCCGGCCTGGGTGCCCGGGGCGGTGTCCGGCGGGATGCGGGTGCGTGCCGTGGACCGGGCCGGGAACGCCGCGCCGGTCACCCTCGCCGGGGTCTGACCGCCCGCGCCGCCGGCTCGCTCAGCCGGGCGGGGCTTCGCGGTCGAGGACCTCGTTCACCCAGCCGAAGGCGGCGATGGCCGCCGGGAAGCCGGCGGTGGTGACGGCCAGCAGGACCACGTGGCGGATCTCGGCCGGGTCGATGCCCTGGGCGAGCGCCTTGCGGGCATGGGAGCGGACCGCGCCCTCCGACTGCGCGCCGACGGCGATGCCGAGCTTGGCCAGCCGGCGGGCCCGCTCGTCCAGGGGTCCGGCCTCGTGGAGGCGCCCGGCCAGGTGCTGCTGGGCCTCCCAGACGTCGTGGTGCTCCTCGCGGAACCGCTCGTACACGTGGGGAAGGTGTTCGCTCATGGGCGCAACCTCCCACCCGGGCGCCGCCCGCGCCAGGGACACCCCGCCCGCCGATGCCGGCCGACCGGACCACCGGTCGCCCCGCCCGCACCTCCCCGCGGGGTCAGGGACGGCGGGGGACGAGGATCGCGCACACCAGGTGCTGCGCCTCCTCGCCGCGCTGGTTCAGCGTCACCAGCCGCACCCGCGCGATGCCCCGGTCCGGGCGCGAGCGCGACGTGCGCACCTCCACGACCTCGCCCTCCACGCGCAGGCGGTCGCCGGGCCGGACCGGCCCCCAGCGCAGGTCCTCCACGCCCAGGCCCACCAGCCCGCCCCCGATCCGCAGGCCCTCCCGGACCACCAGGCGCATGGTGATGGCCGCGGTGTGCCAGCCGCTCGCCACCATGCCGCCGAACACCGACCCGCCACCGCCGGCCGGGTCGGTGTGGAAGGGCTGCGGGTCCCACTCGCCGGCGAACGCGGCGATGGCCGCCTCGGTGACCTCCATCTCGCCGGTGGCGAAGCGCATGCCGGGTGCGAGGTCCTCCAGCCAGTGCTCGGGGCGCGGGTCGTCGGGCACCCGGGGAGGATGCCAGCCCCGGGGTGGGCGTAGTCTCGGGGGGATGCGCCGCGCCCTCGCCGCCGCCCTCGCCGGCATCGTCCTGACCGCCCTCGCGGGGCCGGCGCTCGGGCGCACCCGCGCCACCCTGGAGCCCGACCCCGTCCGCGCGGGCGGCGCCCTCCTGGTGCAGGGGACCGGATGGGCGCCCGGGGCGGCGGTGTCGCTCCTGGCCGGGCCGCCGCGCAGCGAGGGGCTCCCGGTGCGCCGCGTGCGGGCCTCGGCGGCCGGCGCCTTCCGGGTGCGGATCCCCGTGGCCCGCTCGGCCGTGCCCGGGCGCTACGTGATGGTGGTGTGCCAGCGGTCCTGCCGGGTGAAGGTCACCCTTCCCTTCCGGGTCGTCCGGCGCTGATCCCCGGGGCCGCGGTCTCCTACGCTTCCCTCACCATGACCCCTCAGGAGGCCGAGATGGACCCGGTTGCCACCTTCGCGATCATCTTCGCGGGCGTCGTCTTCCTCGTGTTCCTGCTCTTCGCCGTCACGTTCGTGCGCGGATGAGCGTGATCACGCCGGAGGTGCGGGCGCTCGTCGAGGGCCCCAACTTCGCCCACCTCGCGACCACCGGGCCGGACGGCTGGCCGTCGGTGGTCGCGGTCTGGGTGGCGATGGAGGGCGACGACATCGTCTTCTCCACCGGCGGCGACGCCGCGAAGGTGCGCCACGTGCGGCGCGACCCGCGCGTCGCCATCTCCATCGTGAGCCAGGACAACCCGTATGAGCTCGCCCGCATCCGCGGTCGGGTCACCGGCATCCGCACCGAGGGCGCCGACGCGGTGATGGACGGGATCTCGATGGGGTACACGGGGGCGCCGTTCCCCTTCCGGAGCCCCGGCCGGGTGGTGGTGACCATCCGGCCGGAGCGCGTGACCCATCACGTCCTGCCCTTCCGGCACACCCCGCCGGCGGGCTGACGGCTACCCGCGGTCGCCGAACTCCAGGGACGCGGAGTTGATGCAGTAGCGCAGGCCCGTCGGGTTCGGCCCGTCGGGGAAGACGTGGCCGAGGTGCGCGTCGCAGGTGGCGCAGCGGACCTCGGTGCGGACCATGCCGTGGCTGCGGTCGGTGTGGGTGGCGACCCCGCCGGCGTCCATCGGCGCGAAGAAGCTCGGCCACCCGGTGCCCGAGTCGAACTTGGTCCCGCTGTCGAACAGCGGCGCGTCGCAGCAGACGCACCGGTAGACGCCGTCGCCGTGGTGGTCCCAGTAGGCACCCGAGAACGGCGGCTCGGTGCCCGCCTCCCGGGTGATGTGGTACTGCTCGGACGTCAGCCGCTCGCGCCAGCCGGCCTCGTCCTCGGGCATGTCGCTCATCAGGTCCTCCGGATCGCGGTGACCCGAGGATAGGTCCACCGCGGCCCGCCGCGCGGGCCTACCGCGGCCCGATGGAGTCCAGGCGCCCCTTCATGCGCAGCACGGCCTTGGTGTGGAGCTGGCTCACGCGGCTCTCGGTCACCCCGAGGACCTCGCCGACCTCGCGGAGGGTCAGCCCGTCGTAGTAGTACAGGGACACGACGATGCGCTCGCGCTCGGGCAGGGTGGCGATGGCCTCCGCGAGCACCTCCCGCACGGCGGCGTGCTCCTGGAGCTCGGCCGGGTCGCTCGGCCGCTCGTCGGCGATCACGTCGATCATCTCCGAGCCCTCGCCCCCGGCGCCGGGGGTGGACCAGAACTCGTTCAGGGCGACCAGCGAGGTGCCGGAGATCTGCACCAGGGCCGCCTCGAGCTCGCCGGGGGTGATGCCGACCTCGGCGGCGAGCTCCTCGTCGGTGGCGGGGCGCCCGAGCCGCTGCTCGAGGGCGACCGACGCCTGCTCGATCTTCCGCTGGCGGTGGCGCAGCGACCGGGGCGCCCAGTCCAGCGCCCGCAGCTCGTCGATGATGGCCCCCTTGATGCGGGCCATCGCGTACGTCTCGAACCGGATGCCGCGGTCCGGGTCGAAGCGCTCCACCGCGCCCATCAGGCCGATGATCCCGTAGGAGATCAGGTCGTCGCCGTCCACGTGGGACGGGAGCGCCGACCCCATGCGCCCGGCCACGTACTTGACCAGCGGCGCGTAGGCCAGGATGAGCTGCTCGCGGGCCCGCGGGTCGCCGCTCGCGCGCAGGCGGCGCCACAGCGGGCGCATCTGGGCCGGGTCGGGCGCCCAGGCGGGGGCAGGCTTGGCGGGGTTCCGGGTGGACACGGCACGTCTGCATCGGGTCCGCGCGCGCGGGCCTTGAGCGCCGGCGTGGCGCCGGTAGCCTGCCGCCATGGACGCGAGCGCACTCCCGACCCGGCGCCTCGGCCGCGACGGCCCGGAGATCACCACCGTCGGCTTCGGCGCCTGGGCGGTCGGGGGCGGGGACTGGGCCTACGGCTGGGGACCCCAGGACGACGACGACTCGGTCGCGGCCATCCACCGGGCGCTCGACGCCGGGGTCGACTGGATCGACACCGCCGCGGTCTACGGCCTGGGGCACTCCGAGGAGGTGGTGGCCCGGGCGATCGCCGGGATGGCCGAGCCGCCGCTGGTGTTCACCAAGTGCGGGATGGTCTGGCAGGACCAGGCCGACGGGGTGCCCCGGCCCAACCTGCGCCCGGCCGAGATCCGCCGCGAGGTCGAGGACTCGCTGCGGCGCCTGCGGGTCGAGCGGATCGACCTGTATCAGTTCCACTGGCCCGACCCGAACACCGGCACGGCGGTCGAGGACTCCTGGGGGGTCATGGCCGACCTGGTGCGCGAGGGCAAGGTGCGCTGGGCCGGGGTGTCCAACTTCGGTGTGGACCTGCTGGAGCGCTGCGAGCCGATCCTGCACGTCGACTCCCTGCAGCCCCCGTTCAACCCGGTGCAGCGGGAGGCCGCCGACCTCTTCGGCTGGTGCCGGGACCACGGGACCGGGGTCATCGTCTACTCGCCGATGATGAGCGGCCTGCTGACCGGCACGTTCACCCGGGAGCGGATGGCCGCCCTGCCGGCCGAGGACTGGCGCAACCGCTTCCCCGAGTTCACCGAGCCGCGCCTCTCGCGCAACCTCGCCCTGCAGGGGGCGCTCCGGCCGGTGGCCGCGCGCCACGGGACCACGGTGGGGGCGGTGGCGGTCGCCTGGACGCTCGCGTGGCCGGGGGTGACCGGGGCCATCGTGGGCGCCCGCACGCCGGCCCAGGCCGACGGCTGGCTGCCCGCGCTCGGGCTCGAGCTCGACGCCCAGGACCTCGACGCGGTGGCGGCCGCCATCCGGGCGACCGGGGCCGGCGAGGGGCCCGAGCGGCCCCCCGGCCGGTAGCGCGACCGGCTACCGCTCGCTGTCGAGCGCGGCCATCTGCCCGGCGTCGTAGCGGTCACCGGCCGCAGCGCCCGGGGGCACCGCGGCGTCGATCCGGGCCAGGGCCTCGGGCCCGAGATGCAGGCTGAGCGCGCCGAGCGCCTCGGCGAGCTGATCGCGCCGGCGCGCGCCGACCAGGGGCACCACATCGTCTCCGCGCGCGAGGGCCCACGCGATGGCCACCTGGGCGCCGGTCGCCCCGAGGCCGGCGGCGACCTCCCCCAGGGCGTCGGCCAGGGCGAGGTTCGCTCCCAGGTTCGCGGGCTGGAATCGCGGGAGCCCACTGCGGAAGTCGGGCGGCCCCGCTGCCCGTTCCGGGCTCCAGTGCCCGCTCAGGAGCCCCCGGGAGAGCACCCCGTAGGCGGTGACCCCGACCCCGAGCTCCCGGCAGGCCGGGAGGATCTCCGCCTCGACGGCCCGCGACACGAGCGAGTACTCGATCTGCAGGTCGGCCACCGGATGCACCGTGCGGGCCCGGCGGAGCGTCTGCGCGCCGACCTCGGAGAGCCCGACGTGGCGCACGTACCCGGCCTGGACCATGTCGGCGATGGCCCCGACGGTCTCCTCGATCGGGACGGCCGGGTCGATCCGGGCCGGCCGGTAGATGTCGATGTGGTCGGTGCCGAGGCGGCGCAGGGAGAAGGCCAGGAAGTTCCGCACGGCGGCGGGCCGGGCGTCGACGCCCACCCAGCCGCCGCCCGGGTCCCGCATGGCCCCGAACTTCACGCTCAGCACCACCCGGTCCCGGTCGCGGCCCCGCAGGGCCCGGGCGATCAGCGCCTCGTTGTGCCCGGAGCCGTAGAAGTCGCCGGTGTCGAGCAGGGTCACGCCCGCATCCAGCGCCGCATGGATGACCGCGACCGACTCCGCATCGTCGGCCGGGCCGTAGAGGTCCGACATGCCCATGCAGCCGAGCCCGATGGCCGAGACCTCGGGACCGTCGGCGCCCAGTCGTCGCATCAGCATGTGCCCGACGGTCCCACGTCCCGGCCCGGTGGTCAACCGGGCCGGGAGGGTGTCTCAGCCTCAGCCGCCGATGACGACGCTCCCGCCGCTCCCGCCCCGGCGGCCGCCCGGGGTGAACACCACCGTCCGCTGCACCGTGGCCTGCCCCCACAGGGAGAAGGACTCAGACGTGAACCGCACGGTGACGGCGCGCCGGCCGGGGCCGTCGACCGCGCGCACGCGGAAGCGGCCGCGGGAGTCGACCCGGACCGGTCCGCCGAGCTGGGTGATCGTCCGCGGGCCGACCGGAACGGTGATCGTGACCGTGGCCCGCGGGCCGAGGAGGCCCTCCCGCGTGCCGGGCGAGCTCACGCGTCCCCGGATCTCCACCACCCCCTTCGGCAGGGCCCGCACCTGGGTGACCTGCACCCGCGGCACCCCCTGGCCCGGGATGACGCCGTTGGAGGTGGCCGATGCGCTCTGGCCGGCGGCGTCGGTGGCGGTGACCACGCAGGTGAGCGGGACCCCGTAGCGGTAGTAGGGGTCGGTGACCGCGAGCGTGGGGCCGGAGGCCCGCTCGGTGCCCTGGAACACCCACGAGTAGCGGAAGGCGACCGGGCTCCCGCTCCAGGTGCCCTGGGCGCAGCGGACGGTCTCGCCGAAGCGGATGGTCGTGGGGATCGACGGGGCCTGGGTGGCCGCCGGGGCGGCCAGGGCGGCGGCGGGCACGGCCGCGAGCACGGTCAGGGCGAGGGCGCCGCGGCGTCGGACCGGGTGGTGGGGCATGGGCACTCCCTCATGCGGTGGGCGGTGCCGGAAGGCTGCCGGCCGGCCGTCCCACCGGCGTCCCACGGGCCGCCGCTCACCCGGCGGGCGGGGCCACCCGGTAGGCGAGCTCGGCGAAGGGCCCCCGTCGTCCGGCCGAGACCAGCTCCAGGCGTCCGGCGTCGAGCCGCCGGGGCAGGAGCGGCGCGCCGCCCCCCAGGGTGACCGGGGCCACGCTCAGGCGCACCTCGTCCAGCAGCCCGCGGTCGGCGAGCTGCCCGGCCAGGTCGCCCCCGCCGACGACCCAGATGTCCCGGCCGGCCGCCGCCGCGCGCATCTCGGCGTGCACCGCGCCGACGTCGCCGCTGGCGAAGCGGAGCGCCGCGCCCGCCACCGGGGCCAGGCGCCGGTGGGTCATCACCCAGCACGGCACGTCGCCGTGGGCCTCGCGCCAGCCCTCCGGCCCCTCCATGTGGGCGGTCACCCACTCGTAGGTGGTCGCGCCCATCACCATCGCCCCCACCCCGGCGAGGAACGCGCGGAACGCCTCCCCGGCGTCGTCGCCGCCCTCGACCGCGAAGAGCCAGTCGAGGGAGTTCGCGGCGTCGGCGATGAAGCCGTCGATGCTGGTGGCGGTGAGGTAGACGGTGCGGGACACGGCGTGGGCTCCTCCCGGTCCTCAGGTCAGGGCGTTGAAGACCTCGACCCCGAGCAGCATGCCGGCGACGATGGCCGCGAGCTGGACGAGGATCACGATCACCCGTCCGCGGGCGCTCACGCGCCCGCTCCCATCCAAGGGCCCTCGGCGCCCTCCCAGACGACTCGGGCGCCGGGCACGCTCACGCGCCCGCTCCCGCCCAGGCGCCCTCGGCGCCCTCCCAGACGACTCGGGCGCCGGGCACGCTCACGCGCCCGCTCCCATCCAAGGGCCCTCGGCGCCCTCCCAGACGACTCGGGCGCCGGGCACGCTCACGCGCCCGCTCCCGCCCAGGCGCCCTCCCAGACGACTCGGGCGCCGGGCACGCTCACGGGACGAGGCCCTCCTCGCGCATGAGCGCGTCCTTGAGCCGCTCGTACTCCTCGGCATCGACCGCGCCGCCCCGGCGCAGCGCGTCCAGGCGCTCGATCCGCCCCAGCAGGTCCCGGGAGGCGGTCCGTGGCGGGCCGGGCGCGGGCGCCGGGCGCCCGCGGTGCCGACGCCGGTGGGGACGGACCCCGAGGGGGCGGGCGATGCGGGGGGAGATCGCGCCCAGGTGGTCGCGCACCCCGACCCGGGCCGGCGCGCCCTCGGCCCGTGGTGGCCCGCCCCACATGAGCCCCCAGGCCACGCCGGGCTTCAGCAGGGCGAGCATGGGAAGCCCGCCCATCGCCCAGAAGAGCACCCCGCACACCAGCCACCCCCAGACGATGCCGTCGCCGCCCGGCGGCCGGAGGCCGTACTCCAGGAAGTTCCACCCCAGGGACAGGAAGAGCGCGGGCCAGGCCAGGAGCACCAGGCGCGGCCCGCCGTCGCTGAAGCACGACCCGCCGTACAGGGCCAGGAACCCGAGCCCGGCGAAGATCGAGAGCGGGGTGAGCCACGCGATGCCGTCCGGGCACTCGTTGGCGATGACGTACGGACCGCCCGACGCGCAGCTTCCGCCGATGTCCATGACCGCGCGCATGGACAGGAACAGGATCACCAGGCAGGCGACGAGGCCGGCCAGGCCGACGAACTGGAGCACCACGCGGCGCACGACCTGCGCGGTGGTCATCTCACCGGCGTATCCCACTGCGCGCGAGCCTACCCGCCGACGAGCATGCCCCGCTCGGCGGCCAGCCGCGCCGCCTCGGCCCGGGAGTGGACGCCGAGCTTGCGGAACAGGTTGGCCACGTGCCGGGCCGCGGTCGCCTCGGAGATGACCAGGCGCTCGCCCACCTCGCGGTTGGTCATCCCGTCGGCCACCAGGCGCAGGACCTCGACCTCCCGCCCCGTGAGCCCCTCCCGGCCCGCCGCGTCGGCGCGGGCCGCCGCCCGCCGGCCCAGGCCCCGGAGCGCGGCCGCCGCCCGGCGCTCCCAGCCCGTTGCGCCCATCGCGGCGGCCCGGTCGAGCGCGAGCTGGGCCAGGCCGGCGGCCTCCTCGGGGTCGGCGCCGCACGCGGCCATGCCCTCGGCGCCGAGGGCGCCGATCCGCACCACGTCGTGGGCCCAGCCGTGGGCGTCGAGGTCGGCGACGGCGCCGGCCAGGGCGCCCGGCCGCGGGGCCCGGCCGCGGGCGAGGTCGGCGAAGGCGCGGGCGGCGGCGGCGATGGCCGGCGGCGTGCGGTCACCCAGCCCGGTGAGCCGCTCGAGCTCCTCGCCGCCGAGGTCGTGGGCGAGCGCGGCGCGCTCGAGCGCGGCGAGCACCACGTCGGGCAGGCTGCAGACCGGGCCCGGCTCGGCCAGCGCGTCGGCGACCGCCGGGGCCAGCGCCTCCCGCGCCTCGGCGTGCCGGCCGAGCAGCGTGAGGCCCCGGGCGAGCCCGGCGCGCGCCGGCCACACGAGCTGGCTGTCGCCGATCCGGTCCGCCCCGGCCACCGCCCGCCGGGCCACCGCGACGGCCGCCTCGGCGTCCCCGCGGACCAGGGCCACGACGGTGCGCCCGACGTCGGCGTCGACGCCCTCATAGGCGTACTCCGCCCCGCACGCCCCCGCCCGGAGCGCGTCCACGCTCGCCAGGTCGCGCTCGGCCGCCCCGAGGTCCCCGGCGCCCGCGTGCAGCCCGGCCGAGAGGTTGAGCAGCCAGATCTCGTGGGTGCGAAGGCCGCGCTCGCGGGCCAGCGCGACCCCCCGGGCGGTCAGGGCGAGCGCCTCGGCCGGGTCGTCCTGGAGCGATGAGGCCAGGTTCTGCAGGGCCCGGATCATGGCCGCCGCGTCGCCGAGGGCCTCGGCCACCTCGAGGCTCTCGCGCAGGTCGTCGCGGCCGGCCGGCATCTGGTCGGCGCGCACCGCGCAGCCTCCCCGGGTGGCCAGCAGGTGCACCCGCTCGCGCTGCTCGCCCGGGCTCGGCGGGTCGCCCGCGAGGGCCAGGCCGGCGTCGGCGGTGGCCACCGCGGCCTCCATGCGCCCGGCCATCATCAGCGCCCGCGCGAGGCGCGCGAGCGCCCCCATGCGGGCCACCACCGGCGCGTCCGGGCCGAGCTCGGCCACCGCGACCTCGAGGTCCTGGATCCCGGCCCGTCGCTCGCCCGCGTCGCCGCGGGCCTGGCCCAGGTCGACCAGCGCGAGCGCCGCGCCCACCCGGTCGCCGGCGGCCAGCATGATGCCGCGCGCCTCGGCGAGGGCCGCCCGCGCGGCGGCGTGCTCACCGAGGGTCCAGAGCGCCCGGCCGAGGTCGCGCAGCACCGCGGCGCGGGCCGGCATGCCGTCATCCGGGTCCCAGAGCCCGCGGGCGCGCTCCAGATGGTCCCGGGCCTCGGCGGCCCCGCCGATCGCCAGCGAGCGGGCGGCCGCCTCCCGGGAGGCGGCGAAGCCCGCCGCGCGGTCCCCGCCGGCGACCGCGTGGGCGGCCAGGACGTCGGGCGGGGCCCCGAGCCGCTCGCCCGCGCGCAGCGCGGCCAGGTGCAGCCGGCGGCGCTCGGCGGCGAGCATGCCGGCCAGGACCGCCTCGCGGGTGATCGCGTGCCGGAAGGCGAGCGCCTCGCCGTCCTCGCGCACCAGCCCGGCGCCGAGCAGGGCCCCGGCGGCGGCGATGGCCCCGCCCTCGTCCATGCCGGCGGTGGCGGCGGCCAGATCCAGGTCGAAGCGCTCGCCGGCCACCGCGGCGGCCTCGAGCAGCGCCCGCTCGCCGGGGGCCAGGCGCTCCACCCGGGCGGCGACCACGTCCTGCACGGTGGCCGGGAGGGGGAGCACGGCGCGGTCGGCCCACCGGCCGGTCCGCAGGTCGACGCAGCCGCAGGCGATCGACTCCCGCACCATCTCCTCGACCACGAAGGGATTGCCGCCGGACCGGCGGGCGATCTGGCCGAGCGCGGCCTCCGGCGGCGCGGCCCCGGTCAGGCCCGTGACCATCTGGGCGACCTCCCCCTCGTCGAGCGGCGTGAGGGTGACCAGATGGGCCAGGCGCTCCCGGCTGAGCTCGCGCAGGAGGTCACGGAGCGAGGGCGGCCGCTCCTCCTCGCGGAGCGTGCCCACCACCAGCACCGGATCCCCGCGCAGCGCCCGCGCCAGGGCGTGGACCAGGGCGTGGCTGGTGGCGTCGGCCCAGTGGAGGTCCTCGAGCACCAGCACCGCGCCGCGGCCCGCGGCAAGGGCGCGCAGATGCCGGGTGCACGCCTCGAAGAGCACCGCGCGGTCGGCCGCCCCGCCCCCCGGGCCGCCCCCGAGCTCGGGGAGGACCAGCGCCGGCAGGGCGGCGGCGAGGCGGTCGTCGGTCACCGGGCCGGGCTCGCCGGCCCGGTCGGCCGTGCGCAGGGCGTCCTGCAGCACACCCAGGGTGAGCCCGGCGTCCAGGGCGCTCGTGCGGCCCACCCGCACGGCCCGGCCGTCGGCCCGGGCCCGGGCGGCGGCCTCGGCGGCCAGGCGGCTCTTGCCCATGCCGGCCTCGCCGGTGAGGAGCAGCACGCCCGGCGCGGCCGGCTCCGCGCGGCCGGGGCGGCGGCCGGCCAGCGCCGCGTCGAGGGCGGACAGCGCCTCGCCGCGCCCGACCAGGGTGGGGGCCTCCGGGCTCACCCGACCGATTCTCACCGGGCCGGGGCGGCGGAGGCAAGCCCGGCGGCCGCCGGCGGGGCGGCCACGCTCTCGGGCAGCAGCAGGAGCGCCCCGGCCAGGAAGCCGATCGCGCCGCCCAGCGTCGCCAGGCTCGCGAGGCCGTCGTCCAGGGCCGCCCCGGTGGACGGGAGCACCAGCGCCGCGGCCGCCGACACCGCGAAGAGCACCGATCCGGCCATGTTCGCCGCGCCGATCCGCCACTCCAGCACGTCCCCCCGGGCGCGCAGCCGCACCCGGCCCCCGCACGCCTCGGCCCACGCCACCCAGCTGGCGATCAGGAAGCAGGCCGAGCCGACGGCGTCCGGGGCCCAGACCAGCGCGTCCTCCTGGCGCGCCGACAGGCCCTGGGGGATCGCGAGGGCGGTGTTGACGTTGAAGAGCACGGTCCCGACGAGCTGGACGGCGGTGGCGAGCCAGTCCGCCCGCCGGGGCGCCCACGCCCAGCGCCGCCCCCCGCTCGTCCTGCCCGCGTTCAGCGCCTCGGCGAACTGCCCGGCCGCCGCGGTGGTGAAGAAGATCGACCCCGAGAAGTAGACGACGGCCGCGACGGCCGCATCGCCCCCCGCCAGGTCCACGCCGGCCCCGGCCGCGAACAGCGCGGAGCCGGCCGCGAAGAGCACCCCGATCCACCAGGCCAGGCGCCGGGGCGCCCACCACCAGCGCTCGCCCGCCCCGGGGCGGCGCGCACGGGCGATGCGGCCGGCGCCACGCTTGCGATGGGCCCGGGAGGTCCACTCGATGCGGCCGGCCGGCCGCACGCCGGGCGACCGGGTCAGCGCTCCACGGGCACGCCGACCAGGCTCCCGTACTCGGTCCACGAGCCGTCGTAGTTGCGGACCCGGGGATAGCCGAGGAGCTCGTGCAGGACGAACCAGGTGTGGCTGGAGCGCTCGCCGATGCGGCAGTAGGCGATCACGTCGGTCTCCGGGCCGACGCCTGCGCCGGCGTACAGGGCCCGCAACTCCTCGTCGTCCTTGAACGTGCCGTCGTCGCGCGCCGCGATGGCCCAGGGCACGTTGCGCGCGCCGGGCACGTGCCCGGGCACCTGGGCCTGCTCCTGGGGCAGGTGGGGCGGCGCGAGCATCTCCCCGGTGAACTCCGCCGGGCTGCGCACGTCCACGAACACGGTGCCGGGGGCGCCGACGGCGGCCAGGACGTCGTCGCGCCAGGCCCGGACCTCGGGGCGCTCGGGGCCGAGCGGCCCGGGATCGGCGGGCGCCACGTCGGTGTGGTCGGCGACCAGCGGGCGGCCCTCCATCTCCCACTTGCGGCGGCCGCCGTCCAGCAGCCGGACCCGGTCGAAGCCGCGCAGGCGGCAGATCCAGTAGGCGTGGGCGGCGAACCAGTTGTGGCTGCCCCCGTAGAGCACGACGGTGGTCTGGGGGCCCACGCCCGAGCGCGTGAGCAGGGCGATGAGCCGCTCACGCGAGATGAGGTCCCGCCGGGGGTGCTCGTGCAGGTCGTCGCGCCAGTGCCAGGCCACCGCGCCGGGGATGTGCCCGGCCTCGAATGCGGTCGCGTCCTCGTCGCACTCGACCAGGCGGCAGGCGGGGTCGTCCAGGTGCTCCACGACCCAGTCGGTGGCGACCAGGACCTCGTCGCGGCGGCTCATGCGTGCCTTCCCGTCGGGGGGAGCGCGAGTCTATCCCCGCGGTCTGCCGACCCGGGACCGGCCGTCGGGCAGGGCCGACCGTCATGCTCGCGGCGGGCGGGTCCGCTGGTAGCATCGGTGACCGGATGAGGCGCGCCCGATTCGCCATCGCTCTGAGCCTCGCCGCGGTGCTCGGCGGCTGGCTCGTGTGGACCAGCATCGGCGGCAGCCTGGAGACCTACTCCAGCCCGGCCGGGCTCCAGCGGACCGACGGCACGACCTACCGCCTCAACGGGCTGGTGGCCGCCGGCGCCCCCGTCGACGCCGCCGAGCGCGCACAGGGCCCCGACGGGCTGCGCTTCACGGTGGTGGACAAGAAGGACGCCGAGAGCCGGGTGACGGTGGTCTACCGCGGCTCGGTGCCCGACACCTTCCAGAGCGGCCGCGAGGTCGTGGTGACCGGCCACATGAGGGACGGGGTCTTCGAGGCCCGCCGCGGGTCCCTGGTGACGCTCTGCCCCTCGAAGTTCAAGGCCAAGCCCGGCGAGGAGCAGCAGCACCCGGCGAACGTCCCGAAGACGCCCGTCACGCCCACGTGAGCCTGCTCGGCCGGGCGGCGCTGCTCCTGGCGTTCGCGGCGGCGATCTTCGCGGTGGCCGCCGCCCTGTGGTCGCGCCGGCCCGGCCAGCGCCGCTGGCAGGAGAGCGCCGAGCGGGCGGTCTACGGGGTCTTCGGCCTCATGTCGCTCGGCATGGGGGTCATGTGGGCGGGGCTGCTCAGCGGCGCCTTCGAGCTCCGCAACGTGGCCGACTACTCCTCGACCACCCTCGCCTGGCCCTTCCGCATCTCCGCGCTGTGGGGCAGCCAGGCGGGCTCGCTCCTGCTCTGGGCGTGGATGCTGTCGCTGTTCGCCGCCATCGCGGTGTTCACCAACCGCCGGCGCAACCGCGAGCTGATGCCGATCGTGGTCGCGGTGCTCATGGGCATCGCGGTCTTCTTCACCAGCGTGCTGTCGTTCGTGACCAGCCCGTTCGAGACCCTGGCCGTGGTGCCCGCGGAGGGGCGGGGGCTGAACCCCCTCCTGCAGAACGGCTACATGATGATCCACCCGCCCATGCTCTACGTGGGCTACGTCGGCCTGGCGGTGCCGTTCGCCTTCGCGATCGCCGCGCTGTGGACCCGGCGGCTGGACACCCAGTGGATCCAGAGCGTGCGCCGCTGGACCATCGTGGCGTGGCTCTTCCTGGGCCTCGGCATCCTGCTGGGCGGCCGCTGGGCCTATGAGGAGCTCGGCTGGGGCGGGTACTGGGCCTGGGACCCGGTGGAGAACGCGGCGTTCATGCCCTGGCTGGTGGCCACGGCGTTCCTGCACTCGGTCATGGTGCAGGAACGGCGGGGGATGCTGAAGGTCTGGAACATGGTGCTGGTCGTCCTGACCTTCTCCCTGTGCCTGTTCGGCACGTTCCTGACCCGGTCCGGGGTGCTCTCATCGGTCCACGCCTTCGGCGAGTCGACCCTGGGCCCGTACTTCCTGGGGATGATCGTCGCCATCCTGGCGGGCTCGCTCGCGCTCATCATCAGCCGCCTGCCGGACCTGCGCAGCCAGAACTCGCTGGAGAGCTACATCTCCCGCGAGGCGGTTTTCCTCTACAACAACCTGCTGCTCGTCGGCCTGGCCTTCGCGGTCTTCTGGGGCACGATCTTCCCGATCCTCTCCGAGGCCGTGCGGGGCGAGCGGATCACCGTGGGGGTCGGGTTCTTCGACCAGGTGACGCTCCCCATCGGCCTCGCGCTGCTCGTCCTGACCGGCGTCGGCCCGATGATCTCGTGGCGCAAGGCGTCCGGCGCGCAGCTGCGCCGGCGCTTCGTGGGCCCCCTCATCGCCGCCGCGGTGGCGGTGCCGCTGGTGCTCGTGATCACCGGCGGGGCCGGCCACTGGGCGGCCAACGCGGTCTTCGTGATCGGCGTGTTCACCCTGGCCTGCATCGTGAGCGAGCTCTGGCGGGGCACCCGGGTGCGTCACCAGCTCGGCGGGGTGTCCTGGCCCGGGGCGTTCCTCCAGCTCTTCGCCCGCAACCGGCGCCGCTACGGCGGCTACGTGGTGCACATCGGGGTGGTGGTGCTCATGGTCGGCATCGCCGGCTCCAAGTCGTTCGCAAGCGAGGGCGACCTGGCCCTGCGCGACGGCCAGCGGGGCGAGGTGGCGGGCTACACCATCGTGAACGAGGGCGGCAGCCGCGGCTCGGACGAGCACAAGATGACCGTCGCGGTGCGGCTCGGGGTGTTCAAGGACGGCGAGCGGGTGGCCACCCTGGACCCGGCGGTCAACCTCTACCGGGTCTCCCAGCAGCGGTCCACCGAGGTGGCGATCGCCAGCAAGTGGGACCGGGACATCTACGTGGTGCTCGTCGGCCTCACCGAGAGCCGGCTCGCGCGCATCGCGGTGTTCGTGAACCCGCTGGTCGGCTGGCTGTGGGCGGCCGGGCTCATCATCGCCCTGGGCGCCCTCATCGCCGTGTGGCCCGCGCCCCGCCCGGCGCTCGCCCCGGTGCCCGGCGCCGCCCGCTCGGGCGCCGCCGCGCGCGGGGACTGACCCCGCCGGCGTGGCCGTCCTGCTCGTCGTCCTGCTCGGGGTGGGCCTGGTGGCGCTGGTCGCCTGGCCGCTGCTCGCCCGCTCCGGCGCGGGCGACGGCTCCGTCGCGAGCCCGGCGGACATCGAGCGCCAGCGCGTGGAGGAGGACCTCGACCGCGCCCTCACCGCCATCCGCGAGATCGAGTTCGACCACCGGGCCGGCAACCTCTCGGATGAGGACTTCGCCGCGCTCGATCGCGAGGAGCGGGCGCGGGCGGTCGAGCTCATCCGCCGCCGCGACGCGCTGACCGAGCCCGGCAGCCCGCAGGGCGAGCCCGGGTGAGGCGCGCGGCCAAGGGCCTGCTCGCCGGCCTCGCGGCCGCCGTGGCGGCCCTTGCGCTGGGCGGCTGCCAGGCGGAGCTGATCCAGGGCGTCCAGGTCAACGAGCGGGGGACCGGGGAGCTCACGCTCACCCTGCGCCTGGACCCCGACGCGCAGACCGCGATCAACCTGGACCGGCAGTTGCAGGACGAGACGTTCCTGGAGTTCCTGCGCCCGGACCTCGAGGGCTGGTCGGCCCCGGACGGGAGCGGGCGGGTCATCGGCGACCGCACCGAGGCGGACGGCACGCGGGTGTTCGAGACCCGCCGGTCGATCCTGTCCAGCCCCGACGACCTGCGCGACATCCTGAGCGAGGACCGGCCCATCGCCCCCATCGTCGAGGCGACCGGCGGGCTCTACCAGCTGCCCCCGCCCGCCGAGGACGCCGGCGAGACCACCGCCACCGCGCCGGCCACCGCCCCGCTCACGGCGCTCCCGCCGGCGGTCACCACGACCCCCGCCCCCCGCGCGCGGGTCGCCCCGCAGTCGGTGCTGACCGACCTCAGCGCGATCGCGCCGCTGCAGGAGGTGCTGGTCCTGCGCTTCGAGGCCGCCCAGACCGGGCCGGACCGCGCGCCGGCGACGTTCCGGATCGCGACCCGCGGGGGGGTGGGGGAGATCGGCGACGCCACCTGCTCCAGCCTGGCCTCGCGCCCGCCCACGATCGCCGACCGCCAGCTCCAGGACGGGCTGACCCTGCGGTATCGCTACCGCATGCCGTCGCCGGTCGAGTCGGCCTCGGACGGCGCCGAGCGGACGCGGGGACAGGTGGCCTGGTCGATGCCCTACGGGCGGTGCGACCTGCTGGAGGCCTCCTCGGCGGGCGCATCGTCCACCGCGGCGGTGAACGGGCTCATCCTCGGGGGCGCGCTGGGGTTCATCCTGATCGTGCTCGGGCTGCGGGCGCTCTCCAAGCGCCGCCGCCGCCGCCGCACCCCCGTCTGAGGGAAATCCTCACAGTTCCTCATCATGGGCGCCGCCGAGAGGCGGTGATCCCGCACTCGCGGCTCCTCTGGCGCCCCGGTTCGTCGATGGGGACCTTCGTCACGCGAAGCCCCTGCTCGGAGCGGCGAACGGCACGGAATCGGCACGGCCGGGGCACACGATGCCCTTGACCCGCCGACCCTCATCGGTATTCTGCGCCGCGTCCCGTCCTCCGAGGGGCACCCCACGACGCAGACCCGGCGTACTTGGGGTGACCTACAGCCCACTGGGAGCCCCCCAAAGGCCCTGCGGGCGGAAAGGAGAGAGGATTCACGACCGACCGCGCGCCCTGAGCGCATCCGGCCGGCCGCTCCGCAGGATCGTGGGGCTGGTCGCTTTCGCGACGACCCTCAGCCTCGCGCCCAGTCTCGCCCTCTCGGTCCCCATGCCGAGCAGCGCCCCGGTGCTTCCCACCGCGGCGCCTCCGGAGGGCGCGGCGTTGCCTGCCACGGCCAGCAGCTCGCTCGTATCCACTCCCGGCACCACCACGCCGACCGCCCTGCGCACGCTGCGCCTGGGCTCCACCGGCACGGACGTCGCCGACCTCCAGCGCGTCCTGCGCTCCCGCGGCCTGCGGGTGTCCGTCGACGGCTCCTACGGCGCCTCCACCCGGACCGCCGTCCGCTCCCTCCAGAAGCGCCTGCGCCTGCGCGCCACCGGGGTCGTCACCCCCGCGCTGCTCCGCCGCCTGGGCATCCAGGTGCGGACCGTCGCGAGCGGGACCGGCGCCGCTCCCGCGACCGATCCCGCGGCGGCCGTGCCGGCGCCGTCGGGGGCCGCCGTCGCCCCGGTCACCGGGCGCAGCGGCCAGTACCTCAAGGTCTTCCCGGTCAACGGCCGCAACACCTACACCGACGACTACGGCGCGCCGCGTGGGCAGGGCGCCCATGAGGGCAACGACCTCATGGCGGCCCGGGGCACCCCGGTCGTCGCGGTGGCCGACGGGGTCATCGACCGGCTCACGCGGGTCGAGACCGGCCTGGGCGGCATCTGGATCTGGATGAGCGACCGCGCCGGCAACGAGTACTACTACGCGCACCTCGACACCATCTCGCCGGGCCTGCAGCCGGGCAGCCGGGTCGCGGTGGGTCAGCAGATCGGCACCGTGGGCAACACCGGTGACGCGCGCTACGGCGCGCCGCACCTGCACTTCGAGATCCACCCGGGCGGCGGCGGGGCCATCAACCCCTACCGCGAGCTGCTGGCGGTGGATCCGGACGGCCCCACCCGGTAGGGGTCGCCACCCGGACGGCGAATGGTGCGCCCGTGACTCGTCACGGGCGCACCGGCCGCGCCAAGCGGCGCCTGGCCGCCGGCCTCGTCGCCGGCGTGCTGACCGTGTGCCTCGCCACGGCGGGGTCGGGCGCGCCGTCGGCCGCCGACCGCAAGGCCGACGTCGACCAGCGGCTGCAGCGGGCCGAGGCGCGCCTCGTGCGGGCGCGGGACCAGGAGGCCGTCCTGAGCTCCGAGGTCTCGGCCTACACCGGGCGCATCCGCCGCATCGAGCGCCGGCTGGTGCCCCTTGAGACCCGCAGCAACCGGCTGGGCAACGAGCTCGCCGTGCTCGAGGGGCGGCTGGCCGACCTGACCGGGCGCCTCGACGCCGAGCGCGCGAACCTCGCCCGGGCCCGGGCCCGCCTGGTGACCCAGCGCGAGGTCCTGGGGACGCGCCTGCGCGCGATGTACCGGCGCGACGACCCCGACCCGCTGCTGGTGCTCCTGGAGTCCGGGAGCATCGCCGGCGCGGTGGCGGCGGTCGACCAGATCGAGCGGGCGGCCGACCTCGACAAGGAGGCCATCGCCTCGGTCGAGGACTACGCGCGCGAGGTCCGGGAGGCCCGCGACCGCCTGGCCGACCTGCGCGCGGGGGTGCAGCGGTCGGAGCGGCGGGTCAAGGCGGCGGCCCTCCGGGCCCGCGGGGCGGCACGGGCGCTGCGCGCCGAGCGCGACGACCTCGGCCGCTTCCGGGACGGGCGGCAGCGGCTGCTCTCCCGGGTGCGCGGCGACCGCGAGGACCTCGAGGTCGAGACCCGGGGCCTCAGGGAGCGCTCGCTCAGGCTCGGCCGCGAGATCGCCCGCATCCAGGGGGTGAGCGGGGCCAGCATCGACATCACCCCGTCGCAGGCCGGCCTGGTCTGGCCGGTCAACGGCCCGCTGACCTCGCCCTTCGGCATGCGCTGGGGCCGCATGCACGAGGGGATCGACGTCGGCGTCGGGGAGGGCACCCCGATCTCCGCGGCGAAGGCCGGCACGGTCATCATGGCCGGCTGGGGCGGGGGATACGGGAACCTGGTCGTCATCGACCACGGCGGGGGGCTCTCCACCGCCTACGCCCACCAGAGCCGCATCGCGGTCGCCGTCGGCCAGCAGGTGGGGCAGGGGAGCGTGATCGGCTACGTCGGCAACACCGGCCACTCGTTCGGCGCCCACCTGCACTTCGAGGTGCGGGTGAACGGGTCGGCCACCGACCCGCTGGCCTACCTGTGAGGCCGGTGGCGCCGAGGTCGTGGATGCGTCCGGACGGGTGGTGTACCGTCCGCGCTACCACAGAAAGGAGGTGGTCCAACTTGATCGATGGCCATAGTGGAGGTGGCAGCAGCTAGGGGGCGAGTCCCCTGAAGCGCAGCTGCAGCCCGGGGACAGGATGGTCCGGTTCCCGAGCGCCCTCTGGCAATCCACTGCTGTCACCGGGAGCCCCGCACGACGCGCGCGTCATGCGGGGCTCCTGCCGTTCGGGCCGGCGAGCGCGAGGGCCCGGGCGAGGACCGCGTCGAGCATGGCCGGGGTGAGCCGGCCGGTGAAGGTGTTCTGCTGGCTGGGGTGGTAGCTCCCGATCAGGGTCCGCCCCCCGGCGGCGGCCTCGGCCCCGTGGCCGAAGCGGGGGCGGGGGCGCGGGGCCTCGAGCGCCCGCAGGGTCGCGTCCCAGGCCAGGCCGCCCAGGCAGACCAGCACCCGGGCCTCCGGGCACAGGGCGATCTCCCGGCGCAGGTACCCCAGGCACCGGTCGCGCTCCTCCGGGGTCGGGCGGTTGGCCGGCGGCGCGCAGCGCACCGCCGCCGTCCAGCGGGCGCCGAGGAGCCTGAGGCCGTCGGTGACCGCCACCGAGACCGGGCGGTCGGCGAGCCCGGCGCGGTGCATGGCGGCGACCAGGAAGTCGGCCGAGCGGTCGCCGGTGAACATCCGCCCGGTGCGGTTGCCGCCGTGGGCGGCGGGGGCGAGGCCGACGAGGAGGATGCGCGGGTCGGGGTCGCCGAAGCCCGGCAGCGGACGCCCCCAGTAGTCCTCGTCGCGGAAGGCCGCGCGCCGCTCGCGGGCCACCTGCTCCCGCCAGGCCACCAGCCGGGGGCAGGCCCGGCAGGCGACGACCTCCGCGGCGAGGGCCTCCAGGCTCACGGCGGCGGGGGCGGCGCGGCGGCGGTCAGGTGAGGTGCTCCCGGAGGAAGCCCAGGGTCTCCCGCTGGACCCGGGGGTCGTGCTGCAGCGAGCGGTGGTGGCCGCCGAGGCTCACCCGCAGGTGGCGCGGCTGCGGCGTGTGCTGGGCCAGCGCGAACGAGCACGCCCACGGCACCGCCTCGTCGCCGGTGGCATGCCAGTAGCCGCGCGCGACGCCGTCGGCCCGCGCGACGGCCGGGGTGAGGGGCATCCGATTCGGCCACGCGCCGTAGCGGCGCGCGAGGGTGTGGGGGGCGGCGGGGCAGATGGCGACGCAGGCGCGCACGCCCGGGTGGACGGCCGCGGCGTGCAGGCCCAGGAAGCCGCCGAGCGACGACCCGCGCAGGCCGAGCGCCCCGGCGCCCCGGACGGCGAGCGCGTCGAGCGCGGCGTGGACGTCGTCGAGCATGCCGGGGCCGGGCTCGCCCCCGCTCATCCCGTGGCCGCGCAGGTCGGGGACGATGACCCACATGCCGAGGGCGGCCGCCCGGCGCGCGAAGTCGGCGTGGTTCTCGCGGCGCGAGCCCGCCCCGTGCACGACGACCACCCCCGGCGCCCCCGGCGCGGCCGGGTGGCAGGTCGCCCGGATGCGGGTGCCGTCGCGTGCGGTCAGGTCGATGTCGTGCGGCGCGGCGCCCATGGGGCGCCAGCGTAGCCCCGCGCCCGCCGCGCGTCGGCCCGGGGGACGGCTCCCTGCTAGCGTCCGCGGGCCGATGATGTCCCTCGCCCAGGTGCTGCCGCAGTCCGCGACGACCACCCCCGAGGGGCACCTCTCCGTCGGCGGGTGCGACCTGGTCGACCTCGCGACCGAGTTCGGCACCCCGCTGGTCGTCTACGACGAGGGCGAGCTCCGCTCCGCCGCCCGCCGCTACCGCGAGGCCTTCGCCGCCCACGCGCCCGACGGCGAGGTCCTCTACGCGAGCAAGGCCTTCTACGCGCAGGCGGTGCTCCGCCTGCTGCGCGAGGAGGGCCTCTCGGTGGACGTCGCGTCCGGAGGGGAGCTCTACGCCGCGCTCCGCGCCGGGTTCCCGCCCGAGCACATCTACATGCACGGCAACGCCAAGGACGCGGGCGAGATCGGAGAGCTGCTCGACGCCGGCGTCGGCACCGTCATCGTCGACTCGCTGGACGAGATCGGCCTGCTCGACCGCATGGCCGCCGAGCGGGGCGTGCGCCAGCGGGTGCTGGTGCGGGTCACGCCCGGGGTCAAGCCGTCGACCCACTCCTACATCTCGACCGGCCAGCTCGACTCGAAGTTCGGCTTCTCCCTGGAGGGCGGCGCCGCGCTGGCCGCGGTGGAGGCCGTCCGCGCGGCCCGCGCGCTGGACCTGGAGGGGCTGCACTGCCACATCGGCTCGCAGCTGTTCGACCTGGCCGGTTACCGGGCGGCCGCGTCGCTGCTGGCCGACTTCGGCGCCCGGCACCTGGACGGCGACCTGAGGACCCTCGACATGGGCGGCGGGCTCGGGATCGCCTACACCCGCGGCGACGAGCCGCCCTCGGTGGAGGCCTGGGCCGACGCGGTCATGGAGAGCGTGCGCACCGAGTGGGCGCGGGTGGGCCTGCCCATGCCGCGGATCCTGGTGGAGCCCGGGCGCAGCATCGTGGGGCGGGCGGGGCTCACGCTCTACCGGGTCGGGGTGGTCAAGGACGTGCCGGGGGTCCGCCGCTACGCCGCGGTCGACGGCGGCATGAGCGATCTGCTCCGCCCCATGCTCTACGGGGCCACCTACGAGGCGCTGCTCGCCAACCGGGCCGACGCGGAGCCCGCGGGCGCGCTGCGGCTGGTGGGCAAGCACTGCGAGAGCGGCGACGTGCTGATCCAGGAGGCCCAGCTCCCCGACACCCGGCCGGGCGACCTGGTCTGCCTGCCGGCCACCGGCGCCTACGGGGTCTCGATGGCCTCCAACTACAACGGCGTGCCCCGGCCGGCGATCGTGTTCGTGGACTCGGGCCGGGCGCGCCTGGTGACCCGGCGCGAGACCTACGCCGACCTGGTCGCGCGGGACCTGTGAGCGCGGTGAGCGGCGCCCCGGTGCGCATCGGCCTGCTGGGGTGCGGCACCGTCGGCCAGGGGGTGGTGCGGATGCTCGCGGGCACCGCGGGCGCCACCATCGAGCGGGCCTCGGGCCAGCGCCTGGAGGTGGGGCCGGTGCTGGTGCGCGACGCCGCGAGGCCCCGCCCCGGCGTGGACCCGGCGCTGCTCACCACCGATCCGGAGCGGGTGCTCGGCGACCCCTCGGTCGCGGTCGTGGTCGAGGTGATGGGCGGCATCGACCCGCCGATGTCGTGGCTCCTGCGGGCGCTCCGGTCGGGCAAGTCGGTGGTGACGGCCAACAAGCAGCTGATCTCCCGGCACGGGTCGGAGCTCCTGCGCGCCGCACAGGAGTCGGGCACCGAGCTGCGCTTCGAGGCCTCGGCGTGCGCGGCGATCCCGGTCATCAAGGTCCTGCGCGAGTCGCTGCTCGCCGCCGAGATCGAGGCGGTCACCGGCATCGTCAACGGCACCACCAACTTCATCCTCACCGAGATGCGCCGGAGCGGCCTGTCCTACGCCGACGCGCTCGCCCGCGCCCAGGAGCTCGGCTACGCCGAGGCCGACCCCACCGAGGACGTGGGCGGGGCCGACGCCGCGGCCAAGATGGCCATCCTCGCCTCGATCGCCTTCCACTCGCGCGTGCTGCTCGGCGACGTGCCCTACGAGGGCATCGACCGCCTGCAGGCCGAGGACGTGGACATGGCCCACGACCTGGGCTTCGTGGTCAAGCTGCTCGGCCTGGCCCGCCTGGTCGAGGGGGCGGTGTCGGTGCGGGTGCACCCGACCCTGGTGCCGGCGGGCCACCGGCTGGCGGCGATCGGCGGGCCGGACAACGCGGTGCTGCTCGAGAGCTCCACGGTGCGCGAGATCATGCTGGTGGGGCCGGGCGCCGGCGGCACCGAGACCGCGTCGGCCATCGTCGCCGACGTGCTGTCGATCCTCGGCACCCACCGTGGGTCGTTCCTGCACAACGCCCTGGCCGACGCCGGCCGGCCCATCCTCCCGCCCGATGAGGTGCAGTCGGCGTTCTACATGCGCCTGGTGGTGGCCGACCGGCCGGGGGTGCTCGCGCTGGTCGCCTCGGTGCTCGGGGAGGAGGGCGTCTCCATCCGCACGGTCGTGCAGCGCGGCCAGGGCGTGGAGGCGCGCCTGGTGATGGTGCTGCACCCCACCCCCGGGGTGCGGGTGCGCGCGGCCACCGTTCGCCTGGCCGCCCTCGAGGAGGTCCGCGAGGACCCGGTGGTCATCCCGGTGCTCGGCTCGGGTGAGGGCGGGTGAGGCGGCTGCCGCTCATCGAGCGCTACCGCGACCTGCTCCCGGTCTCGGAGTCGACCCCGGTGGTGAGCCTGGGCGAGGGCACCACGCCCCTGGTGCGCCTGGCGCGGCTCTCGGAGTGCCTGAGCCTGGACATCCACGCCAAGCTCGAGGGCATGAACCCCACCGGCTCCTTCAAGGACCGGGGCATGACCCTCGCCATGTCCAAGGCCGTCGAGGAGGGCGCGAGCGCGGTCATCTGCGCCTCGACCGGGAACACCTCCGCCTCGGCCGCCGCCTACGCCGCGCGGGCCGGCCTGCGCGCGGCGGTGGTCATCCCGGGGGGCAAGATCGCCGCCGGCAAGCTCGCCCAGGCCCTGGTGCA
>JALOLS010000095.1 GCA_025455865.1 Thermoleophilia bacterium
CTACGCCGATCACTTCGGGATGGTCGAGGTCAACTCGACCTTCTACGCCATCCCCCGGCCCGAGACGTGCGCCAACTGGGCCGCGCGCACCCCGCCGGGGTTCCGGTTCCACGTGAAGGCCCATCAGGTCGTCTCGGGCCATCCGTCCGAGCCCGCGCGCCTGCCGCCGGCGCTGCGCGACCTGCCGTTCACCCCCGACGCGCGCGGGCGCATCCGCCGGCCCGGGCGGCTGCTGCGCGACGCGGTCATCGACGCGCTGCTCGAGGCCGTCGGCCCGCTCGGGGACCGCCTGGGGGCGATCCTCGTGCAGCTCCCGCCCTACGTGGTCGCCTCGCCGGCCGCCCGCGAGGAGCTCGCGCGCATCATCGAGCGCATCGCCCCGGCCCGCACGGCGGTCGAGTTCCGCCACCGCTCCTGGGCCGCCCCGGGGGAGCGGGAGGCCACCGCGGCGATGCTCGCCGAGCACGGCGCGGCCTGGGTCTCGGTGGACGCCCCCCGGATCGACGTCGCGAGCGCGATGCCCCCGCTGGTCGAGGTGACCTCCCCCGACCTCGCCTACCTGCGCCTGCACGGGCGCAACGGCGAGACCTGGACGACCGGCCGCAGCGTGGCCGAGCGCTTCGACTGGGTCTACTCCGAGCCGGAGATGGAGGAGTGGGTGGGGCCGGTCATCGACATGGCCGAGCGCGCGCAGGAGGTGGCCGTGGTCTTCAACAACAACGCGCGCGACTACGCCCTGCGGAACGCCCAGCGCTTCCGCGAGCTGGTGGCGGCCCGCCGGTGAGGGCTCCGGGCATCGCGCTGCTCGTGCTGGCGCTGGCGCCGGGCGCCGCCGCGGCGGCCCCGCTCGGCGCGGCGCTCGACCACCTGGCCGCCCTCCAGGACCCGGTGACCGGCGCGATCGGCGCCGGGGCGCCGCGCGGGCCGGCGGCGACCGACACCGCCTGGGCGGCGCTCGCGGTGGCCGGCGCGGGCGAGCACCCGGCGGCGTGGCGCCGGGAGGGGGCGACCCTCGCCGACGCGGTGGCCGCCTCGGGCGGGCGGAGCCTGGCCGAGGTCGAGCGCCTCGCGGTGGCCGCCGCGGCGGCCGGGCTGGACCCCCGTGACCTGGGCGGGCGTGACCTGGTGGCCGAGGTGCTGGCCCGCCAGGGGCCCGACGGCGCGATCGGCGGGCGCACCGCGCTCACCGCCTGGGGCATCTTCGCCCTGCGGGCCGGCGGCCTGCCCCCCGGGGCCGCGCCCGTGCGCCGGGCCGCCGCGGCGCTGATCGCCGCCCAGGGACCGGACGGGGGCTGGGCGTGGCGCCGGGGCGCGGGGGCGGGCGACGTGACCGACACCGCGTCGGCCGTCCAGGCCCTCGCCGCGGCGGGGCTCCGCCGCCGCGGCGCCGCGATGCTGGCCGCCCGCCGGTTCCTGATCGCCGCCCAGCGCCCCGACGGGGGGTTCGCGGCGGCCGGGGGCGGAGCGGCGGACGTGCCGGCGACGGCGTGGGCGGCGATGGCCGTCCGGGCGCTCGGCGAGCGCGCGGATGCGCCGCCCTGGAGCCGCGGCGGCGGGCCGCTCGCGCGCCTGGCCGCCCTGCAGGGGGCCGACGGGGCCCTCGGGGCGGGGGCGCTCCCGGCCTGGGTCACCGCCCAGGCCGGGCTGGCGCTGGCCGGCGCCCGCCTGCCGGTGCGCCCGCCCGCGGCGCTCACGCGGCGCGATCCGGCCCCGCGGGTCCTGGGCCGCGAGCCCGCGGGCGGCGACCGGGTCGGGGTGGCCCTCATCGTGCGCTTCTCCGACGGCCCGGGGGCCGGGGTGGACCCGGCGCGGGTGCGGGTGCTCCTGGGCGGCGCGGACCTGACCGCGCAGGCCCGGATCACCCCGTTCTCCCTGCAGCTCCCGGCCGCGGCGGTGCCCCCCGGACCGGTCGAGGTCACCCTGACCCTGGCCGACCGGGCCGGCAACGGGCGGGTGAGCCGCTGGACGGTGGTGGGCCCGCCGGCGGGGTGACGCCGCCCGATGTGTCACACTCCGCCCCAGGAGACGGACCCACACGGACGCGGAGGAGTTCGCGCATGGTGACCCTCACCGAGACGGCCGGCGAGAAGCTCCGGACCCTCATCGAGGACGAGGCCGACCCCGGCTCGGGGCTGCGGGTGCAGGTGATCCCGGGCGGCTGCTCGGGCTTCCAGTACGCGATGACCTTCGGGATGCCCGAGGCCGACGACGAGGTCGTCGAGGCCCACGGGGTCAAGATCATCGTCGACAAGTTCAGCGTCCCGTACCTCCTCGGCGCCGAGTTCGACTACGAGGAGGGCTTCCAGGGCGCGGGGTTCGTGATCAACAACCCCAACTCCTCCGGCTCCTGCGGCTGCGGGAAGAGCTTCACCACCTGAGCCGACCCGTCACGCGCCGGGGGGCCCGCCGGTGACCGAGGCGGTCATCGCCAGCGCGGTGCGCACGCCGGTCGGGACGTTCAACGGGGCGCTGGCCGGGGTGCCCGCGCCCCGGCTCGGCGCCATCGCCGTGCGGGCGGCGCTCGAGCGTGCCGGCGTCGCCCCGGACGCGGTCGAGGACGTGCTGATCGGGTCCATCCTGACCGCGGGCCAGGGGCAGAACCCGGCCCGCCAGGCCGCGATCGCCGCCGGGATCCCCGAGTCGGTGCCGGCGACCACGGTGAACATGCTCTGCGGCTCGGGCCTTCGCACGGTGGCCCTCGCCGCCCAGGCGGTCCGGGCCGGCGACGCCGAGGTGGTGGTCGCCGGCGGGCAGGAGAACATGAGCGCCGCCCCCTACCTGCTCCCCCAGGGGCGGACGGGCTACCGCATGGGGCACGGGGCGGTCGAGGACTCGATGATCCGCGACGGCCTGTGGTGCGCGCTCGCCGACGTCCACATGGGCACGACGGCCGAGAACATCGCCCGTGAGCTCGAGGTCTCGCGCGAGGACCAGGACGCCTTCGCGGCCGAGAGCCAGCGCCGGGCCGGCGAGGCGATGCGGGCCGGCCGCTTCGAGGCCGAGATCGTGCCGGTCGAGGTGCCCCAGCGCCGCGGGGAGGCGCTCGTGGTCGCCGAGGACGAGCATCCGCGCCCGGCCACGACGACGGAGGCCCTCGCCCGCCTGCGGCCCGCCTTCGCCGACGGGGGCACGGTGACCGCCGGCAACGCCTCGGGGATCAACGACGGCGCCGCCGCCACCGTGGTGATGAGCCGGGACCGCGCCGAGGCGCTCGGCGTCGCCCCGCTCGCGGCGATCCGCTCCTACGCCTGGTCGGGCGTCTCGCCCCGGATCATGGGCATGGGCCCGGTCGAGGCGGTGCGGATGGCGCTCGCCCGCGCCGGCCTCGGGATCGGCGACATCGACCTGGTCGAGCTGAACGAGGCGTTCGCCGCCCAGAGCGTCGCGGTCTGCCGGGCGCTCGGGATCGACATGGACCGCTGCAACGTCAACGGGGGCGCCATCGCCCTCGGCCACCCGGTGGGCGCCTCCGGCGCCCGGGTGCTGACCACGCTGCTGCACGAGATGGCCCGCCGCGAGGCCCGCACCGGCCTGGCCGCCCTGTGCATCGGGGGCGGCATGGGCATCGCCATGGTGGTCGAGCGCGACGCCTGAGCCGGTCTGGGCGCCGCACCCCGACGGCGCCTCGGCGGCGCTGTCTCGGTTTGCGACGCTCGTCATCTCCGCCGCGTCGGCGGCGCGCTGGGGGCTCGTGGTCTCGGGCCGGGAGCACATCGCGCGCCCGGGCGGCGTGCTCGTCGCGGTGAACCACCTGGCCGAGATGGACCCGGCCTTCGTGGGCACCGCGGTGCGACCGCGCACCGCGGTCACGCTCGCGACCGCCCGCCACTTCGCCGCCCGGCCGCTCGCGCGGCTGCTCACCGCCCTCGGGGCCGTCCCGGTGAGCGCCGACCGCACCGACCTGCGGGCCATCCGCCACGCGCGGCGCTGCCTGGAGGAGGGCCGCCTGGTGGTCGTCTACCCCGAGGGCGTCCCGGGCTACTCCCCGGTGGTCGGGCCGTTCGCCGCCGGGGTGGGGTTGCTCGCGCTCACGCCCGGCATCCGCGTGGTGCCCGCCGGCATCTGGGGCTCCCACCGCATCATGCGGCGGGGCCTGCCGGTCGGGCGCGGCCCGGTGCGGGTGGGCTTTGGCCCGCCGGTGGCGGTGCCGGACGAGGGGCCCAGCGGGGAGCGTGCCGCGGCGGCCACCGCGGGGCTGCGGGCCGCCGTGCAGGACATCGTCGACCGCTTGGCCGCCGACGACCCTGACGGGTGAGCCCGTCCGGGGCGCGGGGCAGACTGCCCCCGGTGCCCCTCACGCTCGCCCTCCCGCCCCCGCCCCCGCCGCGCATCGCCCCGGCCCCGGTGGTGTTCGGGCACGTGACCGCGCAGGTGGGCGCCCGCACCCGGGTGCTCGAGGCCCAGGCCGACGGGCGGATCGTCGCCCGCCTGCGCCCCGCGCGGGGCCCGCGGCGCATCGCCGTGCCGCTCCCCGCCGGCGAGCACGCGCTTCGCCTGCGCGCCCGCGGCCCCGGGGGCTCGCGGTGGTCGGCCACGCGCCGGGTGTGGGTGCTCCCCCGAAGCGGCCGCCGGCCGGGGCGGCTCGGGGGGCGGGTCGACCCCCGGCTCCAGGCCGAGGTGGACCGCCTGGTGGGCGGGCTGCCCGCCGTGGCCGGCGTCTGGGCCCAGCACCTGGCGACCGGCTGCGGCGCCGCCCGCAACGCCGGCGCGGCCTTCCCGGCGGCGAGCACGCTCAAGGTCCCGATCCTGCTGGAGGCGCTCCGCCGGGCGCGGGGCCGCCCCGGTCCGGGGCTCGCGGCGCTGCTCGACCGGATGGTCATCGACTCCGACGACCGCGCGGCGAACACGGTGCTCGTGCGGATCGGGGGCGGCGATCCCTTCGCCGGCGCGGCCGCGGTGACCCGGACGATGGCGCGCATCGGCATGGGCGCCTCGGTCGTCCGTGCGCCGTACACGATCGAGGACCCGCCCCGCGGCGAGCAGGCGCGGCCGCTGGTGGTGGCCGCCGAGTCGACGCCTGAGCTCTTCACCAACTACGTGACGACGCCGCGCGACCTCGGGCAGATGATGCTGGCCGTCCACCAGGGCGCCCTCGGCCGCGGTCCGGTGCGCCGGCTCGGGCTCCCCCCGGCGGTGGTCCGGCGGGAGGTGACCACCCGGCTGCTGGGGGTGCGCGACGCGACCAAGCTCGCGCAAGGGGTGCCCTCCGGCGTCCCCCTGGCCCACAAGACCGGCTTCACCAGGCAGGTCAAACACGACGCCGGCATCGCCTACCTGCGCCGCGGGCCCATCCTGGTGGTGGTGATGACCTGGAGCCGGGACGGGGTCGACGACGCCACCGGCGACCCGTTCATCGCCCGGGTCGGGCAGGCCGCCGTCCGCCGGCTGCAGGCCGGCGGACGCTGCTGATCAGGTCGCGGCGAGCCGCTCGAGGGCCCAGTCGCGCCAGTCCTCGGGCAGGCCGGGGGTCACCGCGAGCAGCGACAGTCCGCTGCGGTCGTCGCGGGCGTGCGCGTACAGGCGGTGGACCTCGCTGATCGTCGGCCAGTCCGGGTCGTCCGGCGGGAGCGCCTCGACCGGGTCGCCCGCCCGGACCGGGCCCTCCTCGACCACGCGTGCGTACCACCCGGTGCGGTCGGCGTGCAGGAAGCGCTTCAGGAAGCGCGGGTCGCCCATGTGCATCCCGAGCTTGAAGCAGGGCTCGCGCGGCACGGTGACGGCCAGGAGCGCCCCGCCGGCCCGCACGTGCTGGCCCACGCGCACGTCGGCGTCGCCCAGGCCGGCGATGGTGAGGTTCTCCCCGAAGGTCGCGGGCGCGATCTGGCGCCCGAGCTCGGCGGACCACCAGGCGTAGTCCTCGGCCGCGTAGCAGTAGACGGCCTTCGACTCGCCGCCGTGGACCGTGAGGTCCGCCTGGCCGTCGCCGTCGAGGTTGGTGCGGCGGATCATCACCGCCCCCGCGACCGGGCGCTTGACGATGCCCGACCGCACCTCCCGCCCGCGCCGGCGGCCGATGACCGTGGGCGCGCCGACGTTCACCGAGATCACCTGGGCGGCCATCGGGCGAGGGTAGCCGGTGCGGACCGGATCGTGCGCACGGTCAGCGCCGGCCGCGGCCGAACTGCTGGCCGGCCGGCACCGCGGCCCGGATGCGCGCCTCGGCCGGGTCCTCCGCCGGCAGGCCCTCGCCGGCCGAGTCGGGGATGCGGATGGCCTCGATCCGCTCGACCAGCACGTTCACGTTGCGATCGCGCCGCTCCAGCCGGCCCCGGCAGGCCAGCAGCGGGTCGGCGCGCACCAGGGCCCGGTGGGCCTCATAGACCTCGGGGCGGACGATCGCGTTGACCGTCCCGGTCTCGTCCTCGAGCAGCAGGAACACGATGCCCCCGGCGGTCGCCGGGCGCTGGCGGGCCACCACCATGCCGGCCACCGTCACCCGGGTGCCGTGGGGGGTCGCGCGCAGGCGGTCGGCCGGGAGGGCGCCGGGCGGCAGGTGCGGCCGGAGCAGGCTCATCAGGTGCCAGCCGGTCGCGATGCCGGTGGTCTCGTACTCGGCCAGCACCCGCTCGATGCGGTCCGGCTCGCCGAGGTCCGGCGCCGGCGCGGCGGGGAGCGGCAGCGCGAGCTGGTCGCCCGCCGCCCCCCGGCGGGGCCGGGCGAGCACCCCGGCGTGCCAGAGCAGCTCCCGCACCGGGCGGCCGAAGTCGTCCAGCGCCCCGGCGCGGGCGAGCTGGGCCATCTGCTCGGGCCGCAGGCGGGTGCGGGCGGCGAGGTCCGGCAGGTCACAGAACGGGCCGTGGGCATCGCGCTCGGCCACCACCGCAGCGGCGGCGTCCGGCCCCACCCGGTCCACCAGCCCGAGCCCCAGGCGCACCGCGCCCCCCTCCACGGTGCACGCCGCCCGGGAGCGGGCGATGCAGGGCCGCAGCGTGCGCACCCCGCGCCGGGCGGCGTCGCGCACCAGCGACGCGGGGGGGTAGAAGCCCATGGGCTGGGCGTTCACCAGCGCGGCCAGGAACTCGGCCGGGTGGTGGCGCCGCAGCCACGCGCTCTGGTAGGCCAGCACCGCGAAGGCCGCCGAATGGGCCTTGGGGAAGCCGAAGTTCGAGAAGCCGATGAGCTTGGTGAAGACCGTGCGGATGGTCTCGTCGTCCACGCCCCGCTCCCGGGCCCCGTCGCGGAAGTCCTGCCACAGGCGCAGCATCGCGTCGCGGCTGCGCTTGCGGCTCATGGCCCGCCGGAGCGCCTCGGCCTGCCCGGGGGTGAAGCCCGCGAGGGCCATCGCCACCTCGAGCACCTGCTCCTGGAAGACCACCACCCCGAGGGTCTCGGCGAGCACCGGCTCGAGCAGGGGGTGGTCGTAGGGGACGGGAAAGCCGGGGTCGGCCCGCCGCGCCCGGCGGTGGCGCACGTAGGGGTGCACCGCCCCGCCGGACACCGGCCCGGGGCGGATGAGGGCCACCTGCACGGTCAGGTCGTCGAGGTTCTCCGGGCGGGTCTGCAGCAGGCTCTGCATCTGGGCCCGGCTCTCGATCTGGAAGACCCCGACGGTGTCGGCGTCCTGGATCTCGGCGTAGACCGCGGGGTCGTCGAAGCCGATCCGCGAGAGGTCCACCTCGCCGCCGCCGGAGCGGGCGACCAGGTCGATGCACTCCTCCACCGCGGAGAGCATCCCCAGGCCGAGCAGGTCGATCTTCACGAAGCCGGCGTCGGCGCAGGAGTCCTTGTCCCACTGGCAGATCTGCCGGCCCGGGAACGCCGCCGGCACCACCGGGACCAGCTCGACCAGCGGGGTGGCGCTCACCACCATGCCGCCCGAGTGCTGGGAGAGGTGGCGCGGGAGCCCGGCCGCCTCGCGGCACAGATGCGCGAGGGCCCGCCAGCGCCGGGAGCCCAGCCGCTCGCGCCCGCCCGGCAGCCGCCCGAGCTCCTCCTCGACCGCCTCGGCCGACGACCACCCGTCGGCCATGCGGGCCAGGCGCTCGACGTCGGCCGCCGGCAGCGCGAGCGCCCCGCCGAGCTCGCGGATGGCCATGCGCGCGCGGAAGGTGGGGAAGGCCGCCACCAGCGCGGCGTGGTCGGCCCCGTAGCGGCGCACCACCTCCTCGATGAGCCGCTCGCGCACGTCGCGCGGGAAGTCCAGGTCGATGTCGGGCACCGAGACCATGTCGCGGTTGAGGAACCGCCCGAGGAACAGGCCGTTCGCCACCGGGTCGATGTGCGAGAGCCCGGTCAGGTAGCAGACGATCGAGCCCACCGACGACCCGCGGCCCCGGCCCGGGGGCAGGCGCCGGCGGGCCGACCCGGCCGGGCGCACCTGGAGCGCCACCTCGCGGGCGATCTGGAGGATGTCGCGGTGGAGCAGGAAGAACCCGGCGAGGCCGTGGTGGGCGATGAGCGCGAGCTCCTGGTCCAGCCGGGCGAGGGCATCGACACGCCGGCGGGCGTTGGTGTAGCGGGCCCCGAGCTCATACCGGCAGATGCGCGCGAGCGCCGCGTCGGCCGTCTCGCCGGGGTGGCCGGAGGCGAAGTCGGGGAAGCGGTAGCCCAGGTCGCGGGTCAGGTCGAAGCCCAGGCGCTCGGCCAGCCGGGCGGACGCGGCGGCGAGGCCCGGGTGGTCGGCGAACCGCAGGGCGGACTCGGCCGGCGGGCGCAGCACCGCCTCGCGGTTCCCCCGCCGCACCGCCTCCGAGCCGTCCAGGGTCAGCCGGTGGCGCACGGCGACCAGGGCGTCCTGCAGGAACGCACGGCGGGGGTGGTGGGCGTGCACGTCGCCGGTCGCCACCGCATCCAGGCCGTGGGCCTCGGCGATGGCCACCAGGTCGCGGACGAGCGCCCGGTCCCCGCGGGTGCGCGGCCGCTGCGCCTCCACCAGCACGTTGCGGGGGCCGAAGGCGCGGGTGAGCAGCCCGAGCGCGGCCTCGGCCTCGCGCCGGCGCCCCGCCGCCACCGCCCGGGCGACCAGCCCGTCGCGTGCGCAGCCGGTCAGGCACACCAGGCCCTCGGCGTGGGCGGCGAGCGCCTCCGGCGGCAGCGCCGGCGGCCGGGCCCGGCGGTCCGGCGGCGGGCGGGTGCCCCGGTGGGCGATGGTCACCAGCCGGCAGAGGTTGGCGTAGCCCCTGGCGTCCTCCACCAGCAGGGTCAGGTGGGCGCCCGCGGTGTCCACCCCGGCCCCCTCGCCCGCCGGCCCCAGGGTGACCTCGCACCCGGTGATGGGCCGCACCCCGGCCGCCACCGCGGCGTGGGCGAAGGCGAGCGACCCGCACAGGTTGTCGTGGTCGGTGAGCGCGAGGGCCTCGTGGCCCTGCCCGGCCGCGGCCTCCGCGACCTCCTCGGGGGAGGAGGCGCCGTCCAGGAAGCTGAAGCCCGAGTGGCAGTGGAGCTCGACGTACGGTGCCAGCGCTACCCCCCTCCCTGCGCTTCGCGATGGACTCCCCCGGGACGGGCTGACACCGCGTCAGGGCGCATGCGCGTACCAGGCCCCGTCGCGTTCGCGATAGGCGACCAGGGCCCGGCCCGGCTCCACCAGGAGCTCGTAGTAGTGGCGGTCGACCGGGTCGTCGGTCCACCAGCGGTCCTGCACCAGCCACTCGTCGCGCACCGCGACCACCAGGCGCCGGCGCCCGGCGTCGATGACCGCATGGGGGCCGCCGCCGGGGCCGGTGACCACCCGAAGCGGCCGCGGCCCGCCCAGGGCACGCATCCCCGAGGGGCCGTCTACCGCTCGTCGGGGACCAGCGCCCACCGTCGCTCCGGGAGTCGTGACCAGGGCTCGAGCTCCACCAGCCGGAGCACCGCCCCCGGTCCCTGGGCGGCGCGCACCTGCCGCAGCGCCTCGCGCGCCCGGCGCCGGCGCTCGGCGTCGGGGGCCGGCGCCAGCGCGAGCTGGTCGCCCCCGGGCGGGCCGCCGGCGTCGGCCTCGACCGTCAGCGCGGTCACCGGCCCGCTGACCTCGGCCAGCCGCGGGAGCGCGGCCACCGCCAGCCGTGCGGGGTCGGCGCTCGCCTCGCGCAGGGCGAGCGCGCCGGTCCACGACCCGCCGTCGGCCAGCCGCGCGCGCCAGGTGACCGCGCGCACCGACCGCCCGCGCCGCCGGGCCCGGCCGGCCACCCGGGCCAGCAGGATGCGCCCTGCGGCCTCGAGCGCCGGGAGCGCCCCCACCGGGTCCGGGAAGCCCATGGACGCGGTGAGCGGCTCGGGCGGCGTGCGCGGCCGGACCGGGGCGGGGTCCTCGCCCCGGGCCAGGTGCCAGGCCCCCGACCCGGCCGGCCCCAGGCGGTCGAGCACGGCGGCATGGGGGAGGGCGGCCAGGCGCCCCATGGTGTGGATCCCGAGCGCCCGGAGCGCCGCGAGCGCCCGGGGCTCCAGCGGCAGGCGCTCGACCGGCAGGGGGGCGAGGAACGCCGCCGCCTGGCCGGGATCGACCACGCGGGGGCGGCGCCCGGACGCCTCCAGGGCGGCCTGGATCGCCGTGAAGCGGGCGGACGCCGCCCCCAGCCGCCCGCCGGCGCCCACCGGCAGGGCGGTGCGCGCCCGCCTGAGCACCCCGTCGAGCCCGCCGTGCAGCCGCATCAGCCCGCGGGCGTCGAAGCACCACAGGCCCTCGGCCACCACCTCGACCGCGGCCCCGGCGTCCTCCAGGCGCCGGGTGACCCGCTCGGCGGCCTGCTCCACCGCGTCGGGGTCGGGCACCACCAGGTCGAGCCCCGGGCAGCGGGCCAGGGCCTCGCCGACCCGCAGGCCCGGGCGCACCCCCGCCGCCTCGGCCGCCGGGGTGCACAGGCCCACCACCTGGGGGGCCCCGGGCGG
>JALOLS010000096.1 GCA_025455865.1 Thermoleophilia bacterium
CCGAGGTGCAGGGCGAGGCGACCCTGACCCTCAAGGCCCTCGGCCGGACCCGGATCGGCCCCGACGGCCGCCCCGAATACGGCAACTACGAGTACGCCCAGCCCACGCGGTGGGTGCTCGAGAGCCAGAGCGGTTCAGCCTCCCCGGGCGCGCGATGCCCGGCCGTGCTCACCGGCACCGACCTGACCGGCGGGGACGTGGGGCCGCCGACCGCCCTGGGGACCGCCCGCGGGCGGGGATTCAGCCTCATCTTCATCGCGCCGGGCCTGCAGGGCTTCGCGCTCCAGCCGCCCTGCAGCGAGGGCAGCACCGAGTCCCTGCCGGTGAACGTCGCGGTGCTCACCGCCTCCGGACCGGGCACCGGGCCCGTCGCCCCGCCGCTCGTGCCGGGGATCCCGCCCCTGCCCGGGGCGCTCGACCCCCGGCTCCCGCCGGGCACGGGCGCGACGCCGGGCGGCGTCGCCATCGACCTGCCGGGGCCGGATCAGGTGGTCAACGTGACCCGCACCGGCGCGTTCAGCACCGTCACCGGCGACCTCACGCTCGACGTCATCGTCAAGCGGCGCTGACCGGGGCCTCCCGGACGGGGCGGAAGGGCACATGCTCGACCGCCCCGTCCGGGCCGACCACCAGGGCGGTGTCCGGCGGGATCTCGTGCCACGCCCCCGGGAGGTCCGAGAGGGGCTCCGACACCACCAGGCGGTCCCCCTCGCGCATCCGGGCCAGCCGCTCGCTCTCCGGGTCCAGCCGCCGCACCGCGTCGACGTCGGCCGAGACGAAGAGGGTCCGGGGCGCCTCGGCCGAGGCGTAGCGGACGGCCCACACGCGCTCACCGTCCGAGAGCCCGATGCTGGCCTGGATCGCGGGATCGTGGCCCCGGGCGATGGAGGCGGCCTCCGCCATCCCGACGGCGCGCTCCAGCGCCCGGAGCGGGTCGTCATCGATCCCCATGCCCAGCGCCAGGTGGAACAGGACCTCGGAGTCGGTGGTGCCCTGGATGGTCGCGAACAGGTCCGGTCGCACGGCCAGCAGCAGGTCCCGCCGCAGCTCGTGCCAGTGGTTCACCAGGCCGTTGTGGACCATCGACCACCGGCCGTGGGTGAAGGGGTGGCAGTTGGTCTGCTGGACCGGGCTGCCGGTGGAGGCCCGCACGTGGGCCAGGAAGAGCGGCGAGGCGATGTGGCCGGCCATCGCGCGCAGATTGGCGTCGTTCCACGCCGGCTCGACGCTCCGGTACACCCCGGGGCCCTCGCCCACTCCGTACCAGGCCACCCCGAAGCCGTCCCCGTTGGTCGGCTCGGCACCCAGCTCGGCATGCAGGCTCTGCACCACCAGGCTGTGCTCCGGCCGGAAGAGCACCTCCTCCAGCACGATGGCCTGCCCCCGCCACGCCATCCATCTGCACATGCCCGGCAGCCAACCAGGCCGCCACCCGGGCGGCAACGCCGCCGGCCGCCGGTCAGCCCGCCGCCCGCTCCCACTCCTCGCGGGTGATGGCGTACTCCACGTCACCCTCCTCGGCGCCGGGGATGGGCTCCCCCGAGAAGGCGAACCGCCGCACCAGGCGCATGCCGCACTTCTCCATCACCCGGACCGACCCCGTGTTGACCGCCATCGCGCTCGCCCACACCCGCCGGGCGCCAAGGTCGCGGAAGGCCCGGTCGACGAGCGCCCGGGCGCCCTCGGTGGCGTACCCCCGGCCCCACGCGGCACGGTTCAGCCGGTAACCGAGCTCGGGCTCGTCCGGCGGCGAGCCGGGGGGCGGGCGCAGGTGGAACCAGCCCAGGAACGTCCCGGCGTGGTCCTCGGCGGCCAGGAACCCGTAGCCGCCGGGCCGCTCGTCGTAGCGCATGAGGTGGGGGAGCAGGTCGTCGCGCATGTCCTCGCGCGAGGTCCCGGCCCCGCCGGTGACGTAGCGCATGACCTCGGGGTCGGAGTCGAGGGCGACCATGTCGTCGAGGTCGTCCATGGACAGGCGCCGCAGGACCAGGCGCGGGGTCTCCACGACGACGACCCGGCTCACGCCGCGCGCCATCCCCGGGCGAACTGCACCGCGGTCCGCGGGGTCATGCCGTGCCCGGCGATGGCGAAGCGCAGCGCCGCCTCGCGGGCGCCCGGCGGCACCCGGCCCAGCCGCCGCTCCAGCAGCCCCAGGGCGATCGCGACGTACTCCTCCTGGCCGGGCGCGTCGAAGCGCACGCGGCGGCCGAAGCGGGTCGCGAGCGCGGCCTTCTCGCCGCGGGCGAGGTCCGGGTCCACCGCCCCCTCCCGCTCGGTCCAGGTCTCGCCCACCAGCTTCATCCGGTTGGACGTGGCCCACACCAGCACGTTCACCGGGCGGGCGGCCACGGTGCCCTCCAGCGCGTCGCGGAGCGCCCGGTCGGCGCGGCCGGCGTCGTCGAAGACCAGGTCGTCCAGCAGCACCAGGCAGGGCGGCGACACCCCCTCCAGCAGCGCGAACGCCTCGGGCAGACGGTCCACCTCGTCGCGGTCCACCTGCACCAGGCGAAGCCCGCCGGCGGCGCGGCCGGCGGCGAGGGCCCGGGCGGTCGCGGACTTGCCGGTCCCAGGAGGCCCGTAGAGCAGCGCGTCGTTCACCGGCGCACCGGCCACGAAGGCGTCGAGATCCCCCGCGAGCGGCGCCCGGCGCGCCTCGCCGCCCACGAGGTCCGCGGGGGCGATGGGGTCGGGGCGGTCCACCCCCTGCAGCGCGCCGCCCCGGAAGCGCAGCACGCGGTGGGTGGCGAGGGGGCCGCAGCCCTCGGCCCGGTGGAAGCGGGCGACCTCGCCGGCCAGCCCGCCCCAGTCCGGCGCGGCCATCAGCGCCGCGAGCAGCGCCCGGTACGCCGGGGGCCGGTCGACGGGGGGCGCGGCCGCCCGGCCCTGCTCCTCGAGCGCCCGGGCGGCCTGGCCGATCGCCCGGAGCTCGCCGGCGGCCACCTGCAGCCGGGCCTCGGTGAGGGCGCCCCGGCGCGCGGCACGGGCGAAGGGCCCCGCCGAGGCCAGGGCTGCGCCGGCCAGGGCCGCGACCGGGCCCTCGTCGGCGTCGAAGAGCGCCGCCCGGAGCGCCGGCCCGCTCGCGGCCAGCAGCGGGTGGCCCTCCAGATCGGCGTAGGCGACCCGCGGGGCGGCCATCGGCGGCCGGGTCAGTGCGGCGGGATGCCCTCGTAGGGCAGCCCGCCGGCCGCCCAGGCGAGGATGCCGCCGGAGAGGTTGTGCGCCGGGTCGAACTCCCCCTGGGCGTTCAGGTAGTCGGCCACCGTGGCGCTGCGCTGCCCGCTGCGGCACATGACCACCAGGGGCCGGCCGCGCGGGATGTCGTCCAGGCGGTCGAGGATCTCGCTCATCGGCACCAGCGGCATGCCGGGCACGTGGGTGGCCAGGTGCTCCGACTCCTCGCGCACGTCGATGATCGCCACCTCGCCCCGCTGCCAGGCCTCATACGCCTCACGGGGCGTGAACTCGCGCTCGCTCATCGGCGCCGAGGCTAGCTGACCGGGGCGCCGCCGCGCGCCGGTCCCGTTAGCCTCGCCGGCATGGACCCGCTCGCCGCCATGCGCGTCGCCCACCGCCTCCCGCGCCGCGCCGCGGCGGGGCCCGCCCGGATCGGCCGGTGGGTGGTCGACGAGGCGACCGCGGCGACCGCCCTCACCCTGCAGCGGCTCTTCGCCCCCGGCGCCGAGGGCCACCCCCTCCCGATGGGCGAGTACGCCGTGCTGGTCGTGGACGGGGCCTACTCGATGTGCGACGCGCCGTTCACCCTGCGCAACTACGGCCCGTTCCTCGACGCCGCCGAGGGGGACGTGCTGCTGACCGGCCTGGGGCTCGGCTGCCTGGTCCACGGCCTGGTCGCCCGGCCGGCGGTGCGCTCGGTCACCGTGCTGGAGATCCACCCGGAGGTGATCGGCCTGGTGGGGCCCTCGGTGCGCCACCCGGCGGTGGAGGTGGTGCGGGCCGACGCGCTCGCCTGGCGGCCGCCGGCCGGCCGCCGGTTCGACCACGCCATGCTCGACCTGGGCGACGACCGGCGCCTGGTGGCCCGCCTGGTGGCCCATCACGCCGGGTGGGCCGATGCGCTGTGGCCGGACCCGGAGGGGATCCCCGACGGGCCCCTCACGCCGGACCTGCGCTTCCTGGTCGACCGGGCCCGGGCCGCCGCCTGAGGCGGGGCGGCCCGGGCGCCCGGGTCAGCCGTTCAGGATCTTGGCCTTCTGGACCTCGAACTCGGCCTCGGTGAGGATGCCCTGCTCCTTGAGCTCGGCGATCTGCTTGAGCTGCTCGACCGCCTCCGGGGTCATGCCACCGGCGGCCGGCGCGGGCGCGGCCGGCGGCGGCGCGGCGGCCTGCTGCTCGGCGTACTCCTGCTGCTCCTGATCCGCCCACTTGCCCTGCTGGCGGTGGGCGACGCGGCCCGAGACGGCGGTCGCGGTGCCCGCGACGACGGCGGTCCGGGCGGCCATGCGAAGAAGTCCCATTCCTCTTCCTCCTGACTAGGACGCGTCGAGGGCGTCGAGGGCGGCGACGAGGTCCGCGACCGGCACGCGCTCGTACGCGAGCATCTCCCCGCCGGCCCGCCGGACGGCGGCGGCGAACGGTGCGGCCCAGCGGTTCTCGTACACGATGATGGCGGCGACCGAGCCCGGCTCCATGGCGTCGGCGGCCACGGCCAGGTCCGCGTCGCCGATGAGGCCGCTGGTCGCGCCCTCGAACACGGCGAAGTCCCCGGCCTGCTCGGCGCTCATGTTGCTCACGTCGATGCCCGAGAACGTCCCGTCCGGGTCCTTGGTGATGACCAGGGCGTCGAGCACGCGGATGATGCCGCGGTCGACGAGGTCCACGATGATCGCAGCGGCCTCGCCCTTCAGCGGCGCCCCGGGCGGGTAGCCGATGACGACGATGTCGACCGGCCCGATGTCCTCGAGCGCGTCAGTTCCCATGCGGTGCCCTCCTCATACGGCGCCCCGTAGTGTCGCCCCAAGCATACGGGGGCGCACGCGGGGGCACCTCGCCCGAACCGGACGAGACCCCCGCGGGAGGGTCAGAAGTCGATCGGCTCGATCAGCCCGGAGTGCAGAGCGTGGATGAGACGGTCCACGTCGGCCTCCATGTTCGAGCGCGCGACGTCGCGCAGCGCCCGCAGCAGGTTCTCGGTGCCGTCGTTCAGCACGTCGTCGAACTCCTCGACCGCGTCCTGGTCGAACTCGCCGGTCCCGCGCCACTCGCAGTTGGGGCAGCGGCGCTCGATCTGCCAGCGGTCGCCGGACCGCTCCTCCCAGGTGACCGGATAGACCAGGTCGCCCGCGCACCGGGGGCACACGTGCAGGGTGTCGTCCGCCGGCGGGGACCCGGCGGGCGCGGCGCAGGGGGCGGCGGCGTCGGCCTCGCCGGCCGTCGCCTCGGGGGCCTCGCCATCGGGCGACTCGGGCTCGTCGAAGTAGACGATCTCGATGACCTTGCCGCCCGGGAGCGTGATGCGCTTGGTGTGGTAGCCCTTCATGGCCCTGTCTCCCCGTCACTCCAGCGGCGGATGCGCCGTCCATGGCGCCGCCGTCGCCCCGGTTGGATGCGACCCTGATATCGGCGGCCCCCGCCGAGACTTGACGGCGGCCCGGTAGCCTCATCGGGCATGGAGCCCGGCCCCGTGGGACCCGCGCAGGACCCCGTGATCGTGCTGTTCGGCCCGGACCAGGCCGGATACGACTTCGGCGCCGGCCACCCGATGCAGCCCGTGCGCTGGCACCTCACCATGGACCTGTGCCGGGCGGCCGGCCTCCTGGACGACCCGCGGGTGCGCCAGGAGGCCCCGGGGCCGCTCACCGACGAGGCGCTCGCCCGCACCCACGCCCCCGAGATGGTCGCCGCGATCCGCGAGCTGGGCGAGGACCCCCTCTGGGCGGTGGGCGCCGAGGCGATGGAGTTCGGGATCGACCCCGACACCCCGGCGTTCCACGGCATGCACGAGGCCGCGGCCGCCATCTGCGCCGCGTCCAGGGAGGGGGCGCTGGCGGTCTGGGAGGGCCGGGCCGCCCACGCGTTCAGCCCCGCGGGCGGCCTGCACCACGCCCAGCGCCGGCGCTCGGCCGGCTTCTGCGTCTACAACGACTGCGCGGTGGCCATCCACGCGCTCCTCGACGCCGGCGCCGAGCGGGTCGCCTACATCGACGTGGACGTCCACCACGGTGACGGCACCCAGTGGATCCACTACGACGACCCGCGGGTGATGACCTGCTCGGTCCACGAGAGCGGCCGGTACCTGTTCCCGGGCACCGGCGCGGTGGACGAGACGGGCGAGGGCGCCGCCCTCGGCACCGCGGTCAACGTGCCCATGCCCCCGCTCGCCGGGACGGCCGAGTGGCTCATGGCCCTGGACGAGGTCATCCTGCCGCTGGTCGAGGCCTTCGCGCCGCAGTTCGTGGTCAGCCTGGGGGGGGCCGACTCGCACCATGCCGACCCCCTGGCGCACATCCAGACCGGCATGGACGTCTTCCCGGCGATGTGGCGGCGCATCCACGACCTCGCCCACCGGACCGCCGGCGGGCGCTGGCTCGCGGTCGGGGGCGGGGGCTATGAGCCCTTCGTCACCGTGCCGCGGGCGTTCTCGCTGATGCTGGCCGAGATGCTCGACACCCCGCTGGCCGCCGCGCCACTCCCGGAGGCGTGGCGCGAGCATGCGGCGCGCCTCGGCGCCCGGGGCGCGATCCCGGCGACGTTCACCGCCGACGAGGTGCCGCCCCCCGACCCGCGGGCCCGGGCCGAGAGCGAGCGCACGGTCCAGGCCGCCCGCGCGGCGCTCTTCCCCCGCTGGGGCCTCAGGCCGTGACCGGCAGGCTCCCGGCCACGCGGTCGGCCTCGAACGAGGAGCGCACCAGCGGGCCGGCCTCCACGTGCGCGAGGCCCAGCCGCTCCCCGAGCGCGGCCAGGGCCGGGTACTCGGCCGGCGCGTAGAACCGCTCCACCGGCAGGTGCCGCGGCGACGGGCTGAGGTACTGGCCCACGGTCACCAGCTCGCAGCCGGACGCGGCCAGGTCGGCCAGGACCTGGGTGACCTCCGACAGGCGCTCGCCCAGGCCGACCATGATCCCGCTCTTGGTCGGCAGGCCGGCGGCGCGCGAGCGCTCGAGCAGCTCCAGCGTGCGCTCGTACCGCGCGCCCGGCCGCACCTTCCGGTAGAGCCGCGGCACCGTCTCGGTGTTGTGGTTGAGCACGTCGGGGCGGGCCTCGACGACCTGGTCGAGCGCGTCCCAGTTGCCGCGGAAGTCGGGGATGAGCACCTCGACACGCGACTCGGGCAGCCGCTCGCGCAGCGCCCGGATGGTCGCGGCGAAGTGGGCCGCCCCGCCGTCGGGCAGGTCGTCGCGGGCGACCGCGGTGACCACCACGAAGCGCAGGCCCATCTCCGCCGCCGCCTGGGCGACCCGGTGGGGCTCCTCGGCGTCGGGCGGGCCGACCGGGCGCGCCGTGGCGACGTCGCAGAAGCGGCAGCCCCGGGTGCAGTTGGCGCCGGCGATCATGAACGTGGCGGTGCCCCGGGACCAGCAGCGCTGGATGTTGGGGCAGCTGGCCTCCTCGCACACCGTGTTCAGCACCTGGGTGCGCATGAGCGCCTGGGTGCGCACGAAGGAGGGGCCGAAGGAGCCCTTGGCCACGACCCAGCGGGGCAGGCGTTCACGCCCGGAGGCCGTCGGCAGGAGCTGCTCGAGATCGCCGGGGGCGACCTCCACGGCGTCGAGCGCGTCGAGGGGCCCGTCGCCGACCAGATCCCCGCCGATCAGGACGTCGGGGACCCGCCCGGCCTCACGGGCCGCGCGGACCCGGGCGACCAGCTCGGGGGCCGGGACGGCGTCGACGCGGAAGGCGCGCTCCACGCCCGCCAGCGTAGCGCGCGGCCGCCGCCCGGCCCCGGACGCCCCGGGGCCGGTGACTTCGACTAGGTTGCCCGGACCATGGTCCTGTCCGACCGCACCATCCGTGAGGAGATCGCCGCCGGGCGCCTGGTGGTCGAGCCGTTCGAGGAGGCGCTCCTGCAGCCGTCCTCGATCGACGTCCGGGTGGCGGCGCAGTTCCGGGTCTTCCGCAACAACCGGCAGCCCTACATCGACGTGCGCCGGCCCTCCAACGACCTCACCGAGCTGGTGGAGATCGGCGAGGACGAGCCGTTCATCCTCCACCCCGGCGAGTTCGTCCTGGGCTCGACCCTCGAGCGGGTGGGGGTGCCGGACGACCTGGTCGCCCGGCTGGAGGGCAAGTCGAGCCTGGGCCGCCTCGGCCTGCTCATCCACTCGACCGCGGGCTACATCGATCCGGGCTGGGACGGCAGCATCACCCTGGAGCTCTCCAACGTCGCGCGCCTGCCCATCACGATCTACTACGGCATGCGGATCGGGCAGATCTCCTTCCTGCGGCTGACCACCCCGGTCGACCGCCCGTATGAGGGCAAGTACCAGCACCAGCGGGGACCCACGGCGAGTCGCGCCTACCAGGACTTCCGCGGCACGCGGGACGTCCCACCCCCCACCCGGTAGCCGCCCCCTCAGTACCGGCGGCGGCGCGGCGCGGGCCGCAGCCACCGCCAGGCGACCCCGGCGCCGAGCAGCGCGAAGGCGAGCCCCCAGGCGGCCAGGATCACCGCCTGGCGGTCGGTGCCCTGCACGAGGTCCGCGCGGCCCGGCCCGCCGAGGGCGTCGGCCAGGGCGGTCAGCGCGACCCACAGGCCGAAGATGAGCCACCCCGCGACCCAGGCGCCCGCGGCGTGCAGGGCCCGGCGGCCCGGCGCGCGGAGCGCGGCCAGGAGCCCGGCCGCGGCGAAGCCCGCGGCCACGATCGCCAGGCGCACCGGCCAGTCGCGGCCGGTGGCGCACATCAGGCCGACCGCCCCGGCCAGGCCACCCCAACCGACCGCCATGGGCTCCACGACGGGCGTCAGCCTGACCTGCGAAGCGACCCGGGCACCCGCCCATGCTAGCCTCAGGTCTCGCCCGCCCCGCGTCCGCGGGCGCACGCAACCGTTGTCAGGAGCCGCACGTGCCCTTCGGCATCGGCCCGCTCGAGCTGGTCATCATCCTCCTGATCGTGCTGCTGATCTTCGGCGCCAGGCGCCTGCCGGAGATGGGCCGCAGCCTCGGGTCGGGGATGCGCGAGTTCAAGAAGGGCATCTCCGGGGAGAAGGAGCGCGAGGAGCAGGAGGCCAAGGCATCGGCCGAGGCCATCCAGGCGCCCCGCGCGGACGAGACCCGCCCGGTCAGCTGAGCCCTCCGGCGGGCGCAGACGCCCGCTTCCGCGCCGCCTGGCTCATCCCGGTCACCGGCGCACCCGTCCCCGACGGCATGGTGGCCGCGCGCGACGGGGTCATCGTCGCGGCCGGCCCGGCATCCGAGGTCGGCCCCGCCCACCCGGACCTCCCCCTGCGCGACCTGGGGGACTGCATGCTGCTCCCGGGGCTCATCGACGCCCACTGCCATCTGGAGTGGAGCCTCACCGGCGGGCTGATCGCCCCCACGACGTTCGCCGCGTGGCTGCGGCGGTTCATCCCGCTGCGGATGCGGATGGCCCCGCAGGACCACCGGGCGGCGGCGGACCTGGGCGCGCTCCTCGCCGCCGAGGCGGGCACGACCACCCTGGCCGACTCGGGGCCGACCGGCGCCGGCGTGGCGGCCGCGGGCGCCGCGGGACTGCGGGCCCGGGTCCACCTGGAGGCGTTCGGCCGCGAGGAGGGGGCCGCCGCGCGGCAGGCCGCGGCGCGGTTCGCCGAGCGGCTCACGGCCCTGGACGCCGAGGCGGGGCCGCGCGTCGGGGTGGGCGTCTCGCCGCATGCGCCGTACACGGTCGGGCCGGGCCTCTGGGCCGCGCTCGCCGGGCGCGAGGACCTGGCCGCGCGGCCCTGGGCGACCCATCTGGCCGAGAGCCCCGACGAGGCCCGGCTGCTCGACCGGGGCGACGGCCCGCTGGCGGCGCTCTTCCGTGACAGCGGCCTCGAGCCGGGGCGCTGGCCCGATGGCGGCCCCGGCGTGATCCCCCGGGTCGACGCGGCCGGCGCCCTGCGTCCCGGCCTGGTGGCGGCGCACTGCGTGCAGGTGGACGCCCGGGGGGCCGCGCTCCTCGCCGCCGCGGCGGTCGGGGTGGCGCACTGCCCGGCGTCCAACGCGCGCCTGGCGTGCGGACTGGCGCCCCTCGCGGCGCTGCGGGAGGCGGGCGTCGCGGTGGGCCTGGGCACCGACAGCCCGGCGAGCGCCGGCCCGTATGACCTGCGCGCCGAGGCCCGGGCGTGCATCACCGCCCACGGGGCGGCCGCGCTCGTGCCGCCCTCGCCGGCCGAGCTGGTCGAGGCCATGACCCGCGGGGCGGCGCGGGTGCTGGGCCTGGACCACCTGGTCGGCAGCATCGCCCCGGGCCTGCGCTGCGACCTGGTGGCGCTCGCCCCGGCGCCCGGGGCGGAGCCCGGGGACCCCTGCGCGGCGGCGCTCGACCCGCGGGCCCGGGTGGTCATGACGGCGGTCGATGCCGTCCCGGTCGTCGAGGGCGGACGGACGGTGCGGATGGACCGTGAGGGCGTCCTCGCCCGCGCGCGGGGCGCGCGCGGGCGCCTGTGTTAGCGTCACCCGCCGTGCTGCTCGACGACAAGCGGACCAAGCGCATCGTGCGCGTCGTGGCGGTCATCGCCACCCTCGCGTTCCTGGGCGGCGGCATCGTGGTGCTCGGGATCGTGTTCTTCGGCGGTGACGCCGCCAACCCGACCCAGCAGGCCATCAACGACGCCGAGAACGCGACCGAGGCGAACCCGCAGGACGCCCAGGCGTGGCTCAGGCGCTGGACCCCACCGACTTCGACATCGTGCAGAACGCCGCCACCCTGCTGCGCGAGCAGAACCAGCAGGCCGAGGCGGTGGACCTCCTCGAGGCCTACACCCGCCGGCGGCCCCGCGACCCCCAGGGGTTCCTGGTGCTCGGCATCTTCGCCGCCGACGCCGGGGAGAACCTGGTGGCGCGCCTCGCGCTCAGCCGCTTCCTGCAGCTGGACCCGGACAACCCCGACGCGGACGCCGTGCGCGAGCGCCTGGACCAGATCGTGAACCCGCAGACCACCACCGCGGGGACCACGACGGCGGCGCCGGCCACGACCGAGGCGCCGGCCACGACCACCGGGCCCGCGGCTCCCGCCACCCCGTAGCGGGGCCGCTCGAGCCCCGGTCCGGCCATGGGCCGGTGCTAGCATCCCGCCGGGCCGTTAGCTCAGCTGGTAGAGCAGGGGACTCTTAATCCCAAGGTCACAGGTTCGATCCCTGTACGGCCCATCCGGACGCCCCGCGCCAGCGGGGCGTCGCCGTCTCCCGGGACGGCCGCAGGGCGCCCACGGCCGGGTGCGTGCCGGGGCCGAGAGCCGACCCCATCCCGTCCGGATCGATCGGCTCACCCCAGTCCGGCCCGAGGGTGGTGACGCCCCGACGGCCGCGCGTGGCGTGGACGGAGCGCGTGCAGGTCGGCGCTCGCGCGGTGGGGCTGCGGGGTCGTCACTGCGGGGGGTCGGCGGGCCGTCGTCGCCCTGATGGTGGCATGCGCAACGAACTTCCGGGGTCTCTTGGAAAGACGTCCGGCGTGCAATCCGGGTCAGCCGTCAGGCTGCGCAGGCGGCTCATCCCGGTACCGTTCCCGTGCTCAGGGCCCAGGGGCCGCAACCGGAAGGGGTTTTCGCGTATGGGGGCATTCGAGGACGACGTCCGGGCCGCGCAGGAGTGGTTCGACCGTGACCGCTTCGCCGACATCACCCGGCTGTACACCGCCCGGCAGGTGGCGGAGCAGCAGGGCACGGTGCCGTCGGACAACACGGTGGCCCGGTCGGCGGCCGAGGAGTTCTACGCCAGGCTGCGCGAGCTGTTCGCGCAGAAGAAGTCCATCACCACCTTCGGGCCGTACTCGCCCGGCCAGGCGGTGCAGCAGAAGCGCGCCGGCATCGAGGGCATCTACCTCGGTGGCTGGGCCACCTCCGCCAAGGGCTCCCTCGACGAGGACCCGGGCCCGGACCTGGCGAGCTACCCGCTCTCCCAGGTGCCCAACGAGGCCGCCGCCATCGTGCGCGCCCTGCTCACGGCCGACCGCAACCAGCGCTTCGCCCGCTCGCGGATGAGCGAGGCCGAGCGTGCGGCCACGCCGGAGGTCGACTTCCGGCCGTTCATCATCGCCGACGCCGACACCGGCCACGGCGGCGACGCGCACGTGCGCAACCTCGTGCGGCGCTTCGTCGAGGTCGGGGTGCCCGGCTACCACATCGAGGACCAGCGCCCGGGGACCAAGAAGTGCGGCCACCAGGGCGGCAAGGTCCTGGTGCCGATCGACGAGCAGATCAAGCGCCTGTCGGCCGCCCGCTTCCAGCTCGACGTCATGGGCGTGCCGGGCATCATCGTGGCCCGCACCGACGCCGAGGCGGCCAACCTGATCGACGGCGCCGGCGACGAGCGCGACCAGCCCTTCGTGCTCGGGGCGACCAACCGCGCGGTCCCGTCCTACAAGAACGGCATCCTCACCCTGATGCGGATCCTGCACGACGCCGGCGTGAGCGGCGTCCGGGGCCACCTGCTCTACCGGCTGTCGGAGGCCGACTCCGCCGCGACCGAGGCATGGCTGGACCGGCACGGCCTGGTGGCCGCCGCCGGGGAGGCCGCCAAGGACTACGCCGACGACATCCAGGCCTCGCCCGAGCCGGTCCTCGACGCGCTGGCCGACCGCTTCCTGGAGGTGTGGCAGGCCGAGGCCGGGCTGCGCACGCTGGGCCAGGCCGTGGCCGAGGTCATGGCGTTCCGGGCCGAGGAGGGCGTCCAGCTCGACATGAGCCAGGACGAGTGGCTCGCGTTCGCCGCGACGGCGTCGTGGTCGCAGGCGCGGGCCAAGGCCCGCGAGCTCGGCCTGGACGTCGTCTGGGAGCCGGAGCTCGCCCGCACGCCCGAGGGCTACTACCAGGTCCAGGGCGGCATCCCGTACGCGATCGCCAAGTCGCTGGCCGTGGCCCCGTGGGCCGACCTGCTGTGGATGGAGACCAAGACCGCGGACCTGAAGGACGCCCAGGAGTTCGCCGAGGCGATCCACGCCGTCTACCCGAACCAGATGCTGGCCTACAACCTCTCCCCGTCGTTCAGCTGGGACACCACCGGGATGACCGACGAGGAGATGCGCCGCTTCCCGGAGGAGCTCGGGAAGATGGGCTTCGTGTTCAACTTCATCACCTACGGCGGCCACCAGATCGACGGCCTCGCCGCCGAGGAGTTCACGGTGGCCCTGCGTGAGGACGGCATGCTGGCCCTGGCCCGCCTGCAGCGGAAGTTCCGCCTGCTGGAGTCGCCCTACCGCACCCCGCAGACCCTCGTGGGCGGCCCCCGGGCCGACGCCGGCCTCATGGCGGTGTCCGGCCAGACCGCGACGACCAAGGCCATGGGCGAGGGCTCGACCCAGTCGCAGCACCTGGTCCAGACCGAGGTCCCGCCGAAGCTGCTGGCCACCTGGCTGGAGCGCTGGTCGGCGTTCTACGAGGTCCCCGGCCCGCTCAAGGTCACGCTGCGCCCGCACACCGCCGGCTCGGAGCTGCTGCAGCTCGCGGTCCGCCGGGCCGACGGCGAGAAGGTCGCCAACATCATCTTCTCGGTGCTGGAGGACCGGCGCGAGCAGACGATCCTGTCGGTGCGCGACCAGAACACGTTCGACCTGTCGCTGCGCCGCAAGCGCCTGATGACGCTGATGCACCTGTTCCTGGTCCACCGCTACAAGGCCTCGTCGGTGCACTACCTGACGCCGACCGAGGACAACCAGCGCCAGACCGAGAGCCTGCACCGCCTGGGCATCTTCTCCGACGTGAAGTCCGAGGTGGGCGACATCATCGTCGCCGACGTCGCCACCGACGTCGTGGCCGGCCTGATCGGCCCCGACTCCGAGGCGCGCGAGAAGCTCATCACGCGCGGGTGACGAGCGCGAGGGGCGGGCGGCGCTGGGCCGCCCGCCCCTCGGGGCTCCGCTACGCGGCGGGGGCGGTCACCTCGCGCGTGACCGGCACCGGGTTGCCGACGATGTCGAGGACCGGGCAGTGGCGGTCCACCACGTCGGCCAGCTCGCGGTAGGCCGCCTCACCGGCCGGCCCGATCAGCTCCACCTGCAGCCGGATGGCCCCGAAGCCCGGGCGCACCGACTCGTCCAGCCCGAAGAAGCCG
>JALOLS010000097.1 GCA_025455865.1 Thermoleophilia bacterium
CCGGTGCTCGGCGACCTGGGCGGCCTGGAGGTCGTCGAGGTGACCATCCCGCAGGCGCCCGGCGCCGAGTCGCTGAACGTGGCCGCGGCCGGGGCGGCGCTCCTGGCCGAGCGCCTGCGCCAGGTCAGCGCGGGCGGGCCGGGGCCCGGGTCACGCTGAGGGCGGCGGCGCGGGCGGCCAGGCCCGGGCCGGACACCCGCACCCGGTGCTCGCCGGCCCGCAGGCGCGGCAGCGCCAGGCGCCAGGCGGTGGTGCCGGGGACGATGCGCGGCGGCGGGGTGAGGCGGCGGACCACCCGCCACCGGCGGCCGGCGCGGCGCTCGAGGACCACGTCCACCCGCTCGATCGCCCCGAGCGTCTCCAGCCGGGCGTCCACCCCGACCGCGCGGCCGGGCCGGACCGCGGCGCGGCCGAGCACGAGGGCGTCGATCGAGGGCCGCGGGGCGGCGGGCACCGGCGCGGGCGGGAGCGCCGGCTCGACGCCCCCCGGGCCCACCGCGCCGGTGGCCGCGGCCGCGGCGTTGGGGTTCGCGACGTACGCGGCGCCCGGCCCCTTGGCCACCGGCAGGCCCGCGGCGGCCAGGACCGCCTCGCGCTCGTCGCCGGTCCCCGGCACGAGCTCACGGGTGTCGGCCGGGTTGGTCAGCGCCCACACCGCCCCCTGGGCGCCCACCACCGAGCCGTCGGGCTGCTGGGGCAGGCGGGCGACGGCCTCGAGCAGCACCTGGAGCTGACGGAAGCCCTCCCCGCCGGCCTCCGACGCCGGCCCGAACACGTCGAAGCCGCTGCCCCGGCCGGGGATCGTCCGTTCCACGTTGACGCAGTAGACCACCTGGCCCTCGGCCCGCGCGGTCCCGCGGGGCGGGGCGAAGAGCCGCAGCGAGGCCGCCGTGCCGAAGTTCTGCTCCCCGGGCACCTTGCTCAGCAACAGCTCGCCCGGCGCGGTCTCCAGCCGCACCCCGGCCTGCCCGGCCAGGGCCGCGAGGTCGGCGCGCCGCAGCCGGGTGCGCTGCCGGGGGCACTTGGCCAGCGCATCGGCCATGGGGTCGCAGGGCGATGCCCCGGGGCGGGGCACGGTGTCGCGGCGCCCGCCCGGCGGCAGGCCGTTGGCCCGCGCCCAGGCGGGGATGTCGCGACCGTCGACCGGCATGTCGTTGGCCGGCCGCGGGAAGCGGCGGCCGCCGGCCACGTAGACGTCCTGGGAGCGGTCGGGCAGGCCGGCCAGGCGGAGCGCCTCGCGGGCCACGGCCCGCGGCGAGACCGTGATGACGGTCGCCCAGGTGGCCGACCCGCCGGCCGGGCGGTTGATGGACCCGGCCGTGACCTGGCCCTTGCCCGGCAGGCCGTCCAGCACGGTGACCGTGTGGAACCCCTCGGTGGGCGGCGCGCCCTCGGTGTCCAGGCGGTGCTCCAGGCGGAAGCGGACCGGGGGGCTGCCCGGGGCCCGGCCCATCGCGTTCAGCTCGGCCTCGGCGCCCCGCACCAGCCGCTCGTAGACGCCCGCGTCCTCGGGCGAGGGGTCCTGGGGGCGGATGTCGAGGCGCACCGTCACGGTCACCGGGCCGGGGACCGGCTTCCAGGCGAGGTCCACCTGCACCTGGTCGCCGCTCAGGCCGCCCTTGCCGGCGAGCTGGACCATCCCGCGCTGGGCCGCGTCCTTCAGGCCCACCGCGCGGCTGATCTCGGTGGCCGGCAGCGGCGGCACCGGCGCGGCCACGGCGGGGGCGGCCAGCGCGAGCGCGGCGAGCCCGCAGAGAAGGAGTCGGAACCGCACGGAGCGATCCTATGCGGCGCGGCCGAGCACCGGCAACCTGTCGCGGGGAACGCCCGATCGGCGCTCGGGTAGCCTTCGCACTCGTGTCCGCGCCCCCCGACCTGTCCGCCCTGCGCGAGGAGGCCCTGGCCGCGGTGGCCGCGGCCCGCGACCTCGCGGCGCTCGAGGAGGCCCGGGTGCGCCACCTGGGCCGCCGGAGCCCCCTGGCCGAGCTGCTCGGCTCCATCGGCACCCTGCCGCCCGAGCAGCGCGGGCCGGTGGGCAAGGAGGGCAACGCCGCCCGGCGGGCGGTGGAGCAGGCGCTCACCACGCGGCGCGAGGCGCTCGAGGCCGAGGAGATGGGCGCCCGCCTGGCCGCCGAGCGGGTCGACGTGACCCTCCCCGGCGACCCGTGGCCCTCGGGGTCGCTCCACCCGCTCACCCAGGTGCGCCGCGAGGTGGAGGAGATCTTCCTCGGGATGGGCTACCGGATCGCCGACGGCCCCGAGGTCGAGACCACCTACCATAACTTCACGGCGCTGAACACCCCGGAGGGCCACCCGGCGTGGTCGCTGGCCGACACGTTCTTCGTCGAGGGCCGCGACGACGTCATCCTGCGCGCCCAGACCTCCCCGGTGCAGGTGCGGGTGATGGAGTCCACCCCGCCGCCGGTCTACGTCATCGCCCCGGGCACCGTGTACCGGCGCGACGACGTGGACGCCACCCACAGCCCCATGTTCCACCAGGTCGAGGGCTTCGCGGTGGACGAGGGCCTGTCCCTGGCCCACCTCAAGGGCACCCTGCTCGCCTTCATGCGCGAGCTCTTCGGCCGCGACCGCGAGATCCGCCTCATCCCGCACTTCTTCCCGTTCACCGAGCCCTCGGTGGACGTGAGCGTGAGCTGGACCGACCGCCACGGGAACACCGGGTGGCTGGAGGTGGCGGGCGCCGGCATGGTCGACCCCAACGTGTTCCGCGCGGTCGGCTACGACCCCGAGCGCTGGACCGGCTTCGCCTTCGGCTTCGGCCTGGACCGCATCGTGATGGTGCGCCACGGCATCCCGGACATCCGCCTGCTCTTCGAGGGCGACCTGCGCTTCCTGGAGCAGTTCTCGTGAGGCTGCCGCTCTCGTGGCTGCGGGAGATCTGCGACCCGCCGCTCACCGACGACCAGCTGGCCGAGCGCCTGTCGGCCACCGGGACCGCGGTGGAGCGGGTCGAGCGGCGCGGCGTGCCCACCGCGGACGGCAACCTCGACGCCTTCCGGGTGGGCCGGGTGCTCGAGGCGGTCCGGCACCCCGGCGCCGACCGCCTGCGGGTGTGCACGGTCGATCTGGGGGGTGATGAGCCCCAGCAGATCGTCTGCGGCGCGCCGAACGTGGCCGCCGGCCAGACCGTCGCGGTCGCGCTGCCGGGGGCGGTCATGCCCGGCGGGCAGCGGCTGGGGGTGGCGCGGCTGCGCGGCGTCGAGAGCCGGGGGATGATCCTCTCGGAGACCGAGCTCGAGCTCGGCCAGGACGGCGGCGGGATCATGGTGCTCCCCGGCGACCTCGGGCCCGGGACCCCGCTCGCGCAGGCGCTCCCGCTGGCCGAGACGGTGCTGGAGCTCGAGATCACCTCCAACCGCCCCGACTGCCTGGCCATCCAGGGCCTCGCGCGCGAGGTCCACGCGATCACCGGGGCGCCCCTCCGCGCCCTCGACGTCTCGCTGCCGCCCGAGGACGGCCCCGGGCGGGTGGAGGACCACGTCGCGCTCCGGGTCGAGGCCCCGGATCTCTGCCCGCGCTACCTGGCCCGGGTGCTGGTGGACGTGGAGGTCGGCCCGAGCCCGCAGTGGATCCGCCGGCGCCTGGAGGCGGCCGGGATGCGCTCGATCAACAACGTGGTCGACGTGACCAACTACGTCATGCTGCTGACCGGCCAGCCGCTGCACGCGTTCGACCTGGACCGCCTGGCCGGACCCGAGGTCGTGGTGCGGCGGGCCCGGGACGGCGAGCCCATCGTGACCCTGGACGGCCAGGAGCGGGTCATGGACGCCTCCATGCTCGCCATCTGCGACGCGGAGCGGCCCGCGGTGGTGGCGGGCATCTTCGGCGCCGAGTTCGCGGAGGTCGCCGAGGGCACGACCCGCGTGCTGCTCGAGGCGGCCACGTTCGACGGCCCCGCCGTGCTGAGGGCCGCCCATGCCCTGGGCCTCAGGACCGAGTCCAGCGCCCGCTTCGAGAAGCGCCTGCCCCCCGAGCTGCCGCCCCGCGCGATGGCCGTCGCCTGCCGGCTCGTCCACGAGCTCGCGGGCGGGCGGCTGGTGCCGGGCATGCTCGACGAGCACACCCCGCTCCCGGCGGCGGCGCCGGTCCGGGTGCGCCACGCCCGGGTGGACGCCCTGCTCGGGGTGCACGTGCCGGCGGGTGAGTCCGCCGAGATCCTCGTGCGCCTGGGCTTCGGGGTGCGGCCGGGGGATGACCACCACGACGTCGAGGTGCCCTTCGAGCGGGCCGGCGACGTCACCCGCGAGGCCGATCTCATCGAGGAGATCGGCCGGGTCTGGGGCATCGAGCGCATCCCCGCCGTGCTCCCGAAGGTGCCCGCGGCCGCCCGCCGCACCCCGGCGCAGGCGCTCACGCACCGGATCACCGAGCGGGCCGCCGACCTGGGGCTGGCCGAGCACGTGGGCTACCGGTTCGTCCCCGAGGCCGACGCCGACCGCCTGGGCCTCGCCGCCGACGACCCGCGCCGCCAGGTGGTGCGCCTGGCCAACGCGCTCTCGGACGAGATGGCGGTCATGCGCCGCTCGCTCGTGCCCGGGCTGCTGCGCGCGGTCGGCCGCAACCAGGCCCGGCAGCGGACCGAGGGCGGCCTGTTCGAGGTCGGGCGCACCTATCTGCCGCAGCCCGACGGCCTGGCCGACGAGCCGCGGGAGCTCTGCGCGGTGCTGTTCGGGCCGACCGGCGGCGCGCACTGGCGGGTGCCCGCCCGCCCGGTGGACCTGTGGACGGCGACCGGGGTCGCCGGCGCGATCGGGCGGGCGGCCGGCGTGCGGGTCGAGGCGCTCCCCGGCCCGGCCGAGCCGTACCTGCACCCGGCCCGGCAGGCATGGCTGGTGGTGGGGGACCGCCGGGTGGGCTGGGCCGGCGAGGTGCACCCGCTCACCCTGCGCGCGTTCGACGTCAAGGGGCCGGTGGCCGCCCTCTCGGTGGACCTCGCCGCCCTGCTCGCCGCCGCGCCGGCCGGCCCGCGGGCGTATGAGGACCTGGTCTCGGTGCCGGTCTCCACCCGCGACCTGGCCATGGTCCTCGGCGAGGACCGCACGGCGGCCGAGGTGCTCGGCGTCGTGCGCGAGGCCGGCGCGCCGCTGGTGCGCGAGGCCCGGGTGTTCGACCGCTACGCGGGCGACCAGGTGGCCGAGGGCCGGGTGAGCCTCGCCGTCCGCCTGGGGATCGTGGATCCCGGGCGCACGCTCACCGATGAGGAGATCGACGCCGCCGTGGCCGCCGTGGTCGCGGCGCTGCGCGACCGGCTCGGCGCGGAGCTGCGCGGGTGAGCACCGTGCACGTGGTCGGGGCCGCCGGGTACTCCGGGGCCCAGCTCGCGGCCCTCGTGGACGCCCATCCGGCGTTCACCCTGGGCCAGGTCACCGCCCGCGCGGACGCCGGCCGGCGCCTGCGCGAGGTCGCGCCCGAGTACCGGGTGGACGCCGTGCTGCAGGAGCTCGACCTGGACTCGGTCGGGCCCGGGGACCTCGCCTGCGTGTGCTACCCGCACGCCGAGGCCGCCCGCGTGGTGGGCGACCTGGTCGACCGCGGCGTGCGCGTGGTGGACGTCTCGGCCGACCACCGCCTGCGCGACCCGGCGCTCTACCCCGAGTGGTACGGGTTCGCGCACCCCCGCCCGGACCTCGTGGCCGAGGCGGTCTACGGCCTGCCCGAGCGCTACCGGGACGCCATCCCGGCCGCCCGCGTGGTGGCCAACCCCGGCTGCTACCCCGAGGCGTCGCTGCTCGCGCTGCTCCCGGTGGCCGATCTGGTCACCGACGTGGTCATCGACGCCAAGAGCGGGGTGAGCGGGGCGGGCAAGACCCCGACCGCGGCGGTGCACTACTGCGCGGTGGCCGACTCGGTCGCCGCCTACAAGGTGCTCGCCCACCGGCACACGCCGGAGATCGCCCAGGAGCTCGGGCAGCCGGTCACCTTCACGCCGCACCTGGTCCCGGTGGACCGCGGGCTGCTCGCCTCCTGCTACGCGCGGTTCACCGGCGATGCGCCGCACCCGGACGACCTGCGCCAGCGCTACGTGGACTTCTACTCGGGCCACCCCTTCGTGGAGGTGGTCGAGCAGCCGCCGGGGATGCGCGCCGTCCAGCACACCAACTACGCCCAGGTCTGCCCGATGGTCGACTCCGAGCGCGGCCGCCTGGTGGCCTTCGGGGTCATCGACAACCTCGGCAAGGGCGCCGCCGGCCAGGCCGTGCAGAACCTGAACCTGATGGCCGGCCGGCCGGAGACCGAGGGGCTCGCCTGATCGGGCCGGCCCCCGCCGTGCAGCGGGCCGACTGGCTCGGCCTCCCGGAGGGGATGCGCCCGGTCGCGGGCGGGGGGGTGACCACGCCGGAGGGCTTCGCGGCGGCGGGCGTCGCCTGTGGGCTCAAGAGCACGTTCACCCACGACCTCGGGGTGCTGGTGTCGCTCCGGCGGGCCGCCTCGGCGATCGTGGACACCACGAGCGCCCTGCCCTCGGCGGCGGTGCTCCACACCCGCACCCTGGACCCCGTGCGCCTGCAGGGCACGGTGGTGAACTCCGGCAACGCGAACGCCGCCACCGGATCCCCGGGCATCGAGGACGCCCGGGCGATGGGCGCGCGCGCCGCCGCCGGGCTGGGCCGGGAGCCGGGCGAGATCGCCGTCGCCTCCACCGGGACGATCGGTGACCGCCTGCGGATGGACCTGGTGGAGCCGGGCATCGACCGGGTCGCCGCGGCCGCGGACCCGGGCGGGGGCGACGACTTCGCCCACGCCATCACCACCACCGACCGCTGGACCAAGTCGGGGGCCTGGGCGCTCGCCCTTCCCTCGGGGGCCGAGGTGCGCCTCGGGGTCGCGGCGAAGGGGGCGGGGATGATCCGGCCCGACATGGCCACCATGCTCTGCTACCTGACCACCGACGCGGCGGTCGAGGCCGGCGCGCTCGGGGCCATGACCCGCGCCGCCGCCGCGGGCTCGTTCAACCGGATCTCGGTCGACGGGCAGATGAGCCCCTCCGACACGCTGCTCGTGCTGGCCAACGGCCAGGGCACGCCGCTGCGCGGGGCGGATGCCGAGCGCCTGGCCGACGGCCTGCTGGCGGTCTGCCGCTGGGCGGCGGTGCAGATGGTCAAGGACGGCGAGGGCGCCCAGCACGTGGTCCGGGTGCTGGTCGAGGGGGCGCTCGACGACGCCGAGGCCCGCGCCGTGGCCCGGGCCGTGGCCGAGTCGCCGCTCATCCGGGCCGCCGCCTTCGGGCGCGATCCCAACTGGGGGCGCATCAGCCAGGCCGTCGGGCAGGCCCTGGCCGGCCGCGGGGGTCCGGCGATCGGCCTGGAGGTCGCCTTCGACGGGGTGGCCTGTGATGACCCGGCGGTGGCCGGCGTCATGGCCCGGGAGGAGTACGACCTGCGCGTGGCGCTGGGGCGCGGCGGCGGCCGGGCCGAGGTGCTGGCGAGCGACCTGACGTATGAGTACGTGAGGATCAACGCCGAGTACCACACCTGACCCGGCCTGACCCGACCCGACCTGGCCGCACCCGGCCGGACCGGGTGTAGTGTCCGCCGCCTTCCGCGCCGACCCCGGGAGGCACCGATGTCCCGCCTCGTCCTCGCCGTGCTCGCCCTGGTGGCCGCCCTCGGAGGAGGGACCGCCGCCGCGGCGCCCCCGCCGGCGGCCGCCGGGGCGGCCGCCCATGCCGTGACGCCGGTGCGGGGCCTGAAGCCCTTCCGGATGATCGTACGCGGGAACCTGGTGCGCACGGTCACCTGGAGCACCGAGCTGGGGAACCCCGCCGATCCGTGCGTCGCGCTGGATCGCAACTCCGGCAAGCAGGTGCAGGTCATCGCCTTCTCCGCCGTGACCGGGCGGGGGAACACCCCCGGGCGCATCGGGGGCCGCCTGATCCGGGGTCAGTTCCTGGCCGACGTGGACGGCGACGGCGCCCGGGTCCAGGTCACCCGCAGCTGGACGCGCTCCGGTCGCGCCTCGGGCTTCTCGAGCAACCCGCAGTGCGGCTGCGGGCCGACCTCCGAGGCCGGTCCGTGCGGACCGCCCGAGCCGCCGCCGACGACCGGGCCCAACGACTGCGGCCCCCGCAAGTCGGCGAGGAGCCGGGTCGCGATCCGCTGGACGGCACAGGACGACGACGGCCTCGCTCCGCTCGGGAACAACGTGCTCGAGATCAGCGGGCTCGGCACCCGGCTCCAGGGGTTCACCCGCTGCGAGTTCAAGGGGGAGTCGGCCAACCTCGACTTCACGATCCCCTTCGCCGCGCCGCCCTCCGGCAACCGGACGGTGAGGTTCTCGCGCACGCGGGCCTGCTCGCTGCCGAACCGCCCGCCGGAGTTCACCTGCTCGGTGAAGGAGGAGGTGGAGGTGGACCTCACCCGCCTCTGAGCGCAAGACCGTTCGGGGTCCCCTCCGGGCGCCGTCCGCCCTATGGTGGACCGGCCCCCGACCCGGAGGACCCCGTGGCCGCCCTGCTCGACCTGACCCCTGATGAGCTGCTCTCGACCACCCGGTCGGTCCGCAAGCGCCTGGACCTCACGCGTCCGGTCGAGCGCGGGCTGATCGAGGAGTGCCTGCGCCTGGCCCAGCAGGCGCCGACCGCCTCCAACGCGCAGAACTGGGCGTTCGTCGTGGTGACCGACCCCGAGAAGCGCGCGGCGCTCGCCGACGTCTACCGCCGGGGCTGGGAGATCTACCGCACGCTCCCCATCGCGGCACCCAACATGCGCTTCGACGATCCGGCCCGGCAGGCCCAGCAGGACCGCATCTCGTCCTCGGCCGGATACCTGGCCGAGCACATGCACGAGGTCCCGGCGCTGGTGGTGCCCTGCGTCAAGGTCCGCATGGAGGGCATGCCGGTGGCCGCGTGGGCCTCCTTCATGGGCTCCGTGCTCCCGGCGGCCTGGAGCTTCATGCTGGCCGCGCGCGCCCGGGGGCTCTCCTGCGCCTGGACGACCATCCACCTGCTGCTGGAGGAGGAGGCCGCGGGCATCCTCGGCATCCCCTTCGGGGAGGTCACCCAGGCCTGCATGCTCCCGGTCGCCCACACGCTCGGGGGCACCGGCTTCCGGCCGGCGCCGCGCGAGCCCCTGGAGTCGATGGTGCACTGGGACGGCTGGTGAGCCTCACCGGCGCCTGAGCAGGAGGGCGGCGAGCACCGCCAGCACGGCCGGGGCGGCCAGGGCGAGCAGGCGCGGATCGGTCCGCGCCGCGAGCCCGCCCAGGGCCGCCCCGGCCACGTAGACCGCGATGACCGGGCCGACCACCGCGGCGACCGCGCGGGAGCGGTGGGCGATCGCCGCCCCGAGTGAGGCGATCATGCCGGTGTCGAAGGTGGTGGACACGGCGACGCCGCCCACGCGGCGCACCACGTCGGTCTGCAGGGCCATCGCCACCGACCCGAGCACGATCACCGAGTAGCGGTCGGCCCGCACCGGGGTCCCCGTGCCGGCGACGAGCACGATGAGCGCGGTGACCGCAAGGAGCGCGGCCTCGGCCGCGAGCAGGACCGGGCGGGCCGCGACCGGGCGGGGCCGGGCGCGGCGCACCGCGGCGGCGAGCACGCTCCCGGCCAGGAACGCGGCGATCGCGACCAGCGGCGGCACCGCGCCGGCCGCCGACCAGTCGCCGATCCCGATGCCGAGCAGCACGGTGTTGCCGGTCATGTTGGCCACGAAGGTCCCCGTGCGCGCGAACGCCAGCGCGTCGACGAACCCGGTCACCAGCACCAGCACCAGCGCGAGCCGCAGGCGGCCGGGGATGGGGGGCGGGGGCACGGCGCTCACCTCAGGCGCACCCTAGCGGCGCTGGTAGCCTGCCCCCCTCGTGAGCGAGACGAGCCGCATCCCCCCCGAGCGCTCCGTGATGCAGCAGCGCGTGGAGGTCCTGCAGGAGGCGCTCCCCTACATCCGGGAGTTCGCCGGGGCCACCATCGTGATCAAGTACGGCGGCGCCGCCATGACCGCCCCCGACCTCAAGGCGTCCTTCGCGCGCGACGTCGCCCTGCTCAAGCTGGTCGGGATGAACCCGGTGGTCGTCCACGGCGGCGGCCCGGACATCTCGCGCTACTCCGACCGCCTGGGTCTCGAGGTGCGCTTCGTCCGCGGCCTGCGGGTCACCGACGCCCCCACCATGGAGCTGGTCAAGATGGTGCTGGTGGGGAAGATCAACAAGGAGATCGTGGCCCAGCTCCAGGTGGCCGGGGTCTCCGCGGTCGGGCTGGCCGGTGACGACGGCGGGCTCATCCGGGCCGAGAAGGCGGAGCACGAGGACGCCGACCTGGGCTTCGTGGGGCGGGTCGAGCGCATCGACGCGCGGGTGCTGGAGCACCTTGGCGACTTCGTGCCGGTCGTGGCCTCGGTCGGCGTGGGCGTCGACGGTCAGAGCTACAACATCAACGCAGACACCGTGGCCGGGGCCCTCGCCCGCGCGCTCCGGGCCCGGAAGGTCATCTTCCTCACCGACGTCGAGGGTGTCTTCCACGACTTCGCCGACAAGGGCAGCCTCATCAGCGAGTGCTCCCGGGCCGACGTCGAGGGGCTCATCGCCGGGGGCACCGCCGGCTCGGGGATGATCCCGAAGCTCCAGGCGGTGGTCGACGCGCTGCGCGGCGGCGTCGAGGCCGCCCACATCGTGGACGGGCGCGTGCCCCACTCGGTGCTCATGGAGCTCTTCACCCAGGACGGCGTGGGCACCAAGGTCGTCCAGGCGTGATCGACGAGCGGACGGTGGAGCGCGAGGC
>JALOLS010000169.1 GCA_025455865.1 Thermoleophilia bacterium
CGCAGCGTGGTCACCGAGGGGACGGCCCCGTTCCTGGCCGACGTCCCCGGTGAGCCGGTCGGGGCCAAGACCGGGACGGCCGAGTTCGGCACGGCGACGCCGCCGGACACCCACGCCTGGATGATCGCCACCCAGGGCGACCTCGCCGTCGCCGTCTTCGTCGAGGAGGGGGAGTCCGGCTCAGGGACCGCCGGGCCGATCCTCGAGGAGTTCCTGCGCGCGGCGCAGTGAGCCGCCCTCCGAGCTCAGCCGTGGCCCCACCGCCCGCGCTCCAAGCCCCCCGCCCGAGCACGGGGCACCCCCGGCCCGATCGCGTTCGATCTGAGGCGGTCCAGGGACCGCAGATCGAACCCGATCCGCGCCGCGGCGTCGCAGGCCGAACGTGATTCCGCGAGCCGCCCGAGGGAGCGGGCGGCCGGGCGAGCGCAACACCCCCCGAGCGAGGCGAGCGAGCGCGAGCCCGCAGGCCCCCTGAGCGAGCGAGCGCGAGCGCGAGCGCGAGCGAGCGGCGGGGGTGGGATTCGAACCCACGGTGGGTTGCCCCACGGCGGTTTTCAAGACCGCTGCCCTCGGCCGCTAGGCGACCCCGCCAACGGCGCGGGCCTCGTGCTCGGCCCGGTGCCGGCGCCCATCATCGCGCATCTCGCCGCCACCCCAGCGGACGGCCGGGCGACCGGTCCACGCCCGCACCGCCGGGCTCGGAGCTCGAGCACGTGCCTGAGGCAGCCCTGGTGCCGGGTCGGATGCTCGGGGCCGCCGGGCGGTCGGGCCGCCCGCACGACTCCGAGGTCCGGTTGCGTCCGGCTACCGTGTGCCCCCATGGGCCGCGACCGTGACATGCACACCCACGACGAACGGCTCACCCGCATGGTCCTCACCGCGATGCACGACCGGTTGGCCATGGACCCCGTCCCGCTGGACCGGCCCGGCGACGTCGCCACGCTCACCGCCGCCCTGAGCGGCCTGATCACCCCCGAGGGCGCCGACCCGCACGACGTGATGTCGCTGTGGACCGACGTGCTGGCACCCCACGTCATGAGCTCGGACGCCACGAACTTCCTGGCCTTCATCCCGGCTGCCCCGACGAAGGCCGCCCTGCTGTTCGACATGCTGGTCTCCGGCGCGAGCATCCAGGGCATCTCGGCCCTCGAGGCCGCCGGCGCCATCGCGGCGGAGAACCAGGTCCTGCGCTTCATCGCCGACCTCGCCGGGATGCCGCCGGAGGCGGGCGGGGTCTTCGTGTCCGGCGGCTCGGCGGGCAACCTCTCCGCGCTGACGGTGGCCCGGGACGTGGGCCGGCACCGCCGCGGCCTGGGTCGGGGCTCGGCGACCCGCGTGGCCGTCAGCGACCAGGCGCACTCGTCGATCCACAACGCCCTGTCGATCCTGGACATGACCGCGCTCGAGGTTCCCACGCACGACCACCGGCTCACCGGGCCGGCCCTCGCCGCGGCCCTGGCCGCCGACGGCGACCCGGGCTCCGTCGTCGGGGTCGTCGCCACGGCGGGGACCACGAACGCCGGCATCATCGACGACCTGGCCTCGATCGCGCCGGTGGCCGGCGAGCACCGCCTGTGGTTCCACGTCGACGGCGCGTACGGCGGCGGCGGGCTGATGGCACCCTCGGTGCGGGCCCAGTACGCGGGGATCGAGCACGCCGACTCGTTCATCGTCGACCCGCACAAGTGGCTCTTCGCACCGTACGACTGCGCGGCGCTGCTCTACCGGGAGCCGCGGCTGGCCCGCGCGGTGCACACCCAGGACGCCAGCTACCTCGACGTGATCCACGCCGGCGGCGACGAGTGGAACCCCAGCGACCTCGCCTACCACCTCACCCGTCGGGCGCGTGGCCTGCCGCTCTGGTTCTCCCTGGCCGTGAACGGCACCGACGCCTACGCGCGCGCCGTGGAGCGCTCGATCGAGCTGGCGCGCTGGACCGCCCGCCGCGTCGAGGCCGAGCCGCACCTGCGGCTGCTGCGCGAGCCGACGCTGGGCATCGTGCTGTTCGAGCGGATCGGCTGGGCGCCGGCGGACTACGACCGGTGGTCCGCCGCGCTGCTCGACGAGCAGGTCGCGCTGGTCACCAGCACCAAGTGGGAGGGCCGCACGGTCGGGCGCCTGGCCTTCCTGCACCCCCGGACGTCGCAGGACCTCGTCGAGGAGATCCTCGCCCGGATGGCCTGAGGCCCTCGGCCTCCGCGGCCCTGGTCGACCTGAGCCGGTCGCCGCGCCCGTCGCGCGTTTCGTGCCGGGTTTCGATCAACTGCCGTGTCCGAGAACCGGCGCAAGTCGCCTCGAGCCGACGCAACCCGGCGCACGTTGGCCTCGGGGGCCGGACGGGCGGGGCGGGCCGGAGGGCCGGGAGCGCTCAGGCGCTGGGCACCCAGGGGGCCGGCTGGCGGGTGAGGAAGGCGGTCATCCCGGCCGCCGCCTCCTCGGAGGCGAACAGCTGCGCGGACAGCGCCGAGGTGTGCGCGAACGCCTCGGCCCGGGGCATCCCGGGCACGACCCGCAGCAGGTCCTTCGTGTGGCGCACGGCCTGTGGCCCCCCAGCCACCAGGGCCTCGACGTACTCGGCCACCGCGGCGTCCAGCGCCTCGTCGGCCACCACACGGTTCACCATGCCAGCGGCCACCATCCGCTCGGCGGGCACCCGCGAGCCCGTGAGCAGCAGCTCCTGGGCGTCGGCCCGGTGCATGCGGGCCAGGCACACGACACTGATCACGGCCGGCGCCAGGCCGAGGCGCACCTCGGAGAAGGCGAACCTCGCCGACGCCGACGCGACCGACAGGTCGGCGGCCGCGACCAGGCCGTTCCCGCCACCGGCCACGTGCCCCTGCACCCGCGCGATCACCGGCTTGTGGTTGTCGAGGATCGCCTCGAGCACCGCCACGAGCGCCCCAGGCCCGGAGCCCGTGAAGGACGACGCGTCCGCCGAGGACGCCGCCGACAGGTCCGCCCCGGAGCAGAACGTGTTGCCCGTGCCGGTGAGCACGATCACGCGCACCGTGGGGTCGGCTCCTGCTGCCCGCAGGTGCTCGGCGAGCAGGCCCATCCCCGAGGCGGTGAGCATGTTCCGGCGCTCGGGCCGGTTCAGCGTGATGGTGGCGATCGGCCCGGCGACCTCGA
>JALOLS010000098.1 GCA_025455865.1 Thermoleophilia bacterium
GCGGAGATCGAGGCCGCGCTCGCCGCGGAGGGGATCCCCTGCGCCCCGTGCGGCACCCTCGACGCCGCCGTGGCGGCGGCGGCGGCCGCGGCGCGCCCCGGCGAGGTCGTGCTGCTGGCCCCGGCCTGCGCGAGCTTCGACCAGTTCGGCGGTTTCGAGGAGCGCGGGGAGGCCTTCCGCCGCGCCGCCCGCGCCGCCGGCGCGGCCTGATCCTCTGGGCCCGCCGTGGACGCCGCCGCCGATCCGCTCGAGGCCATGCTCGCCGTCTACCGCCGCCAGGCCGGGACGGGCGCCTGGCAGCCACCGGCGCGCGCGGACCTGACCACCCCCCGCGGCGGCTTCTCCGGCGGGCCGTTCGGCCTCGCCGTGCGCTACGTGGTGCACGGCGAGGAGGTGGTCTGGCTCGAGGCATCCCGCATGGGCGGGTGCTCGCTCCTGCGGATCACCGCCGGCCGGCCGGGCGGTCCCGAGCGCCTGGCGGCCGAGCAGGACGCCTACCTGGTCGGCGCCGACGACGCCGAGACGGCGGCCAACCTCGCGCAGATGCACGACCGCAACGCCCGCTTCTGGGCGCAGGTGGCCGAGCACGGCCTGGATGACGCGCTCCCGCGCTTCGCGCAGGTGAACGCGGTGCTTCGCACCGGCGAGGTGCCGGAGCCCCCGGCGGGCTGATCCGGCCGGCCCGGGCGGGGCAGGGGACCCCTGGCCCGGGGCGAAGAGGACTCCGTCGTGCCCGCCCCCCGAGCCCGCTCCGAACCGCGCCCGGCGTCCCGCATGTCGCCGCTGGCGGCACGGCCGGAGCGGATCCTGGCCATCGCGGTGCTCGCGCTCGTCTCGTTCGGCCTGGTGATGGTCTACTCGGCCTCGAGCGCCACCGCGCTCCTGGACGACGGCGACCCGATGGGCTTCGCGCGCCGGCAGCTGGTCTACGCGGCCATCGGGCTCGCGGTGTTCGTGGTGGCCTCGCGCATCCGGCCCGCGCAGCTGCGCCGGCTCGCCCCGGCGGCGCTCGCGGTCACCGGCGCCATGGCGCTGCTGGTCCTGGTGCCGGGCATCGGCACCGTGGCCAACGGCGCCCGCCAGTGGCTGGTGCTGGGCCCGGTCCAGGTGCAGCCCTCGGAGCTGGTGAAGCTGGCCCTGGTGGTCTGGATCGCCGCGTTCGTGGCCCGCCACCCGCACGTGGTCGGCACCCCGCGGGGCATGGTGCCCCCGCTCGTGGTGGCCGGGCTGCTCACGTTCCTCGTGCTCGTGGAGGACCTCGGCACCGCGGCCATCATCGCCCTGGCGGTCGCCGCGATGCTGCTGGTCGCCGGCGCGCCCATGCGCACGCTGGCCCTGGTCGGGGCGGGCACCCTGGCCGCCGGGCTGCTCGCGGTGGCCGCCGCGCCCTACCGGCGCGAGCGGCTGCTGGCCTTCCTCGATCCGTGGGCCGACCCCCAGGGCGCCGGGTTCCAGACCGTGCAGGCCCAGATCGCGATGGGCTCGGGCGGGGTGAGCGGCGTGGGGCTGGGCGACGGGATGCAGAAGGTCTTCTACCTGCCGGAGGCCCACACGGATATGATCGTGGCCACCATCGGCGAGGAGCTCGGGCTCGTCGCGGTGGTGGCGACCATCGCCCTGCTGGCGGTGGTGTCGGTCTGCGGGTTCGTCATCGCGCTGCGCGCCCGGGACCTGCACCAGCAGGTGATGGCCGTGGGGCTCAGCGCCCTCGTCGCGGTCCAGTCGGTCGTCAACCTGGGCGCCGTGCTCGGTCTCCTCCCGGTCACCGGCGTGCCGCTGCCGTTCGTGTCCTACGGAGGGAGCAGCCTCGTCGTCTTCTGCGCCGCCGCCGGGCTCCTCGTCCAGATCGGGGCCCGAAGCCGTCTCGCCGGCCTCCGGGTCATCCCCGGACAGGCCGAGGGTGGTCATCGCCGCGGGGGGGACGGCCGGGCACGTCATGCCGGCGCTCGCGCTGGCTGAGGCGCTTCGCGGGCGCGGCGCCGAGGTCAGCTTCGTCGGCGTGCCCGCCCGGGTCGGATCGGACCTGGTCGAGGCGGCGGGCTATCCCGAGGACCGGGTCGCCCTGCGAGGCCTGGAGCGCCGCATCACCCCGCGCAACCTGCTCGCGCTCTGGCAGGCCGCCGTCGCGGTGCCCCGCATGATCGCCATCCTGCGCCGGCGCGAGGCCGCCGTGGTGGTGGGGGCCGGGGGCTACGTGGCCGGCCCGGCGGCCATCGCCGGCTGGATCACCCGCCGGCCGGTGCTGCTCATGGAGGCCGACTCGCGCCTGGGGGTCGCCAACCGCCTGGCCGCGCCGCTCGCGCGGCGCGTCGCGCTGGCCTTCCCCCTCCCGGGCCGGGGCGGGCGCCGGTACGTGGTCACCGGCCGGCCGGTGTCGGCGGCGGTCCGCCGGGCCACCCGGACCGCCGGCCGGCGGGCCTTCGGGGTGGGGCCGGACGAGACCTGCGTGCTGGTCGCCGGGGGCAGCCAGGGCGCGCGCTCGCTGAACGTCGCGGCGGTCGACGCGTTCGGCGACGGGCCCCCCTTCGCGCTCATCCACGTGGCCGGCCCCCGCCAGGTGGACGAGGTGCGCGGGATGCTGGGGGGCCGCGATCCGGGCCCGCGCTACCGGCTGGTGGGCTACCTGGACAACTTCCCCGAGGCGGTGGCCGCCGCCGACCTGGTCGTCTCGCGCTCCGGGGGGACGGTGTTCGAGCTTGCCGCCATCGGCCGGGCCTCGGTGCTGGTGCCCTACCCGCACGCGACCGGCGACCACCAGACCACCAACGCCCGCTGGCTCGCCGAGGCGGGGGCGGCGGTGCTGCTGCCCGACGAGGAGTGCTCCGGCCGGCACCTGCGGGAGCTGGTGGGGGCGCTCCTGGCCGACCGGCGGCGGCTCGAGCACATGGGCGAGGCCGCCCGGGCCGTCGGGCGCCCGGACGCGGCCGACCACATCGCCGGCATGGTCGTCGAGCTCGCCACCCGCCGCCGGGGCCGGCGCCGGCGGCGCCGCCGGTGAGGCCGCGGCCGATCCACCTGGTGGGCATCGGCGGGGCCGGCATGAGCGGCCTGGCCATGCTCGCGCTGCGGGCCGGCTACCGGGTCAGCGGGACCGACCGCGACGAGTCGGCCACCCTGGCGGCGCTCCGGGCCGCGGGGGCCGATGCCCGCGCCGGTCACGACGCGGCGGCGATCCCCCCCGACGCCGGCGCGCTGGTCGTCTCCACCGCGATCCCGCCCGAGAACCCCGAGCTCCTCGCCGCCCGCCGGCGGGGCCTGGAGGTCATCCACCGCGCCGACCTGCTGGCCGAGCTCATGGCCGGCCGCCGCGGCCTCGCCGTGGCCGGGGCCCACGGCAAGTCGACCACCACCGCCATGCTCGCGCTGGCCCTCGGCGACCCGGCCGTGTGCGTGGGCGCCTCGATCCCCTGGGGCGAGGGCACCGGGGCGTCGTGGGGCACCGGTCCCTGGTTCGTGGCCGAGGCCGACGAGAGCGACCGCTCCCTGCTCCGGCTCGCGCCCGAGGCGGCCATCCTGCTGAACGTCGACCACGACCACCACGCGACCTACGCGTCCGTGGAGGAGGTCGAGCAGGTCTTCGCCGAGTTCGTCGCCCGGCTGCCGGCCGACGGGCTCCTGGTGGCCGGGCCGAACGCCCGGGCGCGGGCGGTGGCCGCCGCCGCGCCCTGCCCGGTCCGCCTGGTGGGGCCGGTGCAGGGCGCCTGGGGCTGGCCCGAGGACGGTCCCGCGGGCCCGGTGCTCGCCCTGCGCGACGGCCGGCGGGTGCCGCTGCGGCCCGGGGCGCCCGGGCGCCACAACCTCGACAACGCCGCCTGCGCGCTCGCCCTCGCCGACTGGTGCGGCGTGCCCCTCGACCAGGCCGCCGCCCGCATCGCGGGCTTCGGCGGGGTCGGCCGGCGCTTCGAGGAGCGCGGGACCGCCGCGGGCGTGCGGGTGGTCGACGACTACGCCCACCACCCGGCCGAGGTCGCCGCGGTGCTCGCCGCCGCCCGCAGCGTCCACCCCGGGCGCCTGGTCGCGGTGTTCCAGCCCCACCTGTACTCGCGCACCCGGGCCCTCGGGGCCGAGACCGGGCGGGCGCTCGGCGCGGCCGACCTGGTCGTGGTCACCGACGTCTACGCGGCGCGCGAGGCGCCGGTGCCCGGCGTCAGCGGGCGCCTGGTGGCCGACGCCGTGCCGGCCGGCGTGGAGGTGCGCTACGTGCCGGCGCTCGCCGACGTTGCGCCGGCGCTCGTGCCCGATCTCCGTGCCGGGGACCTGGTGCTCACCATCGGGGCGGGCGACGTGACCGGCCTCGGGCAGGAGTTGCTCACCCGGCTGGAGAACCCACCGGGAGATGCCCGGGACCCTCACGGTGGCGAGCACGGCTGACATCCGGCCCGACGCCCCGCTCGCCCCGCTCACCACCATCCGGGTGGGCGGGCCGGCGGACGCGCTGGCGGTCTGCGCCTCGTTCCGCCAGGTGACCGACGCCCTGGCCTGGGCCGCCCGCCGCGGGCTCCCGGTGGCCGTGGTGGGGCGCGGCTCGAACCTGATCGTGTCCGACGAGGGCTTCCGCGGGCTCGCGCTGCGCCTGGCCGGGCGCCTCCAGGCCATCTCGGTGCGGTCGGGGGCGCGGCTGTGGTGCGGCGGGGGCGCCTCGCTCCCGCGGGCGGTCCTGCGGGCGGCGGCGGCCGGCCTCGAGGGGCTCGAGTTCGGGGCGAGCATCCCGGGCTCGGTCGGCGGCGCGGTGGTGATGAACGCGGGCGCCTACCGCGGCGACCTGTCCCAGGTGCTGGCCTGGGCGGTCATCTGCGACGCGGAGGGACGCCGGCGGGTGGGCCCCGCGGACCTCGACCTGGCCTACCGCCACAGCTCGGTCGGCCCCGGCCAGGTCGTCGCCGCCGCGGAGTTCCGGCTGCGGCCGGGGGACCCCGGCGCGATCCAGGCCCGGCTGGACGAGTACCGCGGCCACCGGCGCGGCACCCAGCCGCAGGGGGTGCGCACGTTCGGGAGCGTCTTCACCAACCCGCCGGGCGAGTCGGCCGGGCGGCTGCTCGAGGCCGCCGGGATGAAGGGGGTGGCCGTGGGCGGGGCGCGGGTCTCCCCGGTGCACGCCAACTTCATCGAGGCCGCGCCCGGCTGCCGGGCGGCGGACGTCATCGCGCTCATGGCCGAGGGCCGGCGCCGGGTGCGGGCGGCCGGGGGGCCGGTGCTCCGCGCCGAGGTCCGCTACCTGGACCCCGAGCGCGGCATCACCGCCCCGCCGCTCCCCGAGATCGCGTGATCGCCCGCGCCCCCCGGACGGCGGGCGTGCCCGCAGGCGGGCGCAGCCCGGCCGTGCGCCGCGCCGAGCTGGAGCGCCGCCGCCGCACGACCCTGCTGTGCGCCGTGGCCGGGACGGCGGTGATCGCGGGCGCGTGGTGGACCCTGACCGGACCGCCGGTCGCCATCTCCACCGTGCGGGTCGAGGGCTACCGCGGCCCGGACCGCGCCCGCGTGAACGAGGTGGTCGCCGCGGTGGCCGCCGAGGGCACCATGGTGCGCCCGCCGGTGCAGCGGATGCGCGAGGAGCTGGTGGCCCGCTTCCCCCAGATCGCCGACGTGCACGTGGCCCGCGAGTGGCCCCGCACGGTCCGGGTGCAGGTGGACCTCGCCCGCCCGGGCGCCGTGCTCGAGGTGCGGGGAGGGCGCTCGCTCCTGGTCTCGCCGGCCGGCCGGGTGCTCGGGGAGGGCGCGCGCCGCGGCCTGCCGACCATCGACGTCCCGACCGCCCCGCGCGGCGACCGGGTGGGCGGGAGCGCCCAGCGGTCGGCCCTGGCGTTCCTGGCCGCGCTGGAGCCCTCCACCGCGGCGCGGGTCAAGGACCTCCGCCTCGCCCGCGGCGCCCTTCGCGCCCGCCTGGCCGGCGGCCCGGAGCTCAGGCTCGGGCCCCCGGAGCGGCTGGCCGAGAAGGCGCTGGTGCTCGACGCGGTGGTCGGCAACGCCGACCCCGCCGACCTCGCCCGGGCGACCTACCTGGACCTCTCCGTGCCCGAGCGGCCCACGATGGGCGGCGTCGGGTCGACCGCGGCGGCCGACGACGGCGAGGACGCGGCCCCGGCCGGCGACGACGCCGACCCGGCCGACGACGGCGCACCCTCCAGCGAGCCTTGAGTCCAGGTCGATGCGGGCGACAATATGCCTCAGCCATTGATCGAGGGTTTCGTTGACGACGGGCCGGCGCGTCACTAGGGTCACCGTGGGCGAACCTGCCCTGCTCACGGCGCGACCAGGCCGGTGGGTGGGTCCCCGCACCATCGAGTCCTGATCGAGGGTTCGGTGCGGGCGCCCCCGGAGCGCCGTGAACGTCCACCTGACGGTTCCGCCGGCCGAGCGCGGCGGAGGAGGGTTCACCCGATGGAGAGCAGCAACTACCTGGCGGTCATCAAGGTCGTGGGCGTCGGCGGCGGCGGCACGAACGCCGTGAACCGCATGATCGACGCGGGCGTGCGCGGGGTGGAGTTCATCGCGGTGAACACCGACGCCCAGGCGCTCGCCATGTGCGACGCCGACACCAAGATCCACATCGGCGGCACGATCACCAAGGGGCTCGGCGCCGGCGCCGACCCGCGGGTGGGGCGCGAGGCCGCCGAGGAGAGCCGCGAGGAGCTCAAGGAGGCGGTCCGCGGCGCGGACATGGTGTTCGTGACCGCCGGCGAGGGCGGCGGCACCGGGACCGGCGCGGCGCCGGTCATCGCCCAGATCGCCCGCGAGCAGGGCGCGCTCACCGTCGGCGTGGTGACCAAGCCGTTCTCCTTCGAGGGCCGGCAGCGCATGCGCCGCGCCGAGGAGGGCATCAGCGGCCTTCGCGGCCACGTGGACTCGGTCATCGTGATCCCCAACGAGCGGCTCCTCGAGGTGGTGGAGCGCCGCACGTCGATCATCGACGCGTTCCGCATGGCCGACGACGTGCTCCGGCAGGGCGTGCAGGGGATCACCGACCTGATCACCGTGCCCGGGCTCATCAACCTGGACTTCGCCGACGTCCGCACGATCATGCAGGAGGCCGGGTCGTCGCTCATGGGCATCGGCACCGCCTCGGGGGAGAACCGCGCGGCCGAGGCCGCCCGTGCGGCCATCTCCTCGCCGCTGCTCGAGACCACCGTCGCCGGGGCGACGGGCGTGCTCCTGAACATCACCGGCGGCCCCGACCTGGGGCTGTTCGAGATCGACGAGGCGGCCAGCATCATCCGCAACGCCGCCGACGACGACTGCAACGTCATCTTCGGCGCGGTCATCGACGAGGCGTTCGGCGACCACGTCCGGGTCACGGTCATCGCGACCGGCTTCGACGGGGCCGAGCGCGGTCGCGGCCACGTGAGCCCGCCGGCCGAGGAGCCCCGCCGCCCGGAGGGCGCGCGCCCGGCGGTCTTCGGGCGCGAGCCGGCCCGGGCCGAGCCCGCGGCGCCCGAGCCCCGGCGGGAGGAGCGGACCTCCTTCGACATGCCCGACGACGTGCTGGAGATCCCGAGCTTCCTGCGCGACCGGTAGCCGGCCCGGCGGCCGGTCACCGGCCCCGGCGGGCCGCATCGCCCGCCGGGGCCGCCTGCTAGCGTCGCCGCGGATGTCCGCCGCGCCGCTTCGCACGTCACTGCACGACCGGCACACGGCGCTCGGGGCGCGGATGGGCGCGTTCGCGGGCTGGGACATGCCCATCGAGTACGCCGGCGTGCGGGCCGAGCACCGGGCGGTGCGCGAGCACGCCGGGCTGTTCGACGTGTCCCACATGGGCCAGATCGAGGTCCACGGGGCCGGCGGCCGGGACTTCCTGCAACGCGTGCTGACCAACGACGTGAGCCGGGTCGGGCCCGGCCAGGGCCAGTACACGCTGCTGCCGACCGCCGACGGCGGGGTGGTCGACGACCTGATCCTCTACGGGCTGCTCGACCGGTTCCTGCTGGTGGTCAACGCCGCCAACATCGCCGCGTGCCTGGACCGGCTGCGCGAGCAGAGCCCCCCGGACGTCGAGGTGCTGGACCGCTCGCCCGAGGTCGCGATGCTGGCCCTCCAGGGTCCGGCGTGGCGGGAGGTCATCGGGCCGCTCTGCGCGACGCCGGCGCCCCTCGCGCTCCCGTACACCGAGATCACCGAGGACCAGGTGGCCCGGGTGCCCTGCCTGGTCGCGCGCACCGGCTACACCGGGGAGCCGGGGGTGGAGCTCATGTGCCCGGCCGAGCTCGCCCCGCGCCTGTGGGACGCCCTGGTCGGCGGGCGGGTGGCCGCCACCCCCTGCGGCCTCGCCGCGCGCGACACCCTGCGGCTGGAGATGGGCTACCCGCTCTACGGCAACGAGCTCTCGCGGGATCGCTCGCCCATCGAGGCCGGGCTCGGCTGGGCCTGCGACCTCGGGCGTGGCGGGTTCCCGGGGGCCGAGCGCATGCGTCGCGAGGCGGCCGAGGGCACGGCCGAGCGCCTGGCGATGATCCGGCTGACCGAGCCCGGCATCCCCCGGCCCGGATGCGCGGTGCGGCACGAGGGCGCCCCGGCCGGCACGCTCACCTCCGGCACCCTCTCGCCGACCCTTGGCGTCGGCATCGGCATGGGGTACATCCCCCGGGCGCTGGCGGCGCCGGGGACCCCGGTCGCCGTGGACATCCGCGGCAAGGTCAAGGCGGCCGAGACGGCCCGCCGCCCCCTGGTGGACACCAACCCGAGGAAAGGCGATCCCGAGTGAGCGAGGAGACCTACCCCGACGACCTCCGCTACCACCGCGAGCACGACTGGGTGCGGGTGGAGGGCGACGAGGCCGTCTTCGGCATCACCTGGTACGCCCAGGACCAGCTGGGCGAGGTGGTCTACTTCGACCCGCCCGAGGTGGGGGCGACGACCACGGCCGGGGAGTCCTACGGCGAGCTCGAGTCGGTGAAGGCCGTCTCGGACATCATCGCGCCGGCGAGCGCCGAGGTGCTGGCGGTCAACCAGGGGGTGGTCGACACCCCCGAGGTGGTGAACTCCGACCCCTACGGCGCCGGATGGCTCATCCGGGTGCGCCTGAGCGACCCGGCCGAGCTCGACGGGCTGCTCGACGCCGCCGCCTACCGCGAGTACCTGGCCGGGTCGCAGGCCGAGGGATGAGCGACCTGGCCGTCCGGCTCGAGGCGGACATGAAGGACGCCATGCGCGCGGGCGACAAGGTGCGCCTGGGGACCATCCGCCGCGCGCGGGCCGCGGTGAAGAACGCCGAGATCGCCGCGCGGGGTCCGCTGGACGACGACGGCGTGCTGAAGGTCCTGCGCACCATGGTCAAGCAGCACCGCGAGTCGATCGAGCAGTTCCAGGCGGCGGGCCGGGATGACCTGGTCGCCACCGAGCAGGCCGAGCTCTCGCCGCCGAGGGCGCGAGCGGCCCCAAGGACATGGGCCGGGTGATGAAGGCGGCCATGGCCCGGCTGGGCGCCCAGGCGGACGGGCGGATGGTCAGCGCCGCCGCCCAGCGCCTGCTCACGTAGGGGGCGGCCCGCCCTCGATCACGAGGTCCCCGCCGGCCGCTTCGACGATCACCCGGCGGGGACCCGGGTCGCCGGGGACCACCTCCAGGGCGACGTCGAGCCCCGCGCACCAGGCGCGCACCGCCGCCGGGTCGCGGGCGCCCACGGTGATCCCGCGCACCCCGGCGGCCGGGCCGGCGGGGCCGCGCCCGGGATGGGCGGCCGGGTCGTCCCAGCCGATCAGGAACGGCAGGGCCGGGTCGGCCAGGGCCCGGTCGAGCCCGGCCAGCCGCCAGCGCACCACCGAGCCGTCCGGGCGCACCCGCTCGCCGGGCGCGGGCGCCAGGCCCCGCGACCGGGCGGCCGCGGCCAGGTCCCCGGGCGCCACGCACCACGCCATCAGCCGCGGGCCCCCGGTCGCGGCGGCCGCGACGGCGCGCCCGAGCGGGCTCCCGGACGCCTCGCCCGGGTCGGCCACGGCGATCAGCTCCAGGTAGGGCCCGCCGAGCGGGACGATGAGGTTGGCCGTCCCGGCGCCCGGGTGACGGCCCCCGTCCCGGGCGGTCAGCCCGTGGTCGCGGTGGATGGCCGCGGCGGCCGCGGCGAGGTCGGGCACCGCGAGGAGGACATGGTCGAGGCGGAGCACGCGGGGGAGCCTCGCAGCCCGGCCGCCGCCGGCGCCCGCGGGCGCGGATCGGTTCCCGGTTGGATGGGACCCGGCGCCCCGGCTATCCTGCCCGCGGCCCGGCGTCGTGGGGGCAGGCTCGTCGTGCGTCGCCGGAAAGCGTTCGCTTCTGTGGGTTTTCTTCTCGTTCGGCGGTTCGGGGGTCCGTCGGGCGGCTTCAGTGTGCCGGCGCCCCGACGCCATGGAGACAAGACGAGAGGGGTTCATTGAGCTTCCACATCACCCCGTCCGGCAAGAAGCTGGTCACCGTGATCCCGGGCGACGGCATCGGTCCCGAGGTGGTCGAGTCCACCGTGCGGATCATCGAGGCGACCGGCGCGCCCATCGAGTGGGAGGAGCGCCACGCCGGCGAGCGGGTCTTCCTCGAGGGCCTTCCCTCGGGCGTGCGCCCGGACACCATCGAGTCGATCAAGAAGACCCGTGTCGTCCTCAAGGGCCCCCTCGGCACCCCGATCGGCTACGGCGAGAAGAGCGCCAACGTCACCCTGCGCAAGCTGTTCGAGACCTACGGCAACGTCCGCCCTGCTCGCGAGTACCCCGGGGTCAAGACCCCCTATAGCGGCCGCGGCATCGACCTGGTCGTCGTACGCGAGAACGTCGAGGACCTCTACGCCGGCATCGAGCACATGCAGACGCCGGGCGTCGCCCAGGCGATCAAGCTCATCTCGCGCAAGGGCTCGGAGAAGATCGTGCGGCTGGCCTTCGAGCTGGCCCGGGCGGAGGGCCGCAAGGAGGTGGCCTGCTTCACCAAGTCCAACATCATGAAGATGACCGAGGGCATGCTGAAGCGGACCTTCGAGGACATCGCCAAGGAGTACCCGGAGATCGACTCCTGGCACGTCATCGTCGACAACGGCGCGCACCAGCTCGTGAAGCTCCCCGAGCAGTACGGGGTCATCGTGACCACCAACATGAACGGCGACATCGTCAGCGACCTCACCTCGGCGCTGGTCGGCGGCCTGGGCTTCGCGCCCTCGGCCAACATCGGCAACGAGGTCTTCATCGCCGAGGCCGTCCACGGCTCGGCCCCGAAGTACGCCGGCAAGAACGTCATCAACCCGACCGCGATGATCCTCTCGGGCGTGATGATGCTGCGCCACCTCGGCGAGTTCGAGGCCGCCTCGGCCATCGAGAACGCCGTCATGGTCACCCTCGAGGAGGGCAAGGCCATGACCCGCGACGTGGTCGGCGACGAGAAGCAGGCCGGCACGATCGGCTACACCGACGAGATCATCAAGAACCTCGGCAAGAAGCCCACCGACTGGACGGTGCGCGAGTACAAGCCGATCAAGCTCCACCACTTCGCCAAGGACCCGGTCTGGGTCACCCCGAGCTCGCGCAAGGACGTGGGGGCCGACATCTTCGTCGAGTCCGAGCTCGTGGCCGACCAGCTCGGCCCGGCGTACGAGAAGGCCATCGAGGGCTCGCCGGTCAAGCTCAAGATGATCTCCTCGCGCGGCACCAAGGTGTACCCGCCCACCGACGTGCTGACCGACGTCGTGGACATCTGGCGCTGCCGGACGATCATGTCCGACCCGGCCCAGGAGATGACCGACGCGATCCTGCTGGACGTGCTCGGCCGCCTCACCGCCGCCGGCCTGCGCTGGAACCACATCGAGCGCCTGATGGAGTTCGACGGGGAGCAGAGCTACAGCCTGGCCCAGGGCGAGGACTGATCCCCGCCCGACCCCGAGTGGACGAGCGGCCGCCCCCGGGCGGCCGCTCCGCTTTTCGCGCATGAGCGGCGCCGGCGCCGCGCGCCACGGCGGCGGCCTCGTGATCTGCGCCGTCGGGCTCGCCCAGATCGCGGTGGTGCTCGACTACTACTCGCTGAACGTCGCGCTGCCGACCATCGCCCGCGACTTCGGCATGCCGGCGACGGACCTGCACTGGGTCCTCACCGCCTACCTGCTGGCGTTCGCCGCGCTGCTGGTCGCCGGCGGCCGCCTGGGGGACGTGCTCGGGCGCCGGCGCATGACGCTCGCCGGGATCGGGCTGTTCGGGCTCGGGTCGCTCCTGTGCGGGCTCGCCCCCAGCGAGTACGCCCTGGTCGGGTTCCGCGTGGTCCAGGGCGCCGGCGCGGCGCTGCTCTTCCCGGTGACGATGGCCGTGGTGAGCGCCGCGTTCCCGGCGGCCCGGCGCGCCTGGGCCATCGGGGTGGTGGTCGGCGTGGCCAACGTGGGCACGGCGGTCGGTCCCTTCGTGGGCGGCGCGCTCACCGGCGCGCTGGGCTGGCGATCGGTGTTCCTGGTGAACCTGCCGCTGCTCGCGGTGGCCGCGGTGCTGGTGGCCGTCGCGGTCTCCGAGTCGCGCGACGCGGACGCGTCGCGCCGCATCGACTGGGCGGGGGCCGGCCTGCTCGGGGTGGGCCTGCTCGCGGTCATGGTCGCGATCGACGCCGCGAACGCCTGGCCCCTCGCGCTGGTCGTGGCGCTCGCCGGGGCCGGGGCGGCGCTGATCACCGGCATCGTCTGGAAGGACAGGACGGCCCGTCCGCGCGTCGCCCAGCTGGACCTCGCGCTCATCCGCAGCCCGGCCTTCCACCGGAAGCTCGGCGCCGGGAAGACCCCCAACATCTGCTGGGCCGCGTCCGTGCTGGTGGCCACCCTCGCCCTGCAGGAGGTGCGGGGCTTCGGCCCCCTCGAGGCGGGCACGGTGTTCCTCGCCATGTCGGCCGGCGCGGCGCTCGCCGGGCCGCTCGCGGGGAGCCTCACGACCCGCCTCGGGGCCGAGCGGGTCATGCCCGGCGCCCTCGCGCTCTCGGCGGCCGGCCTGGTGTGGCTCGCCCTGGCCGGGCCGCTGTGGTCCTACATGCTGGCCCTCTTCGCCACCGGGCTGGGGGTGAGCCTGGCCTACGGCGTCGCCAGCATCCAGACCCTCGCCGCGGCGCCGCCGGAGGCGGCCGGATCGGCCTCGGGCGTCACCATCACCGCGATGGTCGTCGTGGCCGCGCTGGCCGTGACCTGCGCGAGCATCCTGCTCGAGGCGATCGGCGGCGAGGACGCGGTCCGGGACGTGCTGCTCGTCGCGGCGGCGGTGCCCGCGGCCGGGCTCGTGGCGCTGCTCGCCGTGCGGCGCCGGCCGGCGGCGACCGCCTGACCCGGGGCGGGACGCCCGCCGCCCGGCCTCCCGGGGCGGCCGTCCCGCCACCCGGTCCCCAGGTCGGGACATTCGCCCTGCACAGGTTTATCCGTATTGCCTTGGAGAAATCCGTCCAGGGGTATTGGATGGACCGGACGGCGCGCAGCGCGCCGAACCGCCACCGACACCCAGGGGGACGACGTGGACGACGCGGGTATCTCCAGGCGAACGCTCATCGGGCGGGCGCTGGTGGGCGGAGGCGGGCTCGCCGCCGTGCTCGCCCGGCCGCGATTCCTCGCGGCGGCCGCGGCCCCGCAGGCCGAGCGGGTCACCAACCCCCTGACCCAGGTCCCGGACCGGGGCTGGGAGCGGGTCTACCGCGACCAGTACGCCGAGGACTCCTCGTTCGTGTTCACCTGCGCGCCGAACGACACGCACAACTGCCTGCTGCGCGCACACGTGAAGAACGGGGTGATCGTCCGGATCAGCCCCACCTACGGCTACGGCCAGGCCACCGACCTCGAGGGCAACCCCGCCTCGCACCGCTGGGACCCCCGCTGCTGCCAGAAGGGCCTCATCCTGGGCCGGCGCATCTACGGCGACCGGCGGGTCAAGGGCCCGATGGTGCGCGAGGGCTTCAAGAAGTGGGTCGACGAGGGCTTCCCGCGCAACGACGACGGCACCCCGACGATGGACACCACCCTGCGGGGCCGGGACCGGTGGCTCAGGATCTCGTGGGACGAGGCCATCGACATCGCGGCGAAGACCCTCCAGAACGTCGCCACGACCTACAACGGCGAGGAGGCCAAGCAGAAGCTCCTCGACCAGGGCTATGACCCGGACATGGTCGAGGCGACCCACGGCGCCGGCACCCAGGTCATCAAGATGCGCGGCGGCATGCCGCTGCTGGGCATCGGCCGGGTGTTCGGCTTCTACCGCTTCGCCAACATGCTGGCCCTGCTCGACGCCAAGCTGCGGCCCGACGCGCCCGCGGGCGAGCGCTACGGCAGCCGCGCGTTCGACAACTACGCGTGGCACACCGACCTGCCCCCGGGGCACCCGGTGGTCTCGGGCAGCCAGACCGTCGACTTCGACCTGTTCGCCGTCGAGCACTCCAAGCTCATCGTGCTCATCGGGATGAACTGGATCTGCACCAAGATGCCCGACGGCCACTGGCTGGGCGACGCGCGCCTGAAGGGCTCCCGCGTCATCGTCATCAGCGCGGACTACATGCCGACCGCGAACAAGGCCGACGAGGTCATCGTCCTGCGCCCCGGCACCGACACCGCGCTGCTGCTCGGGGTGGCCCGCGAGATCATCGCCAAGGGCACCTACGACCGGAAGGCGGTCACCGACCGCACCGACCTGCCGCTCCTGGTGCGCGACGACACCGGCGACCTGCTGACGGCGAAGGACATCATCAGGGGCTACCGGAACGCCAAGCTCGACAACTACGTCGTGATCAAGCCCGACGCCGCGATCAAGGCCGACCCGCCGCCCCCGCCGTTCACCGTGGGCACCCAGATCATCCCCACCGAGCTCCGCCAGGAGTGGGGCGACTTCGTGGTCTGGGACCCCCGGGCCAAGAAGCCCGTGGTGGTCACGCGCGACGAGGTGGGCAAGCGGATGCCGGTCGACCCGGCGCTGAACGGCCGCTTCGAGGTCACCCTGGTCGACGGCACCAAGGTCGGCGTGCGGCCGGTCTTCGACCTGCTCAAGCAGTACCTCGACGACTCGTTCGACCTGGACACCACCGCCGAGCTCACCCGGGTGCCCAAGGAGGCCATCCAGAGCCTGGCCCGGCAGATCGCGGCCAACCCGGGCCAGACGCTGCTGGCCGCCGGCATGGGCCCGAACCACTACTTCAACAACGACCTGTTCGGCCGGGCCCACTTCCTGGTCGGCGCGCTGACCGACAACATCGGCCACATCGGCGGCAACGTCGGAAGCTACGCCGGCAACTACCGGGGCTCGCTCTTCCAGGCGGTGCCCCAGTGGATCACCGAGGACCCCTTCAACATCACCGGGGACCTCACCAAGCCGGCCAAGGTCAAGCGCTACTACAAGGCCGAGTCGGCCCACTACTGGAACTACGGCGAGCGGCCCCTGCGGGCCGGCGACAACCAGCTCACCGGCAAGAGCCACATGCCGACGCCCAGCAAGTTCATCTGGTTCGGCAACTCCAACTCGCTGCTCGGCAACGCCAAGTGGTCCTTCGACGTGGTCCACAACACGCTGCCCAAGCAGGACGCGGTGTTCTGCAACGAGTGGTTCTGGACCTCCAGCTGCGAGTACTCCGACATGGTCTTCGCGGTCGACTCCTGGGCGGAGTTCAAGCTGCCGGACATGACCGCCAGCTGCACCAACCCGTTCCTGATGGCCTTCCCGACCACGCCCATGGAGCGCCTGCACGACACCCGCAGCGACTACACGGTGCTGGCCCAGGTGGCCGAGCGGCTGGGCGCCATCACCGGCATCCCCGAGATGCGCGAGTACTGGAAGGGCGTCCTCGACGGCGACCCCGCCCCGTACCTGCAGCGGGTGCTCGGCGGCTCGAACAACACCCACGGGGTCAAGTTCCGCGAGGTCCACGCCAAGGCCAAGAACGGCGTGCCGCTGCTCATGAACACCCGCACCTACCCGCGGGCCGCCGGCTGGGAGCAGCGCAACGAGGACAAGCCCTGGTACACGCCCACCGGGCGCCTGGAGTTCTACCGGCCGGAGCCCGAGTTCCGCGAGGCCGGGGAGCAGCTCCCGGTGTGGCGCGAGCCGGTGGACGCCACGTTCTACGAGCCCAACACGATCCTCTCCAACAAGGACCACCCGTCCATCAAGCCCAAGACCCCGGCCGACTACGGCGTGCCCGAGGACCAGATGGACACCGAGACGCGCCAGTTCCGCAACGTGGTGGTCACCTGGGACCGGCTGAAGGGCACCACCCACCCGCTCACCGCGAAGGAGCCGGCCTACAAGTTCATCTTCCAGACGCCGAAGTACCGCTGGGGGGCGCACTCCACCGCGGTCGACTCGGACTGGATCGCGATGCTCTTCGGGCCCTTCGGCGACCCCTACCGGCGCGACCCGCGCGCCCCCTGGGCCGGTGAGGCGTACCTGGAGATCAACCCGAACGACGCCAAGCGGGAGGGGGTCACCGACGGCGACTACGCCTGGGTGGACGCCGACCCGGAGGACCGGCCCTACCGGGGCTGGAAGGAGGACGACCCCGACTACGACGTGGCCCGGGTGATGATGCGCGTGCGCATCTACCCCGGCATGCCGCCCGGCGTCATCCGCACCTGGTTCAACATGTACGCGGCGACCCCCTCGACGGTCGCCGCCCAGGCGGCCCGGGAGGGCGCGCCGGCCAAGAGCGCCGAGACCAACTACGTGTCGCTGTTCCGGCACGGCAGCCACCAGTCCGGGACCCGGGCGTGGCTCCGGCCGACCCAGATGACCGAGACGATGACCCGCAAGAACTACTTCGGGCAGGTCATCGGGACGGGGTTCGAGGCGGACGTGCACACGGTCTCCGGCGCGCCCAAGGAGGCCATCGTGCGCATCGTGAAGGCCGAGGACGGCGGGGTGGGCGGTGAGCGGCTCTGGCGGCCGATCACCCTCGGGTATCGGCCCGAGGCGCCATCGCCAGCAATGAAGCGCTTCATCGCCGGCGACTACGTGAAGGGGGCCTGACCGTGGCCAAGGTCTTCAACTGGCAGCTCGGCCGGGACATGGACTACCCGTATGAGGGCTCCCGGCCCGAGCGGCAGTTCTGCATGGTGATGGACACCAACAAGTGCATCGCCTGCCAGACGTGCACGATCGCCTGCAAGAGCACCTGGACCTGGGGTCCCGGCCAGGAGTACATGCTCTGGAACAACATCGAGACCAAGCCGTACGGGTTCTACCCGACCGGCTGGGACGTGCAGGTGCTCGAGCGCCTCGGGCCGCAGGACTGGCAGGGCGACACCTACGCCGGCAAGACGATCTTCGAGGCGGCCGAGACCGGCGAGGTGGCGGTCAACTGGCAGCCGGACCAGGCCGACTGGAACCACCCGAACCTGGGCGAGGACGAGCCCACCGGGGTCGCGGGCGAGGAGACCTACATCCCCGACATCCCGCACGCCGACATGTGGATGTACTACCTGCAGCGCATCTGCAACCACTGCACCTACCCCGCCTGCCTGGCCGCCTGTCCCCGTCAGGCCATCTACAAGCGCGACGAGGACGGCATCGTCCTGATCGACCAGGACCGCTGCCGGGGCTACCAGGAGTGCGTGGCCGCCTGCCCGTACAAGAAGTCGATGTTCAACATCGAGACCCGGGTCAGCGAGAAGTGCATCGGCTGCTACCCGAAGATCGAGCAGGGCCTGCAGACCCAGTGCACCACGGTCTGCATCGGGCGCCTGCGCCTCACCGACTTCGTGAACACCCCGGACAAGGCCGACGCGCGCAACCCGGCCGACTTCCTCATCCACACCCGCAAGGTGGCCCTGCCCATCTACCCGCAGCTCGGCCTCGAGCCGAACGTCTACTACATCCCCCCGATCCACGTGCCCCCGAAGTACCTGCACCAGATGTTCGGGCCCGGGGTCGAGGAGGCGATCGAGACGTACAAGAACGCCAAGGACGACGACGAGCTGCTCGGCGCCCTCATGCTGTTCGGGTCGACCGAGAAGATCATCTACTCCTTCGACGTGCGCGGCGGCGTCGCCCGCGGCTACGACCGCAAGGGCGACGAGCTCGTGGCGGTCCCGCTGCGCGAGCCCGAGCTGGTGCGCGACTTCAGCTACCCGACCACGCTGGCCGACGGCACCCCGGCGACCGGCTACCGCCACAACACCTGAGAGGGGGCGGCATGAGCGACGCCATCACCCGCAAGGCCCTCCTGGCCGGCGCCGGTGTCGGCGCGGTGGCGGTGGGCGCGTTCCTCGCCGGCTGCGGCGGGGGGGAGGAGGCCCCGCAGAAGGACGCGCAGCTGGTGGCCCGGCGGGTCGACGGGCCCCTGCCGGTGGACGACCCGCGCTCGTCGGCGTGGCGCGGCGACGGGGAGACCCTCCTCGCGCTCGTGGCCCAGCAGGCGGCCAAGCCCGCGCTGGCCCAGGTCTCGGTGCCCGACGTGTGGCTCTCGGCCCTGCACGACGGGCGGACCATCGCCTTCCGCGCGAGCTGGGCGCAGGAGTCGGCGGGCGAGGTGGACAGCCTCGGGGTCTTCCACGACGCGGTGGCCGTGATGCTGCCCGGCACCAGCCGCGAGCGGCCGGCCATCACCATGGGCGCGCCCGGGGCGCCGGTCCACATCGCCCAGTGGCGGGGCTCCTGGCAGAAGGACCAGGACTCCGGGCGCCGGGTGAGCGTCCCGGAGATCTACCCCAACTACGTGCGCGACCTGACCCCCAGCGAGCTCCTGCCCCCGCGCACCGCCGTCCTCTGGGCGCCGGGCCGGGCGGTGGGCAACCCGCTCTCGGGCCTGGAGGAGCGCTCGCCGGTGGAGGAGCTCCTGGCCGAGGGGTTCGGCTCCACGACCCACCTGCCGCGCCAGCAGGCGTCCGGGCGCGGCGTGTTCGCCGACGGGCGCTGGTGGGTCACGATCGCCATGCCCATGCAGCGCGGACAGGGCCTGATCGACATCCTGGGCGGCCTGTACTGGCCGGTCGCGGTGGCGGTGTGGTCCGGGCCGGCCGGCAACCGCGGCGGGCGCAAGCAGTACGCCGACTGGGCCTCCATGCTGGTCGAGGCCTGATGGGCGTCGCCGCCCCGGTCCGCGACCAGGCCACGGCCGCGGTCGCCCGGCTGCTCTCGCTGGGCTTCGCGCCGCCCGACGCCGGATGGGCGGCCGACCTGGCCGAGCTGGCCGACGCCCTCGCCGCCGAGCCCGCCCTGGGCCACCTCGCCGCCGAGATCGCCGCGGTGGCCGAGCACGCGCCCCGCACTCAGGCGGAGGCCGACGACGCCGCCGCCGAGCACCAGCGGCTGTTCGGCGGCGCCGTGGCGTGCCCGCCGTATGAGGGCAGCTACGCCACCGACCCCTTCGCGCAGGCCCGTCAGATGTCCGACATCGCCGGGTTCTACCGGGCCTTCGGCGCGGCGCCCACCGGCCCCGCGGCCGAGCGGCCCGACCACGTGGGGTGCGAGCTCGAGTTCCTGGCCTACGTGATCGTCGCCCGTCTGGATGCGGCGGCGGCCGGCGACGACGAGCGGGCGGCCGTCTGCGCCATCGCCGAGCACGACTTCCTGCGGGACCACCTCGGCCGCTGGCTCGGGCCGTTCTCGCGCGAGGTCGAGAAGTCCGCCGAGCGGCCGCTCTATGCCGCCCTCGGGCGCCTGGGCCAGCGCTTCGCCGTGGAGGAGCTCACCCGCCGCGGGCTCGACGCCGACCCCCGCCTGGCCCGCCGCATCCGCACCGTCGTCGAGGGCGACGAGGTCGAGTGCGGCGCCGACCCCGGGAGCTTCCCGCTCCCGGTGATGAACCCCGAGTAGAGGAGAGTCTCCGTGCCCTTCGGCATCGGACCGCTGGAGATCGTGATCGTCCTGGCGATCGCGCTGCTCATCCTGGGACCGCGCAAGCTGCCGCAGATCGGCCGGGGCCTCGGCTCCGGGATGCGGGAGTTCTCCGACGGCATCCGCGGCGTCACCCGCCCGATGCCTGAGGCGCGCCGCCGCCTCGGCGAGGTCCTCCGGCCGGTTGACGTTCAGGAGGGTCCCGGCCGGCACCCTGACCACCGCGGCGCCGAGGCGCCCGGGCAGCCCCCGGGCCGCCCGGCGGTCGTCGGCGAGCAGGGCCGCGACCGCGGCCAGGGCCGGCGCCCGCGGGTAGCGGGCGCACACCGGGCTCTGCCCGGTGCCGTCGTCGGCCACGAGCGCCCCGTCGCCGGGGGCGGCGGCGAGGGCGCGCACGGCCGGCCCGGCCAGGGGGAGGTCGCAGGCCAGCACCAGGACCACCGGCGCGCGCGCCGCCCGCAGCCCGCCGAGCAGGCCCCGCAGCGGCCCGCCGGGGCCCGGGGGGTCGGGCACCAGGCGGGCGCCGGCCGGCGCCCCGTCCCCGCCCGCCACCAGCACCTCGCCGCAGTGCGGGGCGAGGATCGCCACCGCGCGCTCCAGCAGGGAGGCCCCGTCGAGGGGCGCCGACGCCTTGGCCCCGCCCATGCGGGTGCCGAGGCCGCCGGCCAGCACGATCCCGGTGGGCGGGCCCCCCGCCCTGGCTGTGTGCTCGCCGTCCACGCCCGGATCATGCTCCGGGCCCGACCAGGAGGACCGACATGACCGACCGGGAGTGGATCCGGGACTTCGCCGCGGCGCTCGGGGTGGCGCCGCCGAGCGAGGAGGA
>JALOLS010000170.1 GCA_025455865.1 Thermoleophilia bacterium
ACCCTCTGGAGCCGCATCCGCTGGACCGCCCACGCGGCGGAGGACCCCGAGCGGGCGGTGCTGGCCCGGACCCTCGCCTGGTTCCTGTTCCTCGGGGCGACGCTCGGGCTGCTCTCGATGCCGCTGGTGCCGGGCGCGGTCTGGTGGCCCGGGGTGATCGGGCCGGCGCTGCTGGCCTACCTCGGCGCCGGGATGCTCATCATCGGCTTCGACCGGCTCCCGGGGTGGGTGCTCCATGCGGTCTTCGCGGTCTCGGTCGTGCTGGTGGGCGTCGGGGCCGCCTCGGCGAGCCCGGTCTTCGCCGCCATGTGGTTCTGGTCGGCGCTGACCGCGTTCTCGTTCTTCGGGCGGCGGGAGGCGACGGCCTACACCGTGCTCATCGCGGTCGCGTTCGCCGGCGTGCTGGTGTTCGGGCCGCCGGTGCCGGGGGCGGCGCTCCTCTGGCTCTTCGGGATGGCCACGGTGCTGGTCGGCGGGATGATGATGGGGCTGCTCAGGGGGCGGCTGGAGGACGCGAACGCCCGCCTGCGCGAGGTCGCCCGCACCGACGCGCTCACCGGCCTGCCCAACCGCCGGGCCTTCGAGGAGCACCTGGCGGTGGAGGTCCCGCGGGCGCTGCGGGGCGGGACGCCGCTCGCGCTGCTGATGGTGGACCTCGACCACTTCAAGCTGGTGAACGACCGCCACGGCCACGAGGCGGGCGACCGGGCGCTCCGGCGCCTGGCGAACCTCCTGCGCTCAGGCGTGCGCGCGGGTGACGTGCCCGCCCGGATCGGGGGCGAGGAGTTCTGCCTGCTGGTCGCCGAGGGCGACGAGGGCGGCGCCACGGCGCTGGCCGAGCGGCTGCGCCGGGCGGTGGCGGATGCCTTCCGCCCCGACCCCACGCCGCTCACCGCCTCGTTCGGGGTCGCCCGCTGCCCGGCCGACGCGGTGAGTGCGCGGGACCTGCTGCGCGCGGCCGACGACGCGCTCTACGCGGCCAAGGAGGCGGGGCGCAACCGCGTCGTCGAGGCCGGGACGGTGCTCACGCCGGGCTGAGGAGCGCGTCGGCGAGCGCGCCGACGTCGGGCAGCACGAACGTGGGCGGCGCCGGCGCGGCGGCCACCTCCTCGGCCCGCGAGACCCCCGAGAGCACCAGCACGCTCGGCATCCCGGCCCGGTGGGCGCCGAGGATGTCGGTGTCCAGGCGGTCGCCGACCGCGAGGGTGTGCTCCGGCGCGACCCCCAGGCGCTCGGCGGCCAGGCGGTACATGAGCGGCTCGGGCTTGCCGACGATCTCGGGGGCGACGCCGGTGGCGGCCCGGAGCGCCGCGAGCACGGCGCCGTTGCCGTGCACCAGGCCGCGCTCGGTGGGGAAGGTGAGGTCGGGGTTGGTGCCGAGGAAGCGCGCGCCGGCGCGGATGGCCAGCGTGGCCGTGGCGAGCTTCTGCCAGGTGAGGCCGCGATCCATGCCGCAGACCACCACCCGGGCGCCGGCCGGGTCGTCGGTGAGCGTGAGGCCGACATCGGTGAGCGCCCGGCAGACGCCCTCCTCCCCGATCGTGACCACCGGCGTCCCGGGCGGGGTGTCGTGGGCCAGATGCAGGGCGGTCGCCTGGGCGGAGGTGAGGATCTCCGCCGGCGCCACCGCGACCCCGAAGCCGGCCAGGCGCTCGACGAACGCCTCGGGCGGCAGGCTCGCGTTGTTGGTCGCGAGCACGACCGGCAGGCCGCGGGCGCGGACGGCCCGGAACAGGGACCCCAGCCCGGGGAGCGGCGCCGCGCCCCGCCAGAGCACCCCGTCCATGTCCAGCACGAGCGCGCGGGCGTCGGCCGGGCGGGCGAGGGGGCGGGGCGCGGGCACCCCGGGACGCTATCCGGCGACGGGCTCCCCGTCGGCCGCCGCCTGGAGGACCGCGAGGTCGAGCCGGCCCATCGTGAGCATCGCGGCCATCACCCGCCGGGCGCGGGCCGGATCGGGGTCCTGGATGAGCTCCAGCAGCCGGGCCGGGGTGACCTGCCAGGCCACCCCGAAGCGATCCCTGAGCCAGCCGCAGGCCAGGTGCTCGCCGCCGGCGCCGAGGCGGTCCCAGTAGTGGTCCACCTGCTCCTGGGTCTCGCAGAGGATCTGGAACGAGACGGCCTCGGTGAACGCTCCGCTCGCGCGCCCGTTCAGCGCGGCCATCCGCCGCCCGTCGATCTCGAAGTCGACGACCATCACCTCGCCCACCGGGCCCGGGCCGCCCTCGTCGTAGCGGGCGACCGACCTGATGCGCGACTCGGGGAAGACCTCGCAGTAGAGCTCGGCGGCCTCGAGGGCCTCGGTGGCGAACCACAGGTACGGCACGATCGGCGGCATGGGTGATCCTCTCCGGCGGGGGTGGTCAGTCTCTCCCCATGTGACCGCCCGCGGCCAGGGGTCTCATCGGCCGCCCCGACCAAGGTCCAGGTTGCGGCTACGACCATCCACGCGCCAGGGTTCCCGGCATGGAGACCGGACCTGAGGTGATGGAGGCCTTCGAGCGCGCCCACGCCGCCGCCTGGTGCCACATCCTCGACGCGCGCGACGCCGCCGCCGAGGGCCGGCTCGACCTGGAGGACAGCCGGGCGTCGCTGGACCGGGCCATCACGCCGCTCCCGGAGTCGCGCCGGGCGTCCTACCTGGGGGCCCTCGAGCAGCTCGGGGGGTGACCCTGCCACCAGGGCCCAACCCGGGCCCGGACCTTGGGCCCCCGGGCGATGCGCCGCCGGCCCCCGCGCGGGATACCGTCCCGCGCCATCAGGGACCCCACGGCACGGAGCAGCGACCATGAGCAGCCTCGCCACCGTCACCGCCGCCGACTCGCCCCTCGTGGAGCGGGCGATGTCGGACTACCTGGCCGTCTCGCGCGGCGCGCACCTGTACGCGACGCCCGACGACCACGAGCGGGCCGAGGCGCGGGCGTGGGAGCGGCTGGTGGCGGCCCGGGCGGCGGCGGCCTAGGGGCCTGTCCAAGAATCCGACCGAACCTCCGACGGCTGCATCCCGGCGCCTGTCGGCGCCCTCGGAATCGGACGTACCACCAGTACGCCCGACGTCCTGCGGTCACCGACATGCTTGGGATTCGGCGGCGCCGAGGCCCTCGCAGTGACCGCCGGCGCCCTCGGCCGCGCGGAACCGGACCACCTCGTGCGGGCAGGTGAGCCGGGCGGCCAGGGCGTCGGTCTGGGCGGCGAAGTCGCCCTCCCCCTCACAGAGCAGCGTGGGGCAGGCGATGCGCTCCGCGTGACCCTCCAGGCTGTAGGCGGGCTGCATGCGCAGGAACTCCCCCACGGTGCCGGCGCCCATGGTGGCCATGCGGGCGCCGAAGTACTCGGCCTTGGCCGGCGCGGCGCGCATCGCCTCGAGCGCGGCGTCGGTCTCGGGATCGGCCGCGAGCACGCGCGCCCAGGTGGCCTGGTCGATGAGCCCCGGAACGAGCCGCGAGACGAAGTCGTACTGCCCCGGGTCGCAGACCAGGGCGCGGATGCGCGGCTCGCCGGCGGCGCCCCGGGGCGCGAGGTAGCCCGCGAAGCTCCGCCCG
>JALOLS010000171.1 GCA_025455865.1 Thermoleophilia bacterium
CGGCCGAGCGCCGTTGCGTCGGGGCCAGGATCGCTGGGCGACGCCGGTGAACCCCCTCACGATCCGAAGGAGGGCCGACGGCTCTCAGGTCTGCTGGTTAGGCAGCGAGAGCGAGCTGGCGGGTGTCCGCAGCTACGTTGATCCCGGTTGGTGACGCGGTCCTCCGGGTCCGCGGCTCGCTTCCCTCCTCGTCTCCGCCCCGTCGAAACTGGATCGGGCCCGTAAGTGATGCCCGTCAACCGTAGCACCGCCCCTGGCGCATCTACACTCCGCTCGATGCGCGTCCTGCTCATGCGGACCTGCTTGGCCGACGCGGTCGCGCCCTCGGTGTGGCGCTCCGCGCGCCGGGCGCTGGAGCGGGCGGGCTGCGAGGTGGTGGTCCCGCGGGCGCAGACCTGCTGCGGCCAGCCGGGCTGGACTGCCGGCCACCCCGACCAGGCCCGCCCGGTGGCGCGGCAGGCGCTGCGGGCCTTCGCCGGCGACGACCCGGTGGTGGTCCCCTCGGGATCGTGCGCGGCGATGGTCGTTCATGCCTACCCGGAGCTCTTCGCGGGCACCCCGGACGAGGCCGCCGCCCGCCACATGGCGGCCCGCACGCACGAGCTCACCCAGTTCCTCACCCGCGAGGGCCTGGATCCCGCGGCGCGGGCGGGCGGCACGGTGACCTACCACGACTCCTGTCACATGCTCCGGATCCTCGGCGAGAAGGAGAGCCCGCGGCAGGCCATCGCCGGCGTCGAGGGGCTCGAGCTCCGCGAGATGGACCACACCGAGGTCTGCTGCGGGTTCGGGGGCTCGTTCTCGCTCGCCTTCCCCGAGCTCTCCGGGCGCCTGGGCGAGGAGAAGGCCCGCAACGCCGCCGCGACCGGCGCCGACGAGCTCGTGGCCTGCGACCTCTCCTGCCTGCTGCACATCGCCGGCCGCGCCCGGCGGACCGGCGTGCGCCTGCGGGTGCGCCACCTGGCCGAGGTGCTCGGCCGGTGAGGCGCGACCCGCCGACCGGCGTCGTCTACCCCGACGTCGAGGGGACCCTGCGCGAGCGGACGGTGGAGGCGCTGCGCGACGCCGAGCTCGGCGGGAACCTGCGCACCGCCGCCGCCGGCTGGACCGCCGGGCGCGACCTCATGCGCGAGGAGTACGGGCTGGATGAGATGCGGGCCCGGGCGCGGGAGATCCGCCGGGGGAACATCCGCCGCCTGCCCGAGCTCCTGGACCGCCTGGAGGATCGGGTCCGCGAGCACGGGGGCACCGTCGTGCACGCGGCCGACGGCCTGGCGGCCTGCCGCTACGTGGTCGATCTGGCCCGGGCCCGCGGCGCCGGGCTGGTGGCCAAGAGCAAGTCGATGGCCACCGAGGAGATCAAGCTCAACGAGGCCCTCGCCGAGGCCGGCATCGAGGTGGTCGAGACCGACCTCGGCGAGTGGATCCTGCAGCTGGCGGGCCAGCACCCGTCCCACATCATCGCGCCCGCCGTGCACCTGAACCGCGACCAGGTGGCCGACCTGTTCGCCCGCGAGAGCGGCGGCCCGGTGCCCCGCGACCGGGAGGCCCTGGTCGCCCACGCCCGCCGCCGCCTGCGCGAGAAGTTCGCCGCGGCGGAGATCGGCGTGAGCGGGGTCAACCTCGCGGTGGCCGAGACCGGGACGATCTGCGTGGTCGAGAACGAGGGCAACGCCCGGCTGGTGACCGCCCTGCCCCGCATCCACGTCGCGGTGATGGGCATGGAGCGGGTGGTGGCCGACTGGGACGAGGCCGCCCACATCCTCCAGGTGCTCCCGATGGCCGCCATCGGCCAGGACGCCGCCAACTACGTCAACCTCATCACCGGCCCCCGCCGGCCGGGCGAGGCCGACGGCCCGGAGGAGTTCCACCTGGTCATCGTCGACGGCGGCCGGGGAGCCTTGCGCGGGAGCGAGTTCGAGGAGGCCCTCTCGTGCATCCGCTGCGGGGCGTGCCTCTACTCCTGCCCCATGTGGCGCGGGGTCGGCGGACAGGCCTACGGCTCGCCGTACTCCGGGCCGATCGGCGCGGTCATCACCCCGCTGCTGGAGGGCGCCCGGCCCTCGGGCCCGCCCCGGCTGGAGGCCAGGAGCGCGGAGATGCCGTTCCTGTCCTCGCTCTGCGGGGCCTGCCACGAGGCCTGCCCGGTGGGCATCCCCCTCCACGACCTGCTGGTGCGCGCCCGCGCCCGGGTGAGCACCCCGGAGCAGCGGCGCATCCGCCATGCCTTCCGGCTGTGGAGCCGCCTCTGGCGGCACCCGGCGGCCTACCGCCTGAGCGTGCGCGCCGCCCGCCTGGGCCTGCGCCTGGGCGGCCGCCGGGGGTGGCTGCGCCGTGGGCTCCCCGGGCCCCTCGGGGCGTGGACCGACCAGCGCGACCTCCCCACCCGCTGGCCCCCGAGGACCTGACCGCGGCGCTCCTCGACGCGCTCGTGCGCCGCAAGGCGAGTGGCGAGCGGGTCGGGCGGGCCGAGGCCGCACGGCGGGCGGCCGACCACGTGGCCGACCGGGGCGCGGTGCGGGCGATCGTGCCCGATGAGGACCTGCTGCGGCACCTGGGCCTGCCCGACGCGCTGCGGCGCGCCGGCCTGGAGGTGATCACCTGGCCGCCCGGGCGCCGGGGCTGGCGCGACCTGCTCGGCCTGGAGGGGCCGGAGGCCACCTGCGGGGTCACCGTCCCGCGACTGGCCGTGGCCGAGCGCGGGACCCTGGTGCTCGAGCCGGCGCCGGGCCACGGGCGCGCGATCGACGTGGTCGCACGCTGGCACCTGGCCGTGCTGCCCGCCGACCGCATCGTGATGACCCTCGCCGAGGCGCTCCGGGCGACCTACGCCCCGGGGCGGGCGGCGCCCTCGGCCGCCAGCCTGGTGTCGGGGCCCAGCCGGTCGAGCGACATCGAGAAGGTCTCGACGCTCGGCGCCCACGGGGCGCTGGCCGAACACGTGCTCATCGTCGGGGGCTGACGAGGGGACTGTCCATGAACCAGGACCCGCCTCCCGGGGAGCGAATCGCAAGCAGATCGGTGACCTCGGGGACGTCACATGTACTGGTGGTACATGTGATTCCGAGGGTGCCGAGGTGCGCCGGTCGCGCCGTTCGGCCGGACCGCGGCGGACCCGGGATCGGTGGCGATGACCCGCCCCCGGCCGACGCCGGCGCCGGCGACCCGTGACACCGCCGTCCGGCAGGCGCGGTCCCCGAGCCGGGTGCGCGCCGTCGCCGTCGTGGCTCCGCGGAGGGCGGGCACCCGGCAGGTGCGCGGGATCGTCCGGGGGGCGCTGGTGCTGGTCGCGGTGCCGCCCGCGCCGGTGCCGGTGACCGCGCAGACGAGACGCGCGCCCAGGTCGGCCCGGACCAGGCGGTAGGTGGCGGCGCGTCCGACCACCCGGCCGGACCGGGTCCAGGCGACCGAGCGGGTCGACGCGCCGGCGATCGTGGCCGCGCAGGTCATGCGCGTGCCGATGATGGGCGCGCCGGTGACGCGGGCCCGGGCGCTCACCCGCGGGGCCGCCGGCGGCGCCGGCGCCGGGGACGCCGCGGCGACCGGCGCGGGCGGCGGGGCCGGCGCGGGGGCGGGTGCGGGGGCCGGGGGCGGCGGGGGCACCGGGACGCCCACCGGCGCGCTCTCGGCCGACGTGGCGCCGATGGGGTTCGTGGCGGTCACCCGGCACACGAACACCGCGCCGAGGTCGGCATCGGCCGGGGTGATGGTGGCCCCGGTGGCCCCGGCCACCGCGACGCCGTCGCGAAGCCACTGACGGGTGACGGTGATGGCGCCCTCGCCGGTCGCGACCTCACCCGCGCAGGTGAGCGGCTGGCCCGGGGCGGGCGTCCCGGTCACGGCCGGCGCGCTCACCGCGGGCACATCCCAGGCCCGCTCGTAGACGTCCTCCTGAGTGCCCGCGTCGCCGCTGCCCGCCACCGCCCCCGCGGTGGCGAACCAGATGCGCGAGCCGTCGGCGGTGCCCGAGAACCGCTCGGGGATCAGCGCGCCCGCACCGGCGGTCGGGATCACATCGGACCCCTCGACCCCCTGGGAGACGAGCACCAGACGCCCGTCCGGGGTGCGCTCGTACAGGTCGACGTTCGCGTCGGCGTCGGCGGGGAGCAGGGGCTCGGAGGTGGTGAACCACACCCGGGCGCCGTCCGCGCTCGCGCCGGCGAAGGT
>JALOLS010000099.1 GCA_025455865.1 Thermoleophilia bacterium
CGCCGGGCCATCGACGCCCGCGCCGAGACGCCACCGTTCGTGCTGCCCGACCGCACGTCCGGCGAGGGGGGCCTGCGCCCCGAGGTCGCGGCCGGCGACCGGGCGGCCATCCGCGACCTGGCCTCTGGGGAGCGAGGGCCCTGCGACGGCTCGCCGAGTCGCCCACCCCCTGGGCCATCCCCTGGCCGTGCATCCACGAGTTCCTCGCGGTGGTCACCCACCCGCGCATCCTCTCGACCCCCACCCCGCTCGACCGCGCCCTCGACCAGGTGGAGGCATGGATGGGCCCGCCCACCCTCATCCTCCTCGGGCGAGGGCCCCGGCCACCGGGCGCGCCTGCGCGAGGCGGTCGCCTGCATGCACGATGCGCGCGTCGCCGCGATCTGCATCCATCACGACGCCGAGCTCTGGACGGCCGACCGGGACCTCGGGCGGTTCCCCGCCCCTCAGCACCCGCGACCCGCTCGTCGACCCCTGACCGCGGGCGCCCGGGGCGAGAGCCGCCCGGGCGCCCGCGCAGGGTCAGCCGGGGATGGCCCCCTCGTCCGTGAGCAGGGCCGCGGCCTCGTCCAGGGTGGTGTCCGGGCCGGGGACCACCACGTCCGAGCCGGTGAACTCGTCCACCGGCAGCGGGTCGCCCAGGCGCCGGATGGTCGCCGCCAGATCGGCCAGGGCCTCCTGCATGGCCGGCTCGTCGCCCGCCCCGAAGGCCACCTCGACCCGGTCGTCGGCGGCGTTCACCGCGGCCATGTCCTCATCGCCGAGCCGGAACTGCCCGACGCCCAGCACGCGCACGATCACGAGGTGCCTCCTGCGGGGAGCTGGCCGGACGGGGCCGTGCCCTGGCCGAGCTCGGCCTTGAGCGCGGCGAGCTCGGTCTCGACCTGGGCGCCCGCGCCGATCTTGGCGAGCTCCTGGTCGATGGCGTCACCGCCGGTGCCGGTGAGGTCGTCGAGCGCGCCGGAGGCCAGGAGCTCGTCGATGGCGCCGGCCCGGGCGCGCATGGTCTCGACCTTGTTCTGCGCGCGGTCCATGGCCATGCCGACGTCGGCCATGTCCTCGCCGATCCCCGACACCGCCTCGCCGATCCTGGCCTGCGCCTCGGCCGCGGTGTACTGGGCCTTGATCGTCTCCTTCTGGGTGCGGAACGCCTCGACCCGGGCGGTCAGCTTCTGCTCGGCCATCGTGAGCTTGTCCTGCTCGGCCTGGAGCTGGTCGCGCTGCAGGGCGATCGAGTCGATCTGGGCCTGGATGCCGGCCTTGCGCTCGAGCGCGGTGCGGGCGAGGTCCTCCCGGCCGCTCCCCATCGCCGCCCGGGCCTGGCTGTCGAGCTTGGTCGAGCTCTGCTGGAGCTTCTCGATCTGCAGGTCGAGCCGCTTCTTCCCGGTGGCGACGTCGGCGAGGCCCCGGCGCACCTGCTGGAGCATCTCCAGCTGCTTCTCATAGGAGTAGTCGAGCGTCTCGCGCGGATCCTCGGCCGCGTCGAGCACCTTGTTCGCCTTCGACTTGAAGATCAGGCTCAGGCGTTGGAACAGACCCACCGCGGGCCCCTCCCTGCTCGGGGGTACGGACGCGGCGAGCGTAGCCCCCGCGGGCCCCGAAGGGAACGCGCTCCGCGTGCGGCGCATCCCGGTTGCGCCGCCGCATCGCGCCTGCCACCGTGATCGGCACCGATGCGACGTCTGTGGATCCTCTTCGCCGCGCTGCTCGCCATGGCGGGGGCCGCGCCGGCCCTCGCGCTGGTCGACACCTCGCAGGTGCGCGCCCAGGACGTGGTGGTGGAGCCCGGGGCGCCGCTCACGAGCCAGGGCCGGGCGCGGCTGGAGGACGCCGCGGCCCGCCTGCGGTCGGCGCAGCCCACCAAGTTCGTGGTGCTCGACCGGCGCCCGGGCGACCCGGTGGCCTACGCGCGCACCCTCCGGCGCGCGGTGGGCGCGGCCTGGAACGTGCTCGTGCTCTCGGCCAGCCCCCGGAACCTCTCGATTGCCTCAGGGCTCCCGCCCGCGACGATCCAGCGGATCTACGCCGACGCCGTGCCGGCCCTCCAGGCCGACGCGGTCGGCGGCACCATCCGCGTGGCCGACGACCTCGCGGTGGCCGCGTCCGGCTCGTCCGGGCCGGCCTCCGACGACGCCACCTCGGCGGGGCCGAGCGGCTGGACCGTCCTGGTGCTCCTCGCGCTCCTGGCGGCCGGGGTGCTGCTCGCCGTCGTGCTCGGGCGCCGCTCGGCGCGCCGGCGCCGCGAGCAGCAGATCCGCGAGCAGCGGGCCGGGCTCGAGCCCCTGGTCGACGCCCTCGCCGCCCAGATCAACGACCTGGGACCGGACATGGAGATCGGGGGCGAGCGCGCCGTCGCGGCCCGGGCCGACCACGACGCCGCGGTGCTCGCCTACGGCGAGGCGCGCGACGCCCTCCCGGGCGCCGACACCCTGGAGGAGATCTCGGCGGTACGCGGCACGCTCGAGGGCGGCCTTCGCGCGGCACGCCGCGCCCGGGCGCACCTGGACGGCCGGCCGGTGGCCGATGCCGACGAGGAGCCGCTGCTGTCGGGCCTGTGCACGTTCGACCCCAAGCACGGCCGGGCGGTGACCACCGCCGCGGTGGCCGCGCCGAGCGGTGAGGAGGTCCAGGTGCCGGTCTGCGCGACGTGCGCCGAGCGCATGGAGTCCGGCGCCCCGCCCGAGGTGCGGGAGGTCTCCCGCAACGGCCGCCCGGTGCCCTACTGGCAGGGCGAGGGCATGCGCGGGTCGGCCGGGCCGATGCTGGGCGGTGCGGTCGCGGGCCTGCTCCTCGGCGGCATGCTCAGCCCCGGCCCCGGCTACGGGGCCGACTCCTGGGGCCAGGATGCCGGGTCGTCCGGCGGCGGCGACTTCGGTGGCGGGGGCGACTTCGGCGGCGGCGGGGACTTCGGCGGGGGCGACTTCGGGGGCGGCGGGGACTTCTGAGCCGGGCCGGCCCGCCGGCCGATATCGCCCGGTGATCAGAAGGATGGCGGGGTGCGATCGATGCCGGCGTGGCGGGGTCGAGGCCCTCCACCTGCCCGGTGCGCCTGCCGACCGGATGTCCCATCACCCACCGGAGAAAAGGGACGTCAATGAGGCTGCTCGCCCGCCTGCGCATCCGCGCCCGGCTGATCGCGTCGTTCGGCGCGCTGCTCGCCCTGACCGCCACCATCGGGGTCGTGGCGGTCGTCGCCCTCGGCGGGGTGTCCGGCACCTATGCCGGGCTCGTCGCCACCGACGCCGCGAACGAGAGCACCGCCGCCCGCCTGCAGCGGGACATCGCCCGTGAGGCGGCGGCCTTCCGGGGCTTCCTGCTCACCGGCGACCGCGGGTTCCTCGACCAGCTCACGGGTGCCGGCCGGGACTTCGCCGGCGGCCTGCGCGACCTGCGCGGCCGGGCGACGCCCGAGGAGGTCGCGCGCCTCGACACGATCGCCGCCCGCCACGAGGCCTACCTCCAGACGGTGGCCGAGGCGCGGGCCGCCCGGGCGCGGGCGGGCGACGAGGCGGCCGCCCGGGTGGTGCGCGAGCGGGTGGGGCCGGCCAACGCGGCGGCGCAGGCGGCCCTCGACCCGTACGCCGCCGACCAGGCCCGGGCGCTGGCGGCGGGCGATGCCGGTGCGGCGGCCTCGGCGCGCACCTCGCGCTGGGTCGTGGTGGCCGCGCTGCTTGCCGCCCTCGCCCTCGCGCTGGTCCTGGCCCTGGTGGTCACGCGGTCGGTCGCGCGTCCGCTCGGGCGCCTGGAGCGGGTGGCGGGACAGGCGGCCGACGGGGACCTGACCGTCAGCGCCGCGAGCACCGACCGGGACGAGGTCGGGGCGGTCGCCCGCAGCCTCGACCGGATGCTCGCCCGGACCCGGGAGGCCCTGCAGGAGGTCGTGGCCACGGCCCGCCGCCAGTCGGCCGGGGCGGGGGAGATGTCGCACGCCGCCGGGCAGTCGGGCGAGGCCGTGGCCCAGATCGCGGCCACCGTCGACGACGTCGCCCGCGGCTCCTCCGATCAGGCCGAGGCGGCCCAGCACGCGGCCGAGCAGGTCGAGGCGGTGGCCACCGGGGCCGGGCGCATGGCCGAGGCCGCACGCACCGCCGCCGAGGCCGGCCGCACCGCGCGCGCCGCCGCCGAGGAGGGCGAGGGCCGCGCCGGCGAGGCCGTGGCCGCGATGGGCCGGGTCGCGGCGGGCTCGGCCGACATCGCCCGCGTGGCCGAGGGCCTCGCCGAGCGGGGCGCCGCGATCGCCCAGATCGTCGCGACGATCGGCGAGATCGCCGGCCAGACCGACCTGCTGGCCCTGAACGCGGCCATCGAGGCCGCCCGGGCCGGCGAGGCCGGCCGGGGCTTCGCCGTGGTGGCCGAGGAGGTCCGCAAGCTGGCCGAGGAGGCCGACGGCTCGGCGTCGCGCATCGCCGCCATCCTCGGCGAGGTGCGCAGCGAGACCGAGCGCCTGGTCGAGGCGGTGGAGGACGGCCGCCGTGACGTGAGCGAGGGCGAGACGCGCGTGCAGGCGGCGCTCGAGGCGTTCGCGGCCATCCGCAACGAGGTCGACGGCCTCGGGGACCAGGTCGCCGAGGTGGAGCGGGTGGCCGGCGGGCTGCGGGACGGGAGCGCCGGGATGCAGGAGGCCATCGCCCGCATCGCGGCGGTGAGCCAGGAGAACGCGGCGGCGGCCGAGGAGGTCGCGGCCTCGACCGAGGAGACCTCGGCGGCGACCGAGCAGGTCGCGGCGGCCGCGGGGGACGTGGCCCGCACGGCCGACCAGGTGGTGGAGCGCCTGGGCCGGTTCCGGCTCGGGGAGTGAGCGGCGCCGGGCCGGGACGGGGGTGGCCCCGTCCCGGCCCGGAGGGTCAGGCCCTCGGGGTGCCCCAGTGGTCGTCGTGCACGAGCGTCCGCCACGGGCGGCGGATCTTCGCGAGGGCCGGCGGGAGCCCCGTGGGCCACTCGGCCGGGTAGCCGAGCGGGGTGATGACCGGGATCTCGTGCTCCTTGGGGATGTTCAGGAGCGCCCGGAAGTCCGACTCGGCGAACCAGTGGAACACCGTCGGCACGGTGGCCAGCCCGCGGGCCCGCGCGGCGACGAACAGGTTCTCCATGGCGAAGGCCACCGACATCAGGTCGGCGTCGCGCTCGTAGCTTCGCCAGTCGTCGGGGAAGGTGCCTCGCGGCACCATCAGCCCGACGATCCACACCGGCACGTGGCGGTAGCTCGAGAGCACCTGCTCGGCGTAGCCGCGGGCCCACTCGGCGTGCTCGTCGTCGCTCACGTCGGGCGCCGGCGGCCGCACCCGCCGGAAGTACTCGGCGCCCCCGCGGATGACCATCTCGGCCAGCGGCCGGCGGATGTCCGGGTCACGGACCACGACGAGGCTCCAGGCCTGGGCCATCGACCCGGTGGGGGCGAGCAGGGCGAGCCGGCAGAGCGCCTCGACGTCGGCGTCCGCGACCGGGCGGTCGGTGTACTGGCGCACGCTCCGGCGCAGCCGGATTGCCTCGGTGGCGTCCACGGGGCGACCCTCCTCCTGGGTTGGGACCGGCGGCGCCCCCTCGGCGCGAGTCGCGCCCCCGGCACCGCACCGACGGCGCATTCTGTCAGCGCGCGGCGCCTCCGGTCGGGCGGCGCACGCGGGCGGGGACCCCGGTGGCGACCACGCCCGGCGGGAGGTCCCGGGTCACCACCGAGCCGGCGCCCACCACGGTGTCGTCGCCGATCGTGACGCCCCCGAGCACGATCACCCCGCCGCCCAGCCAGACGTTGCCACCCAGGGTGATGGGCGAGCCGTGCTCCCAGCCCGCCCGGCGGGGCTCCGGCGCCACCGGGTGGGCGGCGGCCAGGAGCTGCACCCGGGGGGCGATCTGGCAGCGGGCGCCGATCGTGATGGGGGCCACGTCCAGCATCACGCAGTCGAAGTTCACGAAGGTGCCCGCGCCGATGCGGATGTTCCCGCCGTAGTCGCAGCGGAAGCCGGGTCGCACCACCACCCCGTCCCCGACCCGGCCGAGGAGCTCACGCAGGATGGCCTCGCGCCCCGCGCGGTCGGCGTGGCCGGCCCGGTCCAGGCGGTCGAGCAGCCGCTCGGCCCGCTCCTGCAGCCCGACCAGCTCCGGGTCGGAGGCCAGGTACGGCTCCCCGCGCAGCATCCGCTCGCGCATCGAGCCCGCGCCGCTCAGCGCCCGCGCGCCCCCACCGGCCGGCGCCCGCCGGCGCGCCGCGCGGCGCCGCCGTTCAGCGCCTTGCGCACCCGATCGGCCAGGCGGTCCTCGACCCGCCGCCGGCCCTCCTCGGCCGACCCGGCGGCCTGGGCCCAGAGCTTGAGCGGCTTGCGGGCGAGGTCGAGCTCCTCCGCGAGGCGCCCGGCCACATCGTCGGGCAGGCCCTCCAGGGCGTCGGAGGGGACCAGGAGCTCCACGCGGCTCGCCTCGCCGTCCAGGCCCTTCCAGCTCGCGCGGGCCAGCAGGTGCTCGACCGCCGCGCCGGCCGGGCCGGGCGCCGCCGCCGGCGCGGGCGCGGGCGCATCACCCGCCGTCCGGGCGGCCTCGGCGATGCGCAGCGCGGCGTCCTCCCGGCTCACCTCGACGCCGTCCCGCGAGCGCTTCCAGATGACGAACCCGCAGCCCGGTCGCTGGCGGCTCTTCCACGAGGTGCAGCCGTAGCTGCGGCCGCGCTCGATGATCTGGCCGCCGCAGCCCGGGGTGGGGCAGGGCCCGACCGGCTCGGACGACGCGGCCGGCTGGGCGTTGGTGCGGCCCTCGGCCACCATCCGCCGGGCGGTGTCGGTGTCCACCTCGGGGGCGCCGCGCACCTTCTTCCAGATGACGAACCCGCAGCCGGTCTCGCTGCGGCTCTTCCACGAGGTGCAGCCGTAGCTGCGGCCGCGCTCGACGATCTGGCCGCCGCAGCCGGGGGTGGGGCAGGGGCCGAGCACCTCGCGCTCGGTCGAGAGGTCCTTGCTGGAGCGCCCCGCCTTGATGTGCTCGAGCGCCTCCTCCAGCGACAGCGTGCGCCCACCCTGCTGCTTCCACAGCGTGTAGCCGCAGCCCGGGTCGTCCTTGCCCTTGTAGGAGTTGCAGCCGTAGCTCTTGGGGTACTCGACGATCTCGCCGCCGCAGCCGGGGGTGGGGCAGGGGGCCAGCACGCGGCGCTCGACCCGCAGGTCCTGCCGCTCCTTGTCGGCGAACCAGGCCACGACCTCGCGGGTGAAGCCCTCGATCTCGCGCTGGAAGTCACCCCGGCGCTCCTCACCGCGCTCGATGCGGTTCAGGCGCTGCTCCCAGCGGCCGGTGAGCTCGGGGCTGGTGAGCAGGTGGTCGCCCAGCATGGTGATGAGGCCGACGCCCTTGTCGGTGGCCCGCAGCGCCCGGCCCTCGCGCTCGACGTAGCCCGCGTCGATCAGCCGCTCGATGGTCGCCGCCCGGGTGGCCGGGGTGCCCAGGCCGGCGTCCTTCATCGCCTCGGCGGCCTCGTCGTCGTCGACCAGCTTGCCGGCGGTCTCCATGGACCGCAGGAGCGTGCCCTCCGAGTAGCGCGCGGGCGGCTTGGTGCGCTTGGCGAGCGCCTCGGCCTCGGTGCAGCGCACCTGCTGGCCCTGGACCAGCCGGGGGAGCGCCTGCTCGCGCTCCTCCTCGGCGCCCTCGCCCTTGCCGGACGCCGCCTCGGGCTCCTGGGCCTGCTCGCCGTAGACCGCCCGCCAGCCCGCCTCGATGAGCACCTTGCCGCGGCTGCGGAAGCGGTGGCCCTCGCAGCGGGTCTCGACCACCGTGCGCTCGAAGCGCGCCGGCGGGTGGAAGACCGCGAGGAAGCGCCGCGCGACCATGTCGTAGACCCGCCGCTCGTCGCGGCTGAGCCCGGCCAGGTCGTGGTCGCCGTCGGTGGGGATGATGGCGTGGTGGTCGGTGACCTTCGCGTCGTTGACCACCCGCCCGAGCGGCAGGCGCTCCATCGCCAGCACCGTGCGGGCGGCGTCGGCGTACTCCGGCGCGGCCGAGCCCACCCGGCCCGCCACCGTCTTGAGCTGGCCGGCCATGTCGCCCGAGAGGTACCGGGAGCTGGTGCGCGGGTAGGTCAGCAGCTTGTGCTGGTCGTACAGCGCCTGGGCGGCGCCCAGGGTGCGCTGGGCCGAGAACCCGAAGCGCTGGTTGGCCTCCCGCTGCAGGGTGGTGAGGTCGTACAGCAGCGGGGGCTGCTCGACCTGCGGCTTGGTCTCGACCGACTCGACCACCGCGTCGCGGCCGGCGACCGCGGTGGCGATGGCCTCGGCCGGGCCGGCCGCCTTCAGGCGGGTCTGGGCCCCCTCGTGCCACAGGCCCAGGTAGCCGCCGCCCTCCAGGGCGAAGCGGGCCTCGACCTCCCAGTAGTCCTGGGGGGTGAACGCGGCGATCTCCTGGTCGCGGCGTACGATCATCGCCAGCGTGGGCGTCTGCACGCGCCCCAGCGAGAGCACCCGGCGGGCCGACCCCGCCCGGGTGGTGGCCGCCCGGGTGCCGTTCATCCCCACCAGCCAGTCGGCCTCGCTGCGGGCGCGGGCGGCGTCCTCGAGCGGGCGCATGACCTCGTCCTCGCGCAGCTCCGCGAACGCCGCGCGGATGGCCGCCGCGGTCATCGAGGAGAACCAGGCCCGGCGCACCGGCTTGCTGCGCGCGGCCTTCGGGGCGGTCTGCAGGATGAGCTTGAAGATGAGCTCGCCCTCGCGCCCGGCATCGCAGGCGTTGACCAGGAGGTCGACGTCGGCCCGGCCCATGAGCCGGTGGAGGGCCTTGAGCTGCTTGGCCGACCGCGCGTCGCGGGCCTCGTAGCGGAACTCCTCGGGCACGATCGGGAGGTCCTCGTAGCGCCACTTCTTGAGGCGCTCGTCGTAGGCCTCCGGATCGGCCTGCTCGACCAGGTGGCCGACCGCGAAGGCGACGATGGCGTCCTCGCCCTCCCAGTGGTCCTCGCGCTTGGTGAAGCGCCCGGGGAGGGCCGCCGCGACGTCGCGCGCGACCGACGGCTTCTCGCAGATGATGAGGCTCCGGCCCATGGCAGCGGCCACAGTAGCACCGGCCTCCGTCACCTCCGGCGGGCCCTTCGCGCCGTCATCCGCACCGGGATGTGACGGTCGCGGCGCGCCCCCGGATCAGCCGAAGAACGGCTCCGCGATGCGGAAGACGGCGTCGGGCACCGTCTTCAGCTCGGCCACCGCGTCGGCCAGCGGGACGTCCACGATCTCGTTCCCGCGCAGGGCCACCATGTGGCCGAAGCGGCCCTTCTCGACCAGCCGCGCGGCGTTCGCGCCGAAGCGCGTCGAGAGCACCCGGTCGTGCGCGGTGGGGGTGCCGCCGCGCTGGATGTGGCCGAGCACGGTGACCCGGGTGTCGAACCCGGTCTTGTCCTTGATGTGCTGGCCGAGCCGCTCGCCCACGCTCCCCTGGGACAGGCGCGGGTGGCCGAACTCGTCCAGCTCCGCCTCCTGCAGCTGGTCCTGGTCGAGGACGACGCCCTCGCTGACCACGATGATCGAGAAGTCCTTGCCCCGGCGATGGCGGGCGAGCACCGTCTCGATCACGTCGGCCACGTTGGCCGGGCGCTCGGGGATGAGGATCTGGTCGGCGCCGCCGGCCAGCCCGGCGTAGAGGGCGATCCAGCCGGCGTGGCGGCCCATCACCTCGCACACCATGACCCGGTCGTGGGACTCGGCGGTCGTGTGGAGGCGGTCGATGGCCTCGGTCGCGATCTGGACCGCGGTGTCGAAGCCGAAGGTGAAGTCGGTGCCCGACAGGTCGTTGTCGATCGTCTTGGGGACGCCGACCACCTTCATGCCGTGCTCCTTGTGGAGCTTGTCGGCCACCCCGAGCGTGTCCTCGCCGCCGATCGCGACCAGGGCGTCCAGGCCGAGCTCGCCCATCATCCGCATGCACTGCTCGGGGCCCCCGTCACGCTTGTAGGGGTTGGTCCGCGAGGTGCCCAGGATGGTGCCGCCGCGCGGGAGGATCCCGCTGACCGAGCGCATGTCGAGGGGGATGGTGGTGCCCTCGAGCAGGCCGCGCCAGCCCCGGCGGATGCCCACGTGCTCGTGCCCGTACCCCAGGCCGACCCGGACGACCGCCCGGATGACCGCGTTGAGGCCGGGGCAGTCGCCGCCGCCGGTGAGGATGCCGACCCGCATTCGCCGCGCAACGTAGCCCGTGCGCGGGTCCCGGGGCAAGTTGGTGCCGATGCGGACGAGTGGCCCGGGACCCGGCCCGCGGGGGTCGTCGGCACCCCCCGCTACCCTGCGCCCCGGTGACTGAGCCCGACCGCCTCGCCCGTCGCGCGGACGCCGCCCGCCGCCGGCGCCGGGCGCGCCGGCGCGCCGTGGCCGTGGGCGTGGTCGCCGTCGCCGGGGCCGCGGCGGTGGCCGGCGCCGTGCTCTGGCGGGGCGGCGGGCCGGCGGACGCCACCGCCGAGGCCCCGGCCCGCGCGCCGGCCCCGGCGCCGCCCCCCCCCCCCCCCCCCCCCCCCCCGCCCCCCCCCCCCCCCCCCCACCGGGTCGCCCCGGCCGCGACGGCGACCAACGACGTCTCGCGCGACCTCACGGTCACCCCCGAGGCCTTCCGCGCCCAGATGGCCTGGCTCGCGCGCAACGGGTACACGCCGGTGTCACAGGCCACGCTGTTCAAGGGCCTCTTCCGCGGGGCGCCGCTTCCGCGCCGTCCGGTGGTGCTCACCTTCGACGACGGCTACGTCGACGCGACCGACGCGGTGCTGCCGGTGCTCGAGCCGCGCGGCTGGCCGGCCACCTTCTTCATCATCACCTCGCGGATCGGCGAGCGGGCGTTCCTCACCTGGCCCCAGCTCAGGCGCCTGGACCGCGCGGGCATGGACATCGGCAGCCACACGGTCGAGCACCTGGAGCTCCCGTCGCTCGCCGACGCCGACCGCGCCCGCCAGCTCACCGAGTCGCGCCGGACCCTGGAGCGGGGGCTCCGCCGGCCGGTCTACTGGTTCTGCTACCCGGCCGGGCGCAACGACGCCGCCTCGGCCGCCGCGGTCGGCCGCGCCGGGTACCTGCTCGCCTACACCACCGAGCCCGGGTCGGAGCTCCGGGCCGCCGACCGGCTGCTGCTCCCGCGGGTCCGCGTCCGGGGCGAGGGCGACCTCGCCGAGTTCGCCGGTACCGTGCGGGCCGCGTCGGGCGCTACGGGAGCGTGAGGTCCGTCTGGAGGCCGGTCAGGCCGAGGAACGTCCGGGCCTCGACCACGATGCGGAAGGACCCCCGCGCCGGCCGCCGGCCGAGGGTGCCGTCCCAGGGGACGACCTGGGCGCCGCGCGCGAGCGACCGCCCGGCGGCGATGCGGCGAAGCGTGCGCCCCGCGGCGTCCTGCACCAGCACGCTCACCCGCGCGGGCCGGCGCAGCGTGAAGCGCACCTGCACGTCGGTCCGCCGCGCCGCGCCGGTCCCCCTGGCGAGCTTCCGCAGCCGCAGCGCGGAGAGCGTCCCGTCGACCACCAGCGGCCGTGACTGGGTGGTCGGGGCCGAGCCGTCGGCCGGCGTGAGGGTGGCCGCGAGCCGATAGGGGCCGTCGGGCACCCCGAGCGCCCGGGGGTCGACCACCACCTCCCGCGCCCCGGGCCCGAGCGCGCCCTCGAACAGCGTGGCGGCCCGGCCGCCGCCGCGGCGCTCGAGGGCCACCGTCACCTGGCCGGGCACGGCGCTCCTGACCACCGCGCGGGCCGCGTCGTCCACGCCGTCGCCCCCGGGGGAGACCCGGGCGGGCGCCACCGGCGTGAGCTGGGCGCCGCCGTAGGTGACCAGCAGCGCGTCGGAGATCGGCCGCTCGTCCGACCACGGGATGACCAGGCGGTCGCCCACGGCCATCAGCGCGCTCCCGCCGGAGTCGAACCCGATGGCGCGCACCGCGCCGAGCGAGGCCATGAGCTCGGCCTGCTCGGCCACGCTGTAGCCGGTCCGGCCCTGCTGGGGCCCCTCGGTGGTGACCAGCAGGATCGTGCCGCTGCCCGCCTGCCCGACCGCCGTGCGCGCCGTGCGCTGACCGGTCTGGAGGGGTGTGAACCCCTCGCCGGCGTCGGGCACGACCTGGCCGTCCTGGACCAGCAGCGGCCCGCCGCCCACCGCCCCGGAGCCGTCGGCCGGCACCCCGGCGACCGACGCCTCGATCCGCACCCGGCGCCCGAGCTGCAGGTCGCCCACCAGCGAGGGCCGCGCGCCGCCGCTCGCCGCGAGCACCACCCGCCCCGGGGCGATCTCGGTGCCCCCGCCGGTGCCGGTCGCGACCACCGTGCCGGTCACGGCCTGGTTGGCGCGCAGCGGGGCGTCCACGTCCAGGGTGACCGCCGCCTCGCTGACCGGCCCGGACGGGGTGCGCCCGCCGAAGTCGCGGGTGTAGAGCACGACCCCGGTCGAGCTCCCGATGGGCCGGTTCACCGTGGCCATGGTCCGCACCGCGAACGGCGTCGCGCTCGCCGGGTCCTGCACCTGCCAGCGACCGGCCAGGAGCAGCCGCTCCACCGCCAGGGCCAGGCCGGGGCCGACCACCAGCGCCGACCGGGACGCCTCGGGGCTCGCGAGCAGGCGGTCGCCCTCGGCCAGCAGCCCGCTCGGCCAGCCCCCGTCCAGGTTGAAGTAGTCGGCGTTCACCCCGGCCACGACGCCGGTGTCCAGGCGCGCCCGGATCGCATCGGTCAGGCGGCCGCGCCGGGTGACCTGGTCGCCGGTCAGGGCCGGGCGCAGCCCGAGCGGGGCGCGGGGGACCAGGCGCATGATGTGGGCCACCTGGCCGTCGCGCTCGAGGCGCTGGTAGCTCAGGCCGGGCACGACGACCTGCGGGCCCCGGGGCGGCGGCGGGGGCAGGGAGGTCACGGCGGCCGCGGCCGGCGCGGCGGCGGCGAGCAGGCAGGCCAGGGCGAGGGGGGCGCGGCGCACGCAGGCACCCCAGCAGAGCGGGGCCCCGGGGCGCAAGCGCGAGCGCGCCCCCCGGTTCCCGCCGACCCTCAGCGCCGGGAGCGATCCCGCTTGTCGGCCCAGCGGGCGTTGGACATGCCGACCACCAGGGCCAGCAGGGCGAAGCCCAGGAAATGCCACACCCCGGGGTCCGGGAAGGTCACCCGGGTCACGTCCGACCACCAGGAGGGCTCGACGATCATCAGCACGGCGAGCAACGCCAGGCGCCCGACGTTCGTGAGGTACAGGGCGAGGGTGATGAGCACGATGCCCCAGAAGCCCGGCTCGCCGAGGCCCATCGAGCTTCCGGCGTCCAGCACGTTCCAGCCCAGCCAGGTGAGCACCACCGCGATCGGGAGTCCCGCGACCCAACCGATGCCCCTGCGCCTGGCCGTGTCCACGCCGGGACCCTACCCCTCCCTCACCGCGGGGCGACGAACGTGAAGGTCGCCCGCCAGGGGCGCGCCGAGGTGTCCAGGCGCACCAGCAGGCGGCGGTCGTAGATGAAGTCGCCGTCGTTCGCGCCGGCGTTCGGGAAGTACAGCTGCGTGGTGAGGGTGTCGCCCCCCGGCGGGGTGATCTTCACGTGGATGTGCTCGGTCCGGCCCGGGTACTGGCCGGGCACCACCGTGGTGAAGCGGTAGCGGCCCCGGGCGTCGGTCCGCACCCAGCCGCGCAGGCGGTATCCGGCGTTGTCGTAGGCCCCCGACCCGTCGGCCTGCCACACGTCCACCCGCGCGCGTGCGACGGGCCGGCAGGAGGGGTCGAGCACGCGACCGCTCACCACCAGGCGGGTACCGCGCACGCCGGCGGTCGCGAGCACCGTGCGCTGGGGCGCGCCCGCCCGGTAGTAGGGGCCCTCGGTCTGGGCGGGGGTGGCGGTGCAGGTGGCCGCGCCGGCGGCGCCGGTGCCGGCCATGCCGATGGTGGCCAGGCCGGCGAGGGTTCCGAGCAGGATGCGGGTGGCGCTCATCGGTCCTCCGGATCGGGGGTGGGGGGCATGCTCACCGACCTTCGTTGGCGCACCGTGAGAGCGGGGGCGCCGGGGGCGAGGACGGGTCGGGGCGATCCGCCCCGGCCTGCCGGGCGGTTCGCCCCCACCTGACCGCCGAATCGCGGGAGAGCCCCGACACGGCGGCCCATACACTCGCATCCGATGCGCCCGGTGACCGCATCCGCCCTTCGCCGCGGCGCCAGGGCCGCGGGCGCGCTCGGCGCCACCCTGGCGGGCCACGTCCTGGCCGGCCAGG
>JALOLS010000100.1 GCA_025455865.1 Thermoleophilia bacterium
CCCGGCCCGCGACTTGCGACGATGCGGCGGTGAGCGCCGATCCCCACTGGGCCCGCCGCGACCTTGCCCGCCTGGAGGCCCACCGCGCCGCCCCGGGCCAGCCGGTGGTCACCTACGCGCCCCACCCCGACGGCGGCGTGGCGCTGCTCGCCCTGCTTCCGCCCGGTGCGATCGGCGGCCTGGCGGGCGCCGCGGGACGGATCGGGCTCGCCGCCGACCGCGGGGACGCGCCGGCGGTCGTCCTGACCCCGCCCGCGGGGGGCGCGGTGGTCGCGCTGCCGCTCCCGGTCGACGACCCGGAGCTTCGCCTGCTCACCCGGCGGCTGGCCGGGCAGGAGCGGTTGGTCGTCGTGGCCGCGGCGGGCGCCGACGGGCCGATCGCCGAGGTGGCGGCGCCCATGGACGAGCAGGGCCGGGCCGCGCTCGCCGCGGGGCTGGCCGGGGCGCCCGGGTCGGCGGCGCCGGGCGCCGCGCTGGCCGCCGAGCGGGCGCGCACCGGCCGGCCGGCGGTGCTGGCCGAGACCCCCGACGGCCGGGTCGCGGTCCTCGCCGCGCTCCCCCGCTCCACCCTGGAGGGCCTGCGCGGCGGGGTCGCGCTCCGGGTGGCCCGGGAGGGCGGGCGGCCGTCGGTGCGGGTGCTGCTGGAGCCGCACGCCGACGAGCTCCTGGCCCTGCCGCTGGACCTCGCCGACCCCGCCCTGGGCATGGCGGCCCGGGCGCTCGCGACCCAGTCGTCGTTCACGCTGATCCTGGCCGACCCGGAGGACCCGGAGGCGGTCCTGGAGCAGCAGGTCGCCCTGCCCCGCCCGGCCGCCGAGGCGATCCTGCGCGCGCACGGCGCCTGACCGCCGGGTGCGGGTCAGGCCCGGGGGCGCACCCGCCGGTCCAGGAAGCCGCGCAGGCGGTCCATGAAGACCTCGCCTGACGGCGGCGGGTTCAGGAAGGCGCCGTGGACGCCCACCCGCGGGCCGAAGAGCATGAGCTCGCTGCCGGGAAGCTGCCGGTGCACCCATCGCATGGCCTGCCAGGGCACGATGCTGCTCCGGCCCCCGTAGACCAGGACCGGGATGCCGGATGCGCGCACCACGCGGTAGACGTCGGTGTAGTCCTGGGTGATCGTGCTCCAGAACAGCAGGCTCAGGGCCTTCCCGTTCAGCCGGCCGGCGAAGCGCATCCACTCGCGCCACCGCGACTGCTCGAGCAGGAACGCGGGGGCCGGGCGCGCGGGGTCGAGCACCGGGTCGCCGGTGGGGCCGCCGAGCATCAGGCGCAGGTCGCGCGGGACGTTCAGGTAGCCGCGGCCGGGCGCGAAGCGGGCGAGCGAGGCCACCAGCGCGGTGAACCGGTCGGTCGGATAGGTGGCGATCCCGGGCGGGAAGGACGGATCGGCCGGGACGCCCTCGGCCAGGTTCTTGGGGGACTGGTCATAGACGAAGAGGCCGGTGAGGCCGTCGGTGCCGTGGTCGGAGATGTACTCGGCGACCACGTTCATCCCGATGCTGTGCCCCATGAGCGCCACCCGGCCGAGGCCCAGGCGCCCGCGCACCTCGTGCAGGTCGGCGGCGAGCCGCGGCATCCGGAATCCGGCGTAGACCCCGCGGCCGGGCGGCTGGGTCGGTGCGCACCAGGCGCGGCCGCGATCGCGACAGCCCCCCGCCGTCCCGTGCCCGCGCAGGCTGACGGCCACCACCCGGTAGCGCGGGAGCGCGCGCCCGAAGCGGTCGGCGTAGAGCCGGGCCGATCCGGTGAAGGCGGGCGAGATGAGCAGGGCGGGGGCCCGCGGCGGCCCGTGGACGAAGTACTCGATGCGCTGGCCGTCGCTTGCGGTGAGGACGCCGCGGGTGGTCGACCCGCCCAGCGCGGCGGCGGGGAGCGCGAGCGCGATCAGCGCGGCGACGAGCAGGCGGATCGCGGCCGGCCGCGGACCGGCGCGCATCAGGTGCCCGCCGCCGAGGCGGGGGCGGGTGGACGGACGAGCGGGGCGACGACAGGGGCTCGCGACATGGAGCGGATCCTCCCGGCGGGACGGCCGCGCACGCTACCCGGTCGCGCCACCGCTTCCACGTACGCGCACACGGAAAGCGTGGTGCGACCGGGTCTTCACGGATTTCGTACATCCGGTTCCCGGGGCACCGTCGCCGGTTCCGCGCGCCGCGGTCGCGCCTAGCGTGCCGCCCTTCCGACGTCCTTGGGACCGCCGGCCCCCCCACCGCCGGCGCCACAGGAGGTGCGCGTGATCGCACGACGTTCGGTGCTGGCCGTCGCCATGGCCGCCACCGTGGGCGCCGCCGCGCCCGGCCTTGCGGCCGGCGTCGGGGTCCCCACCACGCTTCCCGGGCTGCCCCTGGGCGCCCCGCCCGTCTCCGCAGCGCCGCCCGCCCCGGTAGGCGACGGTGCCGCCGGCCTCGCCCCCGGGGCGCGCGGCCCGGTCGTGGCCGACCTGCAGCGTGCCCTGCGGGCCCGGGGGATGCAGGTGACCGCCGACGGCACCTACGGCCCGGGCACCCGCCGGGCGGTGGCCCGGCTGCAGCGCCGGCTGGGCCTTCGGGCCAGCGGCCGGGCCGATGCCCGGCTCCTGCGGCGCCTGGGGCTGCGGGTCCGCGGCGCCCGGAGCGGCGGGAGCCCGGCGGCCGACGCCGCGCCGGCCCCGGCGGTGCCCGCCCGCGTGGCGCCGGGCACCCGGAGCGGCCGCTGGGTCAAGGCGTTCCCGGTCGCCGGGCCCAACGACTACGTGCCGTCGTTCGGCGCGCCCCGGGGACAGGGGCCCCACGAGGGCGCCGACCTCATGGCCCGCCGGGGGGTTCCGGTCGTCGCCGTCGCCGACGGCTGGGTCGACCGGCTGACCCGGGTCGAGACCGGCCTCGGCGGCCTCTGGGTGTGGCTCCGCGCCCGTGACGGCACGGAGTTCTACTACGCCCACCTCGACACGGTGGCCGCGGCGCTCCGGCCCGGGCTGGCCGTGCGGGCCGGCGACGTGCTCGGCACCGTCGGCAACACCGGGGATGCCCGCTGGGGCGCCCCGCACCTGCACTTCGAGATCCACCCCGGGGGCGGGTCGGCCGTCGACCCCTACCCCGACCTGGTCCGGGCCGACCCGGACCCGCCCCGCCGCGGCTGACCGCGGAGGGACCGCCGGCCGATCGCCCCGCGGGGCGATGGCCGGACACCACGACCTGGAGGTGAGATGACGCGCGCTCCGCTGGCCCCCGCCATCGCCGCCGTCCCCGTCCTCGCGGCGGCCGCGCTGCTCGTCCCCGTCCCCCCGGCGCCCGCCGCCGCGACGCCCCCCGGCTCCGCCCCCCGGACCGCCCAGGAGCTCATCCCGGCGCTCCGCCGCGAGGTGGTCCGCCTGCACCGCCGCGTGCACCGGCACGCGGTCCGCCGCGCGCTCCCCCCGCCCGCCCCCGTCACGCTGGCCCGCCGCCCGGACGCCCTCCGCCGGCAGGTCCTGCGGACCCGGGCGCTCGAGCGCGTCGTGCTGCGGCGCGGCCGGGCGACCCCCACCACGCTCGCCTCGGCGTACTCGGCCGGCGACGCCGGGAGCACCCAGGGGTGCCCCGGTGCCCCGCGCCTGCACGACTCGGCCCGGTCGGTCGCCACCTTCCTCATCCCCTGCGGCGCCCGGATGCGGGTCTGCTACCGGGATCGCTGCGTGGTGGTGGTGCGCCGCGACTCGGGCCCCTATGTGGGCGGCCGGGGCATCGACCTGAACATCGGGGTCGTGCGCGCCCTGGGCCTGGACTCCATCTGGTCCTGGGGCGTGCGCGAGGTCCGCTGGCGGGCGGTCGACTGACCCGGGCCGGATGGCCGCAGCCCCTCCCCCGGTGACCGGCTGTTCGACGAGCTTGCAAGATTGCAAGCACGCCGATCGGACGGCGCTCGGCCGGGGCGCGCGCCGCCTCCCCCGACTCCTCGGGTGACGCTTCGCCGGACAGCCACCGGGGGGCCGGGGCGCCCGTAGTCGCTCGGACGCCCGGCCCGCCGGGACTACATTCGCCCCTCCGTGCCGCCCGACGACGATCTCATCCCGCTCGAGGGGCTCCTCGCCTGGCGCCTGTCCATGGCCGGGCACCTCCTGCGCCGGCACACCGAGCAGGCCATCGGCCCGGTCGGCGTGCCCCGGCCCGAGCTCGGCGTCCTGATCCGCCTGCTCGAGGAGGACGGCCTGCCGGAGGCCGAGATCGGCCGGCGGCAGCGGTGCGGCCCCACCACGGCCGCCGCGCTGCTCGACCGGCTGGAGGCCGGGGGGCTGGTGCGGCGGGGGGCCCCCGGCGGCGGTCCCTCCCGCGCCTGGCTCACCGCGGCCGGCCGGGAGGCGGCCGAGCGGGGCCACGCGCTGGTGCACGAGGTCGAGGACGCCTCCTTCGGGGTCCTCTCCCCCGCCGACCGGCGCCGCCTGGCCGAGCTGCTCGGGCGGGTGGTGGACGGTCTCTCGGCGCCGGTCCCGCCGGACGCCTGACCGGCCGGGCGCCGGCCCCGGCCGGCCCCGCGACCCATCCGCAGGGATGACGCGCGACGGGCTCGGGCGCGTCGGGGGACGACGCCCGGCGGCGGCGCTCAGGCGGCCGGGCCGCGCGCCGCCCGCCGCCGGCGGCGCCGCCGCCACACCGTCTCGTTCAGCACCGCGCTCGCGACGACCAGCCGGGCGACGACGAACAGCCAGAACAGCAGCACCGCCGCGACCCCGATCGGCCCGTAGACCGAGGTGGCGCGCTCGGCCTGGTCGGCGAGCAGGTAGATCGTGACGAGCTGCATGACCTCGATCCCGACGGCCATCAGGATGGCGCCCGGCACCAGGGCCTCGAGGGGGGCGTCACCGTGGGGCAGGCGCGCCGAGACGGCGAGCCAGACCGCGAAGTACGCCACCACGATCAGGAGCGCGAACACCAGCCCGCCGACCGGCGTCTCCTGGCGCACCCACCGCAGCAGGAAGAGCCCCAGGCTGACCACGATCGCCCCGCCGAGCACCAGGGCGGACACCCGGGGCGCGTTGCGCAGCGGCGTGAGCGGCTGATCCCAGACGATCAGGTGGATCACCCGGGTGACCCGGGCGAGGCCCATGCCGGTCCACAGCACCGCGACGAGGGCGACGACCAGCGCGACGGCGATCGACGACCGGCTGGTGGCCGCGTCGGAGATGGCGTCGGCGAGCACGCCGCGGATCCCGGTCTCGTTGGTGATGCCCGCGAGGCCGACCGTCGCGATGCCCAGCAGCGTGAAGGGCACCAGCCACAGGAACATCCGGAACGCGAGCGCCCCCGAGAGCAACGTCCCGAAGACCTCCCGGTCCCGCTCCAGGAGCGAGAAGCCGACGTCCACCCGGGGCGAGTGGGGGCGTGTGCGCTCGAGCTCCTCCCGGCGCCGGGCGACCGCCTCCCGGGCCCGGCCCGCGGCCAGGCGGGCGCGGTCGCCGGCCCCGGGGCCCTCCTCGGCCATCGGCTATGCGGCCCCGGGGGCGGACGCGCCCGGCGCCTCGTCCCGGGCCCTCCGCTCGGCCCGGGCGGCCTGGCGCACCGCGAGATCGCCGGCCAGGTAGGTCATCACGATGGCCGGGAAGGGCAGCGCGGCCACGTAGACGACCGCGGAGATGAGGTTGATGAGGCCGAAGCTCGCGGAGGAGAAGAGCAGGAAGGCCGTCCCGACGAGCGGTCCGGTGGCCAGGGCGAGACCGGTCACGCCCACCGAGATGCTGGCCGTACGCCAGAAGTGCCCGCCGGTCAGGGCCCAGCTGCGGCGCAGGAGATGGGGCGGGCGCCCGGGATCGGCGCCGAGCAGGACCCCGACGAGCCCCCAGCGCACCAGGAGGAAGAACGCGACGGGGACCAGCACCAGGCTGAGGTTGAGCACCGCGAGGACGAGGACGATGATCGCCAGGGTCCGGACCAGCGGCAGCAGGCGGGGCGCGACGGCCCGCCACTCGCCGATCCAGGTCACCGGATGGCCCGCGTCGATGTCGCCCACCGCCCGGGCGACCACCGCCTGGACGATCACGTAGCCGAGCACCGAGGTGACCACGCCCAGGGCGAGCGCGAGGCCCGCGACGAAGGCGTTCTGCTCGCCCGCCTCCTCGACCAGGGGCGCGAACGTCGACAGCCGGAACAGCAGGTACTGCAGGCCGGTGACCAGCGCCCCGATCGGGATGAAGACCAGCCCGATCCCGAGGAAGACCCTCGGGTGCCCCCGGTACATGCGCCAGGAGGCGGTGATGAGCTGGCCCCACCGCCGGCGCCGGCGGACCTCGCGGGGCGAGGCGGGCGACCAGCGGGTGCGGCCGAGCGACCAGAGCAGGAGCAGCACGAGGCCGCCGAGCACCACGACGGCCAGGGCCGGGCTCGCCTTCGCGCGCCTGAGCACCTCCGAGCCGACGAAGACCACATCGCAGAAGACGCCGGTGGCGGTCGGGGCGAAGGGGCCGTCGCCCGGGACGGTGAAGCTCTGGTCCCGCGCGTCCCGCTCGATCCAGGTGATCGGACGGGTCCACTGCAGCTTGTCGTTCGGGCCGGTCGGACCGTTGAAGAACGCCGCCTGCTGCTCGCCCCAGCGCCCCTCGAACGCCAGCCACGGGTAGGCCCGGACGTAGTCGGCGCGCGCGGTCGGCACCGTGGCGACGCGCGGCCGGATGGCCCGGTCGTAGTCGCGCGTGTCATCGCAGCCCACCCCCTCGGCCTGGCTGCTCATCAGGTACAGGTCCGAGGAGAAGAAGTTGGCGTGTGATCCCTGCGCCGGGTAGACGACCGGATGGGTGCCGTCGACCTTCTCGACCCGGTCGCTCGCCCAGTCGGCCCGCTCGGCGCTGGAGTGCTGGCTGTAGACCGCCTCCACCGGCTCGGTGGCGAGCGCCTCCTCCGCGGAGTCGGCCGGGAAGACGAGCTGGATCATCTCCCAGTCGCCCTCGTGGTTGTTGTTCCAGTCGTTGAAGATATAGAAGAACCAGTACTGCAGGGCGATCCGGCCCGGCCGTCCGGGCTCGGCGACCAGGCGGGCATACGCGGTGGCCGGGCGCCGGCCCTCCAGGCGCGCCTGCCACTCCTCGAAGAAGCACCCGGGGTCCAGCGTGTCGCCCGGGAAGTCCAGGTGGTAGCCGTAGAGCGGCCGGCCGATGTCGTCGGCGCTCGGCGCCACCTTGACGACGTTCGTGCGGTCCCACGGCCCGCGCAGGGCGACCTCGTCGTTGCCGAAGAGCACGTCCACGTCGACCGGCTCATACGGCTTGCCGTCCTCGCAGCCGGAGCGGGCGGGGATCTTCACGACCGGGGCGTGGCGCTCGGCCAACTGCACCTCGGCCGGCGACGCGACGGCCCCGCGCGCGAGCGCGGGGGCCATCGCGAGGAGCAGGACGACCAGGGCGGCGGCGAGGGCCGCCGCGCGGGTCAATCGACCGCGCCGGGCCGGGTGAGCGCCCAGATGATCCACACGTCGATCGCGATGATCACGATCGCCCACAGGGGGAAGTACGGCAGCCAGAAGAAGTTGGCCACCGCCGAGAGCGCCGCCATGACCACCGCCACGATGGCGGCCCAGCCCTTGCGGAGCATCAGCGACGAGCCGGCGACGACCAGGAGGGCGCCGAGGACGACGTGGATGACGCCCCAGGCGGTCACGTCGAGCTCGAACGCATACTCGCGCCCGACGACGAAGAACTCATCCTTGGCGATCGCCGCGATGCCGACCACGACCTGGAAGGCCCCGGCCAGGGTCAGCATCACCGCCGCGAAGGCCACGGCGCCGCCGGCATACCGCGCCTGCCGGCGCTCGGCCGGTCCGGGCTGGGAGGTGCTCACCACTCGACCCCTTTCGTGGGTGGAACGCTCGGTGAATATGGGCGTGACGGGGCTGGGGGCGGTCACGCCCACCCGGCCGGCGCCGGCCGGCCCGCCTCGCGGGTCATCAGCACCGCCGCGGTCACGGCCAGCCCCAGCGCGGCCAGGGCGCCGATCAGGCCGAGGACCAGGCCGACGCCCCGGGAGATGTCGACCGCGGTCAGCGCGGTGATCATCAGGCCGGCGAGCAGGGCGGCGAGGCCCACCACGCTCCAGACCCCGATGCGCCCGACGCGTCCCCACCCGGCCAGCCGCGCCACCACCGGCACCGCCGCGGCGAGGATGGTGACGATGGCGAACGCGAGGGCCGCGTCCCCGGCGTCCACCCGCAGGCCGCTCACGCTGAAGCGGCCCTGCGAGTACCAGGTGAGCCCGGAGCCGATGGCCACCAGCAGGGCGCCGCCGGCCGCCCCGGCGACCAGCCACACGACGGTCCAGGAGGGCGGCCCGAGCGGCGGCGCGTCGCCCGCGATGAGCAGCACCACGGCGGCGCCGAGCAGGAACAGCCCGGAGAACAGCAGCAGCCAGGCGCCCGCCCCGGCGCCGGCGCGGGTGTCCAGGGTGAGGCCGTAGAACGCCTCCCCGGTGATCAGGCCGCCGACCCCGAGCCCGATGAGCGCCAGCATCCGCGTGCTGCGGAACGGCGCCGGCACCGCGGTCGCGCGCACCGCGAGCAGGATGAGCAGGGCGGAGAAGCCCGCCGCGCCGAGCAGGAACAGGATGGTCAGGATGATCAGGAACGCCTGGCCGGAGCCCGCGATGCTCTCCCCGCCCGAGAAGGAAAGGAGGATCGAGACCAGGCCGAGCACCGTCCACAGCGCGGCGACCGCCCCGCTGATGAGCAGGAGGAGCGGCCGCCCGGACAGACGCGCGCCGCCGCCGGGCGCCGGCGCCGACCGGGCCGGCGGCGGCGCGGCGGCCGGCGGCGGGGGCGCGGCGAGGGCGGGCTCGGACATGGGCGGCGGCGCCGGGGCCGGCGGCGGGGGCGCGGCGAGGGCGGCCTCGGACATGGGCGGCGGCGCCGGGGCCGGCGGCGGGGGCGCCGGGGCCGGGGGCGGGGGGGCGGCGGCGACCGGCTCCGGAACGGGGGTCGGGGCGGGCGGCGCCGGGCCGATGTCGGTGGGCGCGGCCCCGGTGTCGGTGGGCACCGGGCCCGCCTCGGTCGCCGCCACCGGGGGTGGCGGGGCCCAGAGCACCACGGCCTCGCCCTGGCCGAGCCCGATCCGGTCGCCCTCGCGCAGCAGGACCGGACCCTCGATGCGCAGCCCGTTCACGTGGGTGCCGCCCGTGGAGCCCAGGTCCTCGACGACCAGCGCCTCCAGGTCGAGCGCCACGCGGGCGTGCCGCCGCGAGATCCGGGGGTCGGCGAGGACCACGCCGACCTGGGCCGGGTCGCGCCCGATCAGCACCTCCCCGCCCGCCTCGTCCAGCGCCACACGCACGCCGGCGTCGGGACCCGCCACCATCTCCAGGACTTCCCGTGCCACCGCCGTGTCCTCCCCCGGGCCGGAACGTGCGGCGCGAGCCTACCGGGCGCCGCCGGACGGGTGGGACCACGGCCGGGTGGGCCCCCTCCACCGGCGGGCGGGGCGCCCGTATCCTCTCGGCGAGCCGCACGCGAGCACCGGGAGGCCCGGCATGAGTGACGAGGCGCGCACCGACTACATCGCCCTGGCCGGGCTGGACGAGCTGGCCGGGGCGCCGGTGGTCGACCGGTCCGGGGCGAGCGTCGGCCGGGTGGGCGACCTCTACGTGGACCGCGACGGCCGCCCGCGCTACGTCACGGTCGAGGGCGGGGCGGGGACCCACACGGTCGTCCCGCTCGAGGAGGTGCTGCTGGCCGGCACCGGCGCCGAGCGGCACCTGCAGGTCCCGTACCCGGCCGCGCAGATCCTGGCCGGACCGGCCTACCTGCGCGAGGACGGGATCGGGCCGGACCGGGAGACCGCGGTGTACGACCACTTCGGGCGCGCCGGCTGGTGGGAGGTGGTCGAGCGCCGCCAGACCACCCCCTCCCCCACCCCCGAGATCGCCCGCGCGGACCTCGCCGACCACCAGCTCGAGGCCGACGTCGCCGGGGATGAGCACACGCTGCAGGCCACCCCGTCCCCCACCCCCCGCATCGCCGCGGCGGAGGTCGAGGACGCGCTCGCCCGCGGCGAGTGGCCGGGCGGGATGCGCGTGCGGCGCTGGGGCGGCTGACCGGGGCCGTACTTCGCCGAAGGCGCCGACCGCGACAAGCGCGGATGCGGCGGCCGGGGGCCCGGGCGTACCGTGTCGGGCGGAGGGGCACCCACACCGACGAGAGGAGCCGCCGATGCCTGGGCTTCGCGAGCCGATCCCCGGTCTGCCCCGCCTGAGCGCCGAGGAGGAGCACCTCCTGCAGCACCCCGAGGAGGGCTTCCCGGCGGACGCCAGCTTCGATGAGGTCGATGCCGAGCAGTTCCACCAGGGCGCGATCCTGGAGCGGGACAAGCAGTGGATCGACCGCCGCGAGGTGACCGGCGGGGACGACTAGCGGCCTGTCCATGAACCAAGACCCGCCTCCCGGGGAGCGAATCGCAAGCAGATCGGTGACCTCGGGGACGTCACATGTACTGGTGGTACATGTGATTCCGAGGGTGCCGAGGTGCGCCGGGTGGCCTCGCTCCCGTGGACCTCCCGCCCCGGGCCGCGATTGCCGTCGGTCAGGTGAGGATCGCGACCGCGTCGGCGATCAGCACCACGCCGATCACCAGCGACACGACCGCCATGATCACGGCGTTGTTGCGCGCGAGCCACCCCCGGAAGGCGCCCAGGACGGCCAGGCTGCGCGCCCCGAGGGCCAGGCGGATGACCACCGGGACGAGCACCCCGGCGCTCGCGACCAGGCAGAACACCGCATAGCCCAGGGCGCTCTCGCCGGCCGGCAGGTCCAGGGCGGCCACGGATCCGGCGGCGGCCACCGCGAGCAGGGCGATCTTGGGGTTCAGCCCCGAGCTTGCGGCGCCCAGGGCGAGCGCCCGCCCGGGACCCATGCCCTCGAGCGCGCCCATCCAGCCCGGCAGCGCCTGCTCCTCGCCCCCGCGCGGGCGGCCCCGCCAGCCCTTGAGCGCCAGGGCCACCAGCACCAGGCCGAGGACGAGCTTGAGCCCGCCGACCCAGCGGTCGGGCCCCGCCTCGTCGACCGGCCCGGCGACCACGAGCACCGCGGCGCCCACGAGGGCGAGACCCGCGGACCAGCCCGCGAGGAACGCCGGCCCGGCGGCCCGCGCCCGGCGCCCGAGCAGGATGAGGACCATGGGGATGATCGGGAAGGGGCTGAGCGCGACCGCGACGGCCGGCGCCAGCACCTGCCCGACTGCATCCCCCATCCGCCCTCCCGGTCCCGCGAAGCGTAGGCCGACCGGGGGGTGAACCGCGCCCGGCGCCCGCTCGTACCCCGGGCATGGACACCATCGAGGTCGAGGTGCTGGGCGCCGGCCGGGTGACGGCCGCGGTCGCGGCGGTGCGGCCGCTGGACTGGCACGGGATCCCGGGGCTCGCCTGGCGCCTGGTCGTCCGCCTGCCGGACGGCTCGGCGGTCACGGCCATCGCCCACCGCGGCGGGGCTCCGCGCTTCGCCGACCCCCGGGTGCGTGCCGTGGCGCCGGTCGGCCGCCCCGCCGGGGTGGCCCGGACCACCCCGGCGGGGCATACCGGTATCTGCGGCGGGGCATGACGCTCCCACGGATGCGACGTCCCCGACCCCGGAGGTCACCGTGGCCACCACCCCGCTCCCGGCGGCGCCGGCGCGCGGCCCCCACCCGCTCACCCTCGGCACCGGCCTCGCCGCCGGCGGCGTCGTGCTCGGCGCCTTCATGCCGTGGGCCGGCCTCATGGGCGGCCGGGCCACGGTGGCGGGGATCGACGGCGACGGCCTCATCACGCTGGTGCTCGGGCTCACCGGGCTGGTGGTCCTGATCGGGGCCGGCGCGGGCCGGGCGGCGACCGTCGTCCAGGTCGTCCTGGCGGCCACGGCCGGCGCGATCGGGATCCTCGACCTCGTCGATCTGGAGCGCGTGGCGGCCACCGAGGTCGAGGTCGCCGCCTCGGCCCCCGGCCTGTGGGTCACCGTGGCCGGGGGCCTCGCGTGGCTCGCCACGGCGCTTGCGGCGCTGGTGGTCGGTCGCCGGGCCTGACGCGCTACCGGTCGCCGGTCGCGGCGTCCTCCAGGCGCCCGAGCATCTCGACGATCCTCCCGGAGCGGGTGCGGACCTCGGTGAGGGCCGCCTGCGCGTCGTCGTCGCGTCCGCCGCGGTGGGCCTCGAGCACCGCCTTGACCTGGCCGTGGAAGGCGACGTGCGCGTCGATGACCTCGCGCATCTCGGGCAGGTGGCCGTACTCCTGGCGGCCGCTCGCCTCGATCCACCGGCCGAGGTCGCAGGCGGTCGGATCGCCGGCCACGCCGGGCTCGAGCGCCTCGCCCTGGCCCGCGAGGACCTTCTCGAGGCGCGCGTACCAGGCCTGGTGGCGGCGCTTGGCGTCGTGGAAGTCGAGCCCCCGCACCCGGAACCGCCCGAGCGAGGTCACCATCGCGTCGGCCGTCTGGGCGACCTCGCGGGCCGCCTCGGAGACCTGCTCGGCGGCGGCCGAGGTCTCCTGGGTCGCCGCCGAGACCTCCTCGGCCGCCGCGGCGTGCTCCTGGCTGACCGCCGCGACCTGCCCGATGCGGTCACTCGCCTGCCCCGCCCCGCCCCGCAGCCCCTCCGCGGCCTCGGCCACCCGCACCACCTCGGCGCCCAGGCGATCGACCTCCGCGGCGATGCGCGCGAAGGCCGTGCCGGCGTCGCGCATGCGCCCGTCCCCGTCGGCCACGTGGGCCCTGCCGGCCTCGACCGCGGCCACCGCCCGGTCGGTCTCGTGGCGGATCTCCTCGACGATGCCGGCGATCCGCGACGCCGACCCGTCGGCCTCCTCGGCGAGCTTGCGCACCTCGTCGGCCACCACCGCGAACCCCCGGCCGGCCTCGCCCGCCCGGGCCGCCTCGATCGCGGCGTTCAGGGCCAGCAGGTTGGTCTGGCTCGCGATCGCGGCGATCGCCCCCGAGATCTCGCCGATCGCCGCGCTGCGGCCGGCCAGGGTGTCGATCGCCCGCGCCACCTCGTCGCTGCCCTCCCCGACCCGGGCCATGACCTCGCTGGCCCGCTCCACGGTCACCGCGCCGTCGCGGGCCGCCTCGCCGGCCGCGCGCGCGACCTCGGCCGCCCGCTCGCCGGCCCCGGCCACCTCGCCCACCTGGGTGGTCATGTCCTCGACCACGTCGCTCACGGTCTGGGCGGCGTGGGCCTGCTCGGAAGACGCC
>JALOLS010000101.1 GCA_025455865.1 Thermoleophilia bacterium
ACCCGCAGAACGCCTACGCGGCGCTGAACCGGCTGGCGGTCGCCCAGGGCCTCATCCCGGTCGGCGCCATCCGCGACGTGTGGGCCAGCGAGAACGCCCCGCAGCCCCAGGACCTCACCCGCCTGACCGCCGGCCTGCCCGGGGTCGCCGGCTGCAGCGCCGCCGCCGGCAGCCCGCCGCAGGTGGCGTCGTGCACCCCGCCCGCGGGCAGCAGCGGCTTCACCGCCGCGCAATGGACGGCCGTGGTCAACCGGATGCTCGCGGAGGCCGACGCGGCCGGTGAGGTGCTCGCCTACTTCACCGACCTCAAGACGCTGCGCGACGGCCTCTTCCTGCAGGAGAACGCCGAGCTGCCGTCGATCGGCAGCGACCTCGGGCTGCAGGCGGCCGCGGCCAACACGGCGCCCTTCAACCCGCTGGGGCTCATGGCCGGGTCGCTGGGGATCGCGGCCTCGATCGCCGGCCTCATCCCCGAGGTGGGCGCGGAGCTCTCCGCCGCCCTCTGGGTGGCCTCGGAGGCCACCTCGATGATCCCCCAGACCTCGCCGACCGCCACCAGCAGCGAGCTCCCGTCGACCTACGCCGGGCTGCAGGCCAGGTTCGCGACGATGGTCAGCGAGACCGAGAAGGGCCTCGCGGTCATGAGCCAGCAGGTGCGGCAGGACTCGAGCCTGCTGGGCCTGGTGAGCCAGTTGCGCGCGAGCGGACCGTGGGCGTCGAGCAACCTCGACACGATCGGCATGCAGAGCGCGGCCAACCAGGCGTTCGCCATCTGGGTCTACCAGGCGCTCATGCCGACCGTGTTCGACCGGTACGGCATCACCCAGTGCGCCGTCTACGGGAACGCCCTCTGCTACGGGCCGGCCTCCGGCACCCCCGGGGTGATCGGGGGCTCGACCAGCCCGAACAACGAGACGCCCTTCAACTTCATCATGATCGGGCCGCAGCGCGACCTCGACGGCGGCGTGCCCTGCTACAGCGACGATCAGGACGTGGACGCCGACTGCACCTTCACCCCGCCGTCCGCCACGTTGATGAACTCGGTATGGGGGGCGCCGACGGCGGCGTGCAGCTACGTCCCGGGCAAGGCCGCGACCGCGTGGACGTTCGGCTGCAACGCCGGTGTCGACCCCACGACGACCATCGGCCAGAACCCCTGGGACTTCACGACCCATGTCGGCGCGTTCGACGTGAGCACCTCGCACTGCGGCGCGCCGTTCGGCAACTGCGCGGGATTCGCCACCGCCGGCGCGACCGCGCAGGAGCGCACGACGGCCCGGACGGCCCACGGCCTCGTGGGCACCCGGCCGATCGTGCTCGCCCGCCCTCGGGCCGGCGGACGCCCCGCGGCACCGGGGCGGGCCGCGATCCGCGCCGCGTTCGGGCTGCCGCGGGACATGCGGCTGGCCGGCGCCACCCTCCGCCTGGACCGGGTGCTCGTCGAGCCCGGGTCCGGTGAGCTCACCGCGGCTCGGGACCGGAGGGGCCGGCCGCCGCTGCGGCTGCGGCTCGCGCCCGCCGGCGCCGGGCGGTTCGTCGCGGCGACCGCGGGCCGGACCCCGGTCCGGGTCGCGGTGCGCGTGCGTCCCGTCCGCGCCGGCGGCCTGCGCGCCTCGCTCACCATCAGCGGCCCGGTTCTCCGCACCCCCCGGGCCTGCCACGCCCTCCCGGCCGCGGTCGCGACCGCCGGCGCGCCGCTGCAGCTCGAGTCGCGCCTGGTGATCGGCGACGGCCGCCGCGGCGTGCGCGTGGACCTGGTGCACGACGTGCGCTGCCGCCGCGACGCGCGCGGCACCGTGAGCCGGCTGGAGTACGTGAGGACGCCGGCCCGCCGAACGCGGTCCGGCCCGGCGCTCGCGGTGCGCGGCCCGGGGGTCGTGACGCCCGGTGCCACCGCCCGCTACGTCGCCCGGGTGCGCAACCCGCGGCGCGACGGCGCGCGCGTCGTCTCCTCGCTGTGGGACGTCACGCTCACCGCCGGCGGCCGCACGAGCCGCATCCGCGAGCTCCGGCGCGGGCGCACGCGCACGGTGGCCCTCACCCTGCGGGTGCCGCGCACCGCGCGCGGGCGGTTCTGCACGGTGGTCACCGCGGCGGCGACCGGCACCCGGGCGGACCGCGCCCAGGTGTGCGCGCGGGTGCGCCCGGGGTGAGCTCCGGCCCGCCCGGGCGGGCCGGTCAGGACTCCGGGACGGCGGCCGCCTGGCCCGGCACCCGCCGCCGCGGTGCGGGCTCGGGCCCCTCGGTCTCCGGGAGGCCCGGGCCCCGCCGGTCGATGGCCGCCCCGTACCGGCGGCCCAGCCACCCCGCGGTGAGCCCGTGGGCGAGCACCGAGAGCATGATCGTCCAGGTGGCCGCGAGGACCAGGTCCGAGGGCACCTCGGCGCCGGCGTCGGCCACCTCGATCAGGATGAGCAGGGTGAAGACCACCGAGGCGAGCCCGCGCGGGCCGAACCAGCCCATGAACGCGACGGTGCTCCGCTGCAGGCCGCACCCGGTGAGCGCCAGGGCGACGGGGACCATCCGCACGAGGGTCAGGCTCAGCACCGCGTAGGCGATGGGGGCCAGGGCGAGACCGCCGCCGATCGCGGCGCCGGCGAAGAGCGCCCCGAAGACGGCCCACACGAGCATGGCGAGCACCTGGCCGGTCGTCTCGGCGTACTCGACGCGCTCCTTCAGCGCGTCCCGGGTGGCGGCGCGGAAGACCAGGCCGGCGGTGAACGCCGCCACGAACCCGTTGCCCCCTGCCGCCACCGGCCCCGCGAACGCGAGCGCCCCGAGGGCGAGGACCCCGATGGCCAGCGAGCCGGGCGATCCCCACCCGGCGCCGGCCGCCCGGGCGAGCAGGAGCCCCCCGCCCGCCCCGACGGCCGCCCCGAGCCCCGCCCCGATGGCCATCTCGCTGAGGGCGTCGAGCACCCACTCGGTGCCCGGGGTGGCGACCTCGGTGAGGGTCAGCGCGATGAGCAGGGTGACCACGGGGGTGGCCAGGCCGTCGTTCAGCCCGCTCTCGACGTTCAGGACGCGGCGCACGCGCGCCGGGACGGCCCGGTTGGTGAAGACCGCCATGCCGAGCGCGGCGTCGGTGGGGGCGAGGACGGCCGCGAGCAGGGCCGCCTCGGCCAGCGAGAGCCCGCCGAGCAGGAGGATCCCGGCGAGCGTGCCGGCCACCACGGTCAGCGGGAGGCCGCCCAGCAAGAGGCGCCCGGTCAGGGCCGAGTCGCGTTCGGCCCCGCGCGGGCTGACCGTCGTCGCGTCGGCGAAGAGCAGGATCGCGAGCGCGCCCTCGGCCAGCAGTTTGGCGGCCTCGGCGTCCACCTCGAGCGTCAGCGCGCCCAGGCCGCTCGGCCCGAGCAGCGCACCGGCCGCGGTGAAGACGATGGCGGGGGTCACCGACCAGCGGTCGAGCCGCCGGGCGACGGCGGCGTAGGCCACCACCAGGGCCGCGAGGACGGCCACCTGGGTCATCTCATCATCCCCATGCGCTGCCGGATGCTGCTCCTTCCGGGCGCGTCCCGCCGTGGCGGCGCCCCGGAGGCGTCCGCGCGGGGCGCCCATGCGCGAGACTGCCCGCATGGGCCGGGGGCGCTCCGAGACGCACGTGGTGGTGGTCGGCGGCGGCTTCGCCGGCCTCGGGTGCGTGCGGCGGCTGATCGAGGACCGGCGGGTGCGGGTCACCCTGATCGACCGAAACCCCTATCACCAGTTCGGCCGACGTCGCCCCCCGGCTCGACCGGCTGCTCCGGCGGCACGACCGGGCGGTGGTCCGCCGGGCCGAGGTGGCGGCGGTCGACCCCCTGGCCCGGTCGGTGACCACCACCGACGGGGAGCGGATCGCGGGCGACGTGCTGGTGCTCGCGGCCGGCTCGCGGGCCGCCCCGCCGCGGGCCGACGGGGCCGAGGCGCACGCGATCCCCCTCTACACGCTCGACGACGCCGGCCGGCTGCGGGATCGGGTGGTGGGTCGCTACCGCGAGGCCGCCGCGGCGGGCACCGTGCGGGACGGCGAGCTGACCTTCGTGGTCGCGGGGGGCGGGGCGACCGGGGTGGAGACCGCCGGCGCCCTGGCCGAGATGTGCCGGGGCGCGCTGCGGGTGGAGTTCCCCGGGGTCGATCCGGCCGGGAGCCGGGTGGTGCTGGTGGGCCACGGCCCGCGGCTGCTCAAGGGCTTCGCCGACCACTCCGGGGGCTACGCCGCCGAGGTGCTCCGCGACCGCGGGGTCGAGGTCCGGCTGGGGGTGGGCGTCGAGGAGGTGGGGCCCGGGCACGTCCGGCTCGGGGACGGCACCCGCATCGACACCCGGTGCGTGGTCTGGGCGGGCGGGGTGCGGGCCTCAGGGGTGGCCGAGGGGTGCGGGCTCCCGCTCGGGCGCGGGGGGCGGGTGGACGTGCGCCCGGACCTCACGGTGCCGGGATTCCCCGGGGTGCTGGTCGCCGGTGACCTCGCGAACATCCCGGGGCCGGACGGGCGGCCCCTCCCCCAGCTCGGGGCGGTCGCGCTGCAGGCCGGCCGCTCTGCCGCCGACGCCGTCCTGCGCGGGCTGGACGGCGCCGCCCCGGAGCCCTTCCGCTACCACGACAAGGGCATGATGGCGATGATCGCCCGCGGCGCGGCGGTCGCGGAGGTCGGCCACGGGCGCCACGTGGTGCGCGGCCGCCCCGCCTTCGCGGCCTGGCTGGCGGTCCACGCGGCGCTCATGAGCGGCGTGCGTGAGCGTGCCGACGCGTTCGTGCGCTGGGCCTGGGAGGCCCTCGCCCCGAGCCACCGCGCGCCGGGCCTGCACCTCTCCGAGGAGGGGCGGATCGACTGGGACGAGGAGGCGGGGCGCTCCGACGACCCCGGAGCGTAGCCGCGGCCCCGGCGCCGGCGGGATCCCGCGCTGCGGAGGAACACCGACTCCGGCCGGCTCCGGGATCGCAGACAGTTCGGCATCTGCCCCGGCGTCCTGGCGGTGCTCGCGTCCGGCATGCCCGGGAGGCGGCGCCCGCGCGGTGACCGGCGCCGGGCTCAGGAACTCAGGGTCGGGGGGCGGGAACCCGCTCGCCCCCCGACCGGGTGCCGGTCAGCGCCCGGTCAGGCGGTCGAGCCGGAAGACGCCCTGGTCGACCTGGATGCGCGGTGCGGGGACGGTGCCGGCGGTGCGCGAATGGGCCACGTCGTTCTCGAGGTAGCTGCGGACGAAGGCGACCACCTCGGGGCGGTCGAGCGCCCTGCGGTTGACATAGATGAAGAGCGGCCGCGCCAGCGGGTAGTCGCCGCTGTTGATGGTCGCGACGGAGACCGGGATGCACCCCTCCCCGTTCCCGGCGTCCAGGGCGAACGGCGTGAGCCGGTCCTCGTTGGCCGCGTAGTAGGAGTAGCCGAAGTAGCCCATCCCGGAGGGGGCGGCCTCGACCGCGGCCACGATGACCTCGTCGTTCTCAGAGGCCGTGTCGCCGGTGCGGGCCGGCAGGGTCTCCCCGTCGGGCCCCTCCCCGAGCACGCGCTCGTTGAAGAAGTCATACGTCCCGGAGTCCACCCCGGGCCCGGCGAGGGTGAGCGGCGCGTCGGCCCACCGCGGGTCGATCTGGCGCCAGTTGTCGATGCGTGACCCGCGGATCCACACCCGGCGGAGCTCCTCGAGCGACAGGCAGTCGGTGCCGACGTCGGCCCCGCGCCGCGTGACCACGGTGATGCCGTCCGAGCCGACCCGGAACGTCTCGTACTCGATCCCCGCCTCGCGGCAGGCGGTGACCTCGTCGGGGCTGATCCTGCGGCTCGCGTTGGAGATGTCGGTCTCGCCCCGGCAGAAGACCTCGAATCCGCCGCCGGTGCCCGAGACGCGGACCTCGACGCTGACCAGCGGGTTCCCGGCGGTGAACGCGTCGGCGGCGGCCTGGGTGAGCGGCGCGACGGTGGAGGACCCGTCGACCACGATGTCGCCGCGCAGGGTGGTGTTCACGTCGGTGGCCGGGGTGTCCTCGTCCGCCCCGCCGCATCCGGCGAGGACGAGCGCGACGGCGGCGAGCAGGGCCGGCCAGATGGTCAGGAGGCGGACCCGGGAGGCCATCGCGATGAGCCTACGGGGCGGGCCCGGCCCCCATGTGACACGGCCGTGAAACCCCGGCTCAGCCGGCGGTGGGCGTCCCCGAGGAGATCAGCTCGCCCACGCCCACCGGCCGCAGCCCCCGGGCGCGCAGGCCCGCGAGGATGCCCGGGAGCGCCGCCGCGCTGTTGCCCTTGGCGTGCATGAGCACGATCGAGCCCGGCCGCGCCTGGCCGACCACCTGGGCGGTGATCTGGGCGCTGGAGCGCCCCCGCCAGTCGTTGGTGTCGATGCTCCAGAGGAGCACGTAGCGGTAGCCGAGGTCGCCGGCGGCGGCCATGAGGCCCGGGCCGTAGGCGCCGTAGGGCGGCCGGTAGAACGGGACGCTGGTCGCGGCCATGATCCGGTCGACCCCGGCGTTGGCCACCAGGTCGGCGCGGCCCTGGGCGAACGACGTGCCGGTCCCGGTGCGGTGGCCGTAGCCGTGGGAGCAGTTCTCCAGGGTGCCGTCGGCCGCGGCGCGCCGCATGGCCGCGCGCAGGGACGCGCTCCAGACGCCGGCGTTCACCCCGTTGAAGCAGAAGGTGACGGTGACCCCGGCGCTCCGGGCGGTGGAGAGGATGCTCGCGGCCGCCCCGGCGTCGTAGCCGTCGTCGAAGGTCAGCGACACATAGGGCTTGCCGGTCCGCACCCGGCGCACGATGCGGGCGGGGCCGGCGGGTGGCTGCACGGCCCAGGCGACGGGCCCCCCGGTCGCGACGTTGCCCGCGCGGTCGCGCGCCTCGGCCAGCACCCGCACCGGCCCGACCACCCGCCGCCGGGCGAGGGCGGGGGGCAGGGTGAGCGTGTCGCCGGCCGCGGCCCAGCCCCCGGCCGCGAGCGGGCGGTCGCGCATGTCGCGCACCACGGCGCGGGCCTGGAGGCCCTCCGGGTCGCGATCGCGCACCACGAGGCCGAGGCCGGCCCCGGAGAGCGGGACCGTGGGCTCGGGCACCACGATCCCCACCCGCGGCGGGGTGGTGTCCACCCGCACCGCGGCGGGGGTGGTGGGCAGCCCGCGGCCCGCGGCGGTGACCGCCTGCAGCGTGTACCCGCCGTCGGGCACCACCTCGCCGTCGGCGGACGGGCCGCGCCCGCCCCGCCAGACGATGCGCCGGGTGCCGGGGCGCAGCTCCTCCAGGGGGGTGAACGCCACCGCGCGGCCGTCCCGGGCGATGCGCAGCCGGGCGCGGAGCGGCCGGTCGACCTCCACCTGGACCACGACGGGCCGGCGCTCGGGGTTGCGGGGCGCCTCGGCGAGCGGGGCCGTCGCCAGGGCGACGGCGGCGAGCGGGACGATCACCGGGCCGAGGCTACTCCTCGCCGCCCGGGGGCGGGGTGATCCCGGCCCGCTCGCGCTGGTCGGACCCCGGCCGGCGCATGAAGGCGTACCAGCGGCGGTAGGCCGGGGCCAGGACGACCGCCAGCGCGCAGGTGACCAGGAGCCCGCCCACCAGCCACGCCTGCTCGGCCAGGGCCCCGGACCCGGCGCCGGCGGCCCACGCGAGCGCCGCCATCGCGAACGAGAGCGCGACGGCCAGTGGGTAGTCGAGCGGGAAGCGGCCGACCCAGGGCCCCGGGTACCACCAGACCAGCCCGCGGCGGAAGCGGGCCACGGTGTAGGCCGGGTTCAGCACGAACCAGACGTAGTCCCAGGCGACCGCCCAGGCCGGGTAGATCGCGAGCACCTGGATCTCCCGGCCCAGGCTCCAGTCCACGCCGAACCCGAAGGGCAGGTGGAAGGCGATCAGCGGGAGCGTCGCCATGAACAGGTGATAGCCGGTCAGGGGCCGGCCGTTGGCCACCAGGCCGTAGAGGCGCCCGGCCGGGCCGCCCACCCGGAACCACGTCGGCAGGCGCTCGGCCCAGCCGCGGTCGCCCTCGATCTCGATCTCGACCAGCGCCATCCAGAGCGCGAAGAGGCAGAGCAGGACGACCCCGAGGGGGCCGATCACCGGTTGAGGGCCTCGGCCAGGGCGGCGTCGACGGCGGCCAGGGCGGGTCCGTTGCCCGCCCGGTCGAAGCCCGCGAGCGCGGCGCGGCAGGCGTCCACCCGGGCCAGGAGGTCCCCGATCGCCGCCGGGGTGGCGTGCTCGGCGTGCGCGCCGTAGCCCAGCCGCTCGAGCCAGCGGGCGTTCATCACCTGCTCGAACTGCCCGCCGACCGGGACGCTCAGGGTCGGCTTGCCCAGGTGGACGCACTCGCTCATCAGGGTGAAGCCGCCGCCGGTGAGCACCGCCCGCGCGGTCCGCAGGTCCTCGATGAACCCCGCCTCGCTGAAGGGCCGGTAGACCACGTCGCCCTCGCGCACGTCCTCGGTCAGGTCCCGGCGCATGCCGTAGACCCGGCACGGCACGCCACAGGCGGCCAGGGCCTCGGGCAGCGCCTCGTTGCCCTCGGCGGTCTGGTAGACGAGCAGGTGGTCGCCGTCCTCGGGCACGGCCGCGAGGATCTCCGGCCGCAGGATGGGCGGCACCAGGGTGGTGCGGCGGCGGCGCAGCGGCGGGAAGAAGAACGTGGTCACCACGTAGTGGGCGCAGCCCGGCAGCTTGGTCCGCACGATCGTGCGCGCCAGCTCGAAGTCGATCTCGCGGCCCTCGGTGATCTCCTCGGGCTGGCGGGCGCGGTCGATCATCTGGATGTTGTCGACGCTGATCACCGGGATGCGATGGCGGCGGGCGAAGAGCCACGAGAACGACTCGAAGTCGCTCACCACCACCTCGGGGGCGAAGTCCTCGACGATGCGGAAGTACTCCCGCACGTTGCGGGGCCACCCCGAGACCGCGCCGGTCAGGTTGCGGGCGACCGTCTGCCAGCGGCGCACCTCGTTGTCGGAGTAGGCCATCGTGAGGCCCCAGATCTCCCCCACCGAGGGGAAGCGCGCCTCCAGGAAGCCGTGCGCGCGCCCGGAGGCGACGACCCGCACGTCATGCCCCTGCCCGATCAGGTGCTCGATGACCACCCGGGAGCGGACCGCGTGGCCCATGCCCTCGCCGACGACGCCGTAGAGGATCTTCACGAGGGCGGGCCTCCTGGGGGGTCAGGTGCGGGCCGCGTCGGCGCGCCGGCGCGCCAGGCGGGAGGGGTGCACCACGAAGGTCGCGACCCACAGCCCCTGGGCCGCGTACGGGCTGAGGAACGCCAGCGGGATCGAGAGCAGGAACAGCCCGGGCAGGATCAGCGCGCTGCCGTGGCTGTACTGGCGGGTGACCGGGGTGTGGCGCTCGTCGACCAGCCCCGCGTGGACGGCGTAGCGGATCATGGCGAAGTGGGCGAGCGCGGCGGCCGAGAGCAGCGCCGCGTAGACCGCGGTGCCCACGCTGGTGTCGCCCCAGCGGCCCATGACCTCGCTCGCGAAGGGCAGGAGCCCGATGAACGAGAGGAACAGCAGGTTGAGGGCGACGAACGGGCCGTCGAAGCGCCGCATCGTGTCGAGGAAGCGGTGGTGCACGAGCCAGAACCGCCCGATGACCGCGAAGCTCAGGGCGTAGGCCAGGAAGTCGGGCCACAGGCCCCGGATGGCGTCCCACAGCGCCTGCTGGTCGTCGCCCGGGATGTCGGGCAGGTCGATGTTCAGCACGAGCAGGGTGATCGCGATCGCCATGACCCCGTCCGAGAACGCCTCCAGGCGGCGGAAGTCGGTGCCGTGGGGCGGGCGCGGGTCGGCGGAGGGGTGGTCCATCGCCACGGCACTCTATGGGAGCCTCCGCGCGCCTCTCGAGGGGCGTTGTGAACCCCGGCGCCGGTCCGTACCGTGCGCCTCGTGCCCCGCATCGCGATCCTCGCCTCCGCGCTGCTCGCGATCGCCGCGGCGACCGCGGTGGCGGTGATGGGTCCGTGGCGGCTTCCCGCGGCCGACATCTCGCCCGCCGGCCTCGACGCGACCGCACCGGCCGTCGCGGTGGGTCCCGACGGCGCCGCGGTGGCCGCGTGGAGCCAGGCGGTCCCCGGGGGCGGGCTCGTGCAGGCGGCCACCCGCCCGCCCGGCGGGGCGTTCGGGCCGCCCGAGGACCTCTCGGCCTTCACCGGTCTCGGCAGGGACCCCCAGGTCGCCATCGGCCCCGACGGGACGGCCTTCGTGGTCTGGCTCGAGACGATCTCGGGTGTCAACGTCATCCGCGCGCGCGTCCGCGAGGCCGGGCAGGCCCAGTTCGGACCGCCGGTCACGCTCTCGGACCCGGCTGCGGTCGCGCTTCCCGCCCGCCTGGGGGTCGGGCCGGACGGCACCGCCACGGTCGCCTGGCCGCAGGCGGTGGGTCCCGAGACGAGGGCGCGCGTGCGCACCCGCCCGCCCGGCGGCCAGTTCGGCCCGCCCGAGGACCTCTCGGCCACCGGCGGCACCGCGTCCGACGTGCAGGTCGACACGGGCGGCGACGGCACCACCGCGGTCGTCTGGCGCTTCGGCGCCCTCCCGGTCACGCAGGCCGCGGTGCGCCCGCCGGGTGGGGCGTTCGGGCCGGCGGTCACCGTCGGCCCGTCCGGGCGGCCCGCCCGCGACCCCGACGTGGCGGTGGCCCCGGACGGGTCGGTCACCGTCATCTTCGCGGCCACCGACGGCGCCAACGACATCGCCCAGTCGGTCACCCGCCCGCCGGGCGGGGTCTTCGGGTCGCCCACCGACGTCGTCTCCCAGCTCGGGGTCGATGCCTCGCTCACCCGGGTGGTGGCCGGGCCCGACGGCACCGTCACCGCCCTCTGGCGCCGCGGGCCGCTGAACGGGTGGGAGATCGAGGCCGCGGTGCGGCCCCCGGGCGGGGTCTTCGCCGACCCCGTGCGCCTCTCCCCGCTGGGCCACGTGGGGGACACGCCGCGCCTGGCGGCGGCCCCGGACGGCACGGTCATCGCCCTGTGGACCGGCATCGCCGGCGGGGAGATCACGATCACGTCCGCGGTGCGGCTGCCCGGCGGAGCGTTCGCCCCCGGCGCGGTCCTCTCCGACCCGGCCGGGCCGGCCTCGCTGCCCGACGTGGCCGCCGCCCCCGACGGGTCGGCGGTCGCGGTCTGGGTGCGCAACGACGGCAGCGCGGTGCGCGTGCAGGCGGCGGTGACCGCGAGCCCGCCGGCGCTGCGCTCGCCTCCCGTCCTGGGCGGCGACCCCCGTCCGGGGGGCACCCTGACCTGCGCGCCGGGGGCCTGGACGGGCGCCCAGTCGCTCATCCTGACCTGGCTGCGCGACGGCACCGAGGTCGCCGCGGGCGCCGAGTACGGGGTGGGCGAGGCCGACCGCGGCCGCGCGCTGGTCTGCCGCGCCCGCGCGGCCAACCCCTGGGGCTCGCTCGACGCGGTGACCGCGCCCGTCGTGGTGCCCCCGCCGTCGCCCGCGCCGCCCGCGCCGGCGCCCCCCGCGGCCGCGCCGCCACCCGTCGCACCCGCGCCGCCGCGCCCGGCCGCCGCGCCGGTGCCGATCGCGCTGCCCCGGGTGTCCGGCGGGGCGCGGGCGGGGCGGACCCTCACGTGTGTGCCCGGCCGCTTCACGGCGGCCACCCGCGTGCGCCTGGCCTGGCTGCGTGACGGCCGGCCCATCCGGCGGCAGACCGCGGCGCGCTACCGGGTGCGCCCCGCCGACCGAGGCCGGGTGCTGACCTGCCGGGTCACCGCGTCCGGTCCGGGCGGGAGCACCACCGTCGTCGGCCTCGGGGTGCTCGTGCGCCGCTGATCAGCCGGCGGCGGGCAGGGTGAACGTGACCCGCGCCCCGCCGCCCGGCCGGTTCTCGGCCCAGATCCGCCCGCCGTGGGCCTCCACCAGCCCGCGCGCGATCGCCAGGCCCAGGCCCGCGCCGTCACCGGAGCGCGGGTCGCGGACCCGGGCCGGGTCGCCGCGCCAGAAGCGCTCGAAGACCTGCCCCAGCGCCTCCTCGGGGATCCCCTCGCCGGTGTCCTCCACGCTCACCCACACCCCGTCCTCGGCCGGGCCGAGCCGGACGGCCACCGTGCCGTCGGCCGGCGTGTGGCGGAGCGCGTTGGCGAGCAGGTTCTGGAGCACCCGCTCCATCTCGCGCGGGTCGAACCGCACCGGCGGCGCCCCCGGCTCCACGTGGGCCGACAGCGCCACCCGGCGCGCGTCGGCCTGGGCCTGCGCGCCCCGCACGCAGGTGGCCACCACCGCGCCCAGGTCGGCCTCGCGCAGCTCCAGGCTGAGCGCGCCGGCGTCGATGCGCGCGAGCTCGAACAGGTCGTCCACCCGGCCGGCGAGCACCTGCACCTGCTCGGCCACCGCGCCCAGGTAGCGCTCCGGTGGGGCGACGCCGTCCTGCATGGCCTCCACCATCGCCTGCAGCGCGGCGAGAGGGGTCCGCAGGTCGTGGCTCGCGCCCGCGACGAGCTGGCGGCGGGCGTCGAACAGCCGCTCGACCGCCCCGGCCATCTCGTTGAACCCGCGGCCGACCTCGGCGAGCTCGGCCGGCGGGGTCTCCGGGGCCCGGGCGCCGAGGTCCCCCGCCGCCACCCGGGCGCTCGCCTCGCGCAGGGCCTCCAGGCGCGCGAGGATCCGCCGCCCGAGCAGGAGCGCGCCGCCCACCGCGGCGAGCGCCGAGGCGGCGGCCACGGCCAGGATGGTGAGGTCGTGGTCCGAGCGGAACATCAGCACGCCGGAGAGGGTCACCGCGGCGAGCGGGAGCACCACCGACACCAGCCCGAGCGCGGCCAGCTGCAGCCGCAGGGTGGGCAGCCGCGCGGCCGCGAGCGACCCGGCGACCCCGGCGACCAGCGTGGCCCCGCCCACGACGAGCGCGACGTCGATCACGTCGCCGGGTCCCCCGGCACCAGCCGGTAGCCCACCCCCCAGACCGTCTGCAGGAGCTCGGGCTGCGAGGGGTCGCGCTCGAGCTTCTCGCGCAGCCGGCGCACGTGCACGGTCACCGTCCCGGTGTCGAACGCCGGCTCATACCCCCACACCCGGGACATGAGCTGGTCGCGGCTGAAGACCTGCCGCGGATGGCGGGCCATGAACAGCAGCAGGTCGAACTCCCGGGCGGTCAGGCGCACCGGCTCGTCGTCGCGCCGGACCTCCCGGGCGCCGGCGTCGATCTCGACCGGCCCCACCCGGCTGGGCCGCCCGCGCGGCTCGGAGGGCCCGGAGCGGCGCAGCACGCCTCCTCGCCCCGGGCGGTCAGCATGATCACCGGCAGGTCCGATCGCTCGCGGATGAGCCGGCACAGGGTCAGGCCGTCCACCCCGGGCAGCATGAGGTCGAGGACCACGAGCCCCAGGCGGTCGGCGCCCTGCAGGATCATGTCCCGCGCGGTCGATCCGTCGGCCGCCTCGACCACCCGGTAGCCGTCGCGGCGCAGGTACTCGGCCACCACCTCGCGGACGATCGGCTCGTCGTCGACCACCAGCACGGTCACGGTCTCGGGAGGTGCGGACAGGGCGGGGCTCGCAGTCGTCATCGGCGGATCGTGGCCGGCCGGGCTTGCCGGCGGCGGACGGGATCCTTACGGGTTCCTGAACTCACGGGAGAGTGTTCCGCGTCCGGTAACCCCCGGGCAAGCCCGGCGTGAGGAACCCCGTCCAGGATGCGGTCGTCGTCGTGAGGTGGATCCAGCCTGAGGAGGTCCGCCGGTGTCACCGCGCATCGCCCAGATCGTCCGCCCCCGCGCCCTGGGGGGCCTCATGCCCGCCGTGGCCGCCCTGCGCATCGCCGCGGGGGTCGTGCTCGTCCTGTTCAGCGCCGGCAAGTTCGTCCACCACGGGGCCGAGGCCGCGGCCTTCGACCGCTACGGGATCCCGTTCCCCGAGGCCGCCACCGTGCTGGTCGGGCTGCTCGAGCTGGGAGGCGGGCTGCTGCTCGTCGCCGGCCTCCTGACCCGGCCCGTCGCGCTCCTCCTGGCCGGGAACATGCTGGGCGCGGTGCTCACCGCGGGGCGGATCGACGGTGGCGCGGTGCACCTGGGCCTGGCCCCCGCGCTCCTGGCGGTGATGGTGCTGCTGGTCTGGGCGGGCGCCGGCCGGCCCTCGGCCGACGCGCTCCTCAGCCGGGCGGCGTCAGGGCGTCCAGCGGCACCCACGGGCAGCGCGTCGTCGCCGAGAGCCCCGCGCGGCGCGCCAGCGCGATGACCGCGGCGGTCACCAGGTCGAGCGAGCCGCCGCCCTGGCCCGCGTGGACCGGGCTCTCGTCCGGGTCCTCCACGTGCGGGTGGTCGTCGCAGCGCTCGGCCAGCGCCCACCGGAGCGCCTGCTCCTCGCGCCGGGCGACCGCGAGCATGGCCCGCATGGCCGGCCGGTCCTCGGCCCGGACCGCGCCGATCCGGGCCGCCGCCTCCTCGGCCGGCAGGAGCTCCAGGGCGGCCAGGCCGGTCGCCACGTCGCCGGCCGGCCGGCCGTCCAGCACGGGCCGGCCCACCCGCTCGGCGAGGTCGGCCAGCCGCTCGGCGTCCCAGGCGAGCAGGTGGGCCGCGATGGGGTCGTCGCCCAGCGCCGCGCGCACCTGCTGGTCGGCCCGGGCGAGGCGCTCACGGTAGGAGCGGATCTGGCCCGCCGGGTCGGGGTCGCCGCTCGCCATCACCCGGAGAGGTAGCGCGCGGCGACGGCCCGGTCGGCCGAACCGGCGGGTGCGGGGTCGGCGCGGTGCGGGAGCGTCGCCCCGGAGGGCCGCGTCGTCGCGGGCCGCGGCCAGGCGAGCACCAGCAGCACCACCAGCAGCGCGTCGCGCAGCACCAGCAGCCCGATGACCCCGTGGTCCAGGGCGACCAGGTCCCAGTAGCGCGAGGGGAAGTAGACCTGGGTCACGACCATCGCCGCCACCGCCGCCCCGAGCGCGCCCCAGCCGCGCCGCCCGGCGACCAGGAAGGCCGAGGGGAGCAGCCAGACCAGGAACTGCGGCGAGAGCACCTTCCCGCCGACCAGGAGCGCGGCGGTGGTCGCGGCCACCGCGGCCACCAGCAGGCGCGCGTCGGCCGGCGGCCGCGCGCGCCGCAGCAGCAGCGTGAACGTGATGAGGATGGCGGCGAGCAGGACGACGGTGGCCACCGTCGACAGCAGCGCGATCGCGTCGGGGCCGTTGCCCTTCAGGCCCTGGCTGCCGAAGCTCGAGTTGACCGTGAGGTCGATGTCGGCGAGCACCCGGAGTGACAGCAGGTACGCCGAGCCGGTCGACTCGATCTGGAGCGGGCGCTCGGCGTGGTAGCCCACGATGTCCCAGGTCCCGGACGGTGAGAGCACCACGAACGGCAGGGCCACCACCGCGATCGCGCCCAGCGCGAAGCCCAGCCCGCGCAGGGCCGGCCGCAGGCCCTCGCGGTGGCGCTGGAAGACCAGCATGGCCGGCACCAGCGCGAGGGGGACGAGCTTGAGCAGGGTGGCGGCGGCCAGGAGCCCCCAGGCGAGCGGGAAGCGGCCGGTCACCAGCGCCCACAGCATCCACGAGAGCAGGGCGGCGAGGGCCAGATCGAACCGCGTCTCCATCAGGTTCCCGAGCACCAGCGGCGAGACGGCGACCAGCCCGCCGGCGACGGCCTGGCGGGCGAGCGGGAAGCCGAGCGCCCGGGCCGTCGCGGTGACCCCGAGCACCGTGGCGCACAGGCACAGCAGCATGAGCCCGCTGAACGCGGCGGCGTAGGAGCCCGGGACGAGCCCGGCGATCAGGAAGACCAGGGCCGCGAGCGGCGGGTACTCGAGCGGGAAGTCGACGTAGGGCAGCTCCCCCGCCCGCATGAGCTCATACGCGCGCTCATAGGTGGGGATGTCGCTGATGACGGTCGAGTCCCACCACAGCGACTGCAGGGGCACCAGCCAGACGACCACCGCGAGGCCGACCAGGGCCCAGGGCAGCCAGCGTTCGGGGCGGGCGTTCACACGCGGACGCCGGGCGGGGTCACGCGGGCGAGGGCACCGGCTCGCGGGCCTCCTCGGGCGCCGGCGCGGGGGCCGGGGGGCTCGGGCGCTCCGGGTCCGGCCACTCGGGGACGACGGCCAGCAGCACCAGCGGCAGGAACCACGGGATGTAGAGGTAGAACCAGTGCGTCAGGGTCATCTCGAACCCGATGAGCAGCGCCGCCGAGAGCGCGCTCATCTGCACCAGGTCCAGGCGCCGGGGCCAGCGCAGGACGACCAGCGCGCCGATGAGCACCACCGCCATCAGCACGAGCTGCACCGGGCGCAGGCCGGGGAACTGGCCCCAGATCGAGAACGGCGAGTCCCGGTCCATCTGGTACCCGATCGTGCGCGACCAGAAGGCCCGCACGCCGTCCAGGCCGTCCAGCAGGAGCACCCAGCCGGTCAGCAGGGTCGCGAGCACCAGGCCGCCCACGTAGCCGAGCAGGCGGCGGAACCCGGCGCGCCGGGTGCGGTCGGCCCGCGGGTAGGGGTGCCGGGTCCACAGCGGCAGGAGCAGCCCGGGACCGAACTTGGCCGCCACCGCGAGCCCCAGGAAGAGCCCGCGCCCCAGTGGTCGCCGGGCCAGCACGAGCCCCCAGGTGATCATGGCCGCGATCAGGGTGTCGTTGGAGTTGCTCGAGAGCGTGAACGCGGTGAAGGGGAACGCGGCCCAGGCGAGGGCCAGGCCGAGGCCCAGGCGCAGGCCGGCGAGGCTCCAGCCCAGTGCGAGCAGCCCGGCGACGGTCAGCACGTCGTAGAGCACCGCGGCGCCGTGGGCCGCCGGCAGGTCGTCCCACCTGCCGGTCCAGGGCTCCACCGCCTCGAACGGCACGTAGGTCAGGTAGACGAGCGGTCCGTAGGTGTCGCAGCGGCCGCAGTCGTCGGGGAACGTGCCGTAGGGGGTCTGCCCGTCCACGATGCGGTCGGCGCCGATGACCCCCGCGTAGCCCACGTCGATCACGTTGGAGTCGAACGCGTTCAGGCCGTAGCGGAGCGCGAGCGTGAGGACCAGGAGCGTGATCAGGAGCCACGTGGGGGCCCACGAGGGCAGGCCGATCCGCCGGGGTCCCGAGCGCCCCGGCGCCGGGGCGCCGGCCGCGGCCGAGGGGCGCAGGTGGGCCGGCTCCGGCGGCAGGGGCCGCGCCCGCCGGGCCCGCGACACGACGATCCACACCATCCGCAGGCCCAGGTAGGCCATGGGCGGGTACTGCAGGGGCACCGAGGTGAAGACCTCGCCCTCGTTGAACCAGGCCCAGGAGGCGGTGAACGACAGCAGCGCGACGAGGTCGAGGGTGCGCCACGAGACCAGCCGGCGCGGCCGGGTGAGCGGGATCAGCGCGAGCAGGAACACGGCCGAGAGCGGGATCCAGATGCGCCAGCGGTTGACCGCCCGCCCGAACGCGCCCTCGTACCCCCGGGCCATCATCCAGGCGACCTGGGGCCCGGTGCGCACCTCGGTGATCTCGCCGCGCGCGTCGTTGACGTAGACCTCGGCCTCGACGCGCTCCTCGCCCTCCCCGTCGCGGCCCACGAAGGAGACCTTCCAGGTGCGGTTCTTCTCGAGCGTCGCCGCGGTCCGGTGGGCCGGGTGGTCGTCCAGCCAGGCCCGGAGCCGGCCCGAGTCGCGGGCGATGGCCGTGGCCTCGTCCTCGTTCAGCGCCGGCCGGCGGTTGCCCGCCGCCCGGGCGCTCGCGCGCGACTGCAGGTCGCGGGCGCTCGCCCGCAGGGGGTCGAGCAGCCCGGCCACCACGCGCGCCGCGGCCTGCGGGTTGGTGGCCGCCACCGTGTTGGCCGACGGCGCGCCCAGCGCCGGGCCCGCTCCGGCCGGGAGGCCGAGCGCGGTGCCCACGGCGGCCAGGAGCGCCACGAGGACGCAGGCGGCGAGGGCCCGGCGCATCGGGCTCACGCTACCGCGCGAACGACCAGCGGCGGCTGAGCAGGAAGCTCACCGGGGTGACGAGCAGGATGGCCAGCGCCTGCGCGGGGGTCTCGGCCAGCCCCGCCTCGATCAGGAAGTGGAGCACCACGAGGTTGGCCCCGAGCGCGATGAGGCTGACCAGCAGGTACTTGACGCCCTGGCGGAGCGCCGGCCGGTGGCCGGCGTCGAACGTCCAGTAGCGGTTCAGCACGAAGTTGCTGGTCCACGCGACGAAGAAGGCCACGATGGCCGCCTCGGTGTAGTGCGCCCCCAGCGCCAGGGCCACCGAGAACACGGCCAGGTTGACCGCGTACCCGGACGAGCCCACGACGAGGAACCGGATGAGCTGGATCCAGTCGGCTCGCTTGGCGCGGCGCACGTCGGGGAGCCGGAGGATGCCCGCAGCCCGCATGCCCGCTGAGGCGTCCTTGACCGCCACGGGACGGCGATGCTACCACGGCCCCCCCGCGCCCCCGGCGTCCGGGGGCACCGTCCCGCAGGAGTCAGGGCCCCCCCGGGTGGAACGGGGGCACCCTCCCAAAGGACTCGGGCACCCCGGGGGAACGGGGGCACCCTCCCAAAGGACTCGGGCACCCCGGGGGAACGGGGGCACCCTCCCAAAGGACTCGGGCACCCCCTGGGCGTACACTCACCCGCCGGGGGCACGCCGCGCGCGCCCGCCCGCCTCGGACCGCCGGGAGCGCACATGCAGGAGACCTGGGGACCCGCCACGTCGATCCCACCGCAGACCCCGCGCGTCGGCCCCGCCGACGCCGCCCGCTACGACGAGCGGTTCGCCTCGCGCGCCGCCGGGATCATGTCCTCGGCCATGCGCGACCTCATGGCGATCTCCGAGCGGCCCGACGTCATCTCGCTGGCCGGCGGCTTCCCGGACACCGAGGCCTTCCCCCAGGAGGTCTATGAGGAGGTGGCCGAGGTCATCGGGCGCGAGTTCCTGGCCTCCGCGCTCCAGTACGGGCCCACCGAGGGGCTCGCCGAGCTGCGGGAGCGCATCCTCGAGATCATGGCGTTCGAGGGCATCCGTGCGCAGGCCGAGCACGTGATGATCACCTCCGGCGGCCAGCAGGCCATCGACCTGTCACTGCGCACGTTCGTGGACCGCGGCGACCCGGTGCTGGCCGAGGGCCCGACCTACCCGGGCGCGGTGCCCTGCTTCACGGCCTGGGGCGCCGACGTGGTGCACGTGCCGCTGGACGAGGACGGCCTGCGGGTGGACCTGGTGGAGGCGGCCATGGACCGCCTGGCCGCCGAGGGCCGCCGGCCCAAGCTCCTCTACACCATCCCGAACTTCCACAACCCCGGCGGCGTGACGATGTCGCTGGAGCGGCGCGAGCGGCTGGTGCGGGTGGCCCGGGAGCGCGAGCTCCTGATCGTCGAGGACAACCCCTACGGGCAGATCCGCTTCGAGGGCGAGGCCCTCCCGTCGCTGTATGAGCTCGACGACGGCGCCGGCTGGGTCATCTACGTCTCGACCTTCTCCAAGATCCTCGCCCCCGGCATCCGCGTGGGGTGGGTCGTCGCCCCGCCGCCGGTGCTGCGCAAGATGAACATGGGCAAGCAGGGCGCGGACCTGTGCTCGTCCACGGTGAGCCAGCGCTTCGTGCTGGAGTACCTGCGCCGCCACGACTGGCGCGACCACGTGGCCCGGCTGAACGGCATCTACCGGAGCCGCCGCGACGCCATGCTGCGGGCCCTGGAGGAGGAGTTCCCGGCCGAGGCGACCTGGACCCGGCCGCGGGGCGGCCTGTTCGTCTGGGCCACGCTGCCGGACTACATCGACACCAAGGACCTGCAGGCCAAGGCGCTCGACCGCCAGGTGGCGTTCGTGCCCGGCGAGGCGGCGTTCCTGGACGGGCGCGGGCGGCACTCCATGCGGCTGAACTACTCCGGGGTGCCGGAGGCGGTCATCAGCGAGGGCGTCGCCCGCCTGGGCGAGGCCGTGCGCGAGTTCACCGACCTGCACCGTGCGCTGAACCCCGGCGCGGGCGCGTGAGCCGGATCGCCGTCCTCAAGGGCGGCCACTCCCTGGAGCGCGAGGTCTCCCTGCGCTCGGGCGCCAACGTCGAGGCCGCGCTCAGGCGGCTGGGGCACGAGATCATCCCGGTCGACGTCGACCAGCGCATGGTGCGGGTGCTGGCCGCCGAGCGCCCCGACCTCGCCTTCATCGCCCTCCACGGCCGCGGCGGCGAGGACGGCACCGTGCAGGAGCTCCTGGAGATCCTGGAGATCCCCTACACCGGGTCCGGGGTGCTCGCGAGCGAGTGGGCGATGGACAAGGTGGTCGCCAAGGCGCACTTCGCCGCCGCCGGGGTGCCCACCCCGCCGGCGTACGCCTTCAGCCAGGAGGCCTTCCGCCAGCTCGGTGCGGCCGACGCGCTCCCGGAGATCGAGCGGCGCCTGGGCCTGCCGGTGGTGGTCAAGCCGGCCAAGCAGGGCTCGGCGCTGGGCATCGGCCTGGCCCGGGAGGCGTCCGCGGTGGCCGGGGCGCTCATGACCGCGCTGGCCTACGACGACCGCGTGCTGATCGAGCGCCTGGTCGCCGGCCGCGAGCTCGCGGTGTCGGTCGTCGGCGACGATGAGCCCTGGGCGCTCCCGGTGGTCGAGGCCATCCCCATCGACCGGCCGTTCTACGACTTCGAGGCCCGCTACACGCCGGGCCTGACCGAGCTGCGGGCCCCGGCCGACCTGCCCGACCACGTCGCCCAGGAGGCCGCCCGCCTGTCCATCGCGGCGTTCCGGGCGCTGGGGTGCCGGGGGGTCGCGCGGGTGGACCTGATCCTCGACCCGGACGAGGCGCTCTGGTGCCTGGAGGTCAACACGATCCCCGGGATGACCGACACCAGCCTGCTCCCGCGCGCCGCCGCGGCCGCCGGGATGGGCTTCGACGACCTGGTCACCCGCATGATCGGGTTGGCCGCCCTGGGCGCGTGAGCCGCCGCCGCGTCGACTGCGGCGAGGTCGCCCTCGCCGTCGACGAGGCGGGCGACGGCGACCTGGTCGTGCTGCTCCACGGCTTCCCGGAGATCGCCCACTCCTGGCGCCATCAGCTCCCGGCGCTCGCGGCCGCCGGCTTCCACGCCGTCGCGCCGGACCTGCGCGGGTACGGCGACTCGGACCGCCCGGAGGCGGTCGAGGCCTACGCGCTGCCGCGCCTGGTCGGCGACCTGGTCGGGCTCATCCGGGCGCTCGGGCACGAGCGGGCGCACGTCGTCGGCCACGACTGGGGCGGGAGCGTCGGCTGGGCCACGGCGTCCCGCGTGCCCGAGGTGGTGAGCTCGCTCACGATCCTGAACTCCCCCCACCCGGTCGCCTCGGCCGAGGCCCGGCAGATCCCGGAGCAGCAGCAGAAGAGCTGGTACATGCTCCTCTTCCAGTTCCCCGGGGTGGCCGAGGAGTGGCTCAGCCGCGACGACTTCGCCAACCTGCGCACCTTCGTGTTCGACACCGCCCCGCCCGAGGCGTTCCCCGCCGACGACCGGGCGACGTTCGTGCGGGCGCTCTCGGCGCCCGGCGCGCTCACCGCGGCGCTGAACTACTACCGGGCGAACATCCCGCCGGAGAGCTGGCTGCGGCCGCCGCCGGACCTGCCGCCGGTCACGGTGCCGACGATGATCGTCTGGGCCGGGGGCGACGCCTACATGAGCCCGATCCTGCTGGAGCGCTCGATCGCCAAGGTGAGCGGGCCGCTGCGGGTGGAGCGGCTGCCGGGCGTGAGCCACTGGGTGCAGCAGGAGGTCCCGGAGACGGTGAGCGGCCTGCTGGTCGACTGGCTGCGCAGCCGGTCGTGACCGCCCGCCGGCGCGCGCTCGCGCGCGGCTACGACGCGGGCATGTGGCCCGTCGAGCGGGCGCGCCTCGGCGCCTGGCGCCACCGCCTGCTGGCCCTCGCGCGCGGCGACGTGGTCGAGCTGGGCGCCGGCACCGGGCTGATGGTCCCGCACTACCGGCAGGTGGACCGGGTGGTGGCCACCGAGCCCGACCCGGCCATGCGTGCGCGCCTGGCCGCCCGGGCCCGCGCGGCCCGGGTGCCGGTGGAGGTGGTCGACGCCCGGGCCGAGGCGCTGCCGCTGCCGGACCGGTCCGCCGACACGGTGGTCTCGGCCTTCGTGCTCTGCGGGGTGGACGACCCGGCCGCGGTGCTCGCCGAGGTCCGCCGCGTGCTCCGCCCCGGCGGCCGGATGCTGTTCATGGAGCACGTGCGCGCGCGGCACGGGGCCTGGGCGGCCCGCCAGGCCCGCCTGGACCACGCCTGGGGCCGGGTGGCCGGCTGCCACCTGGACCGCGACACCGAGGCGCTCATCACGGGGGCCGGCCTCGCGGTGGAGGTGCTCCGGCGCGAGGAGCGCCCGTTCGGGGTGCCCCTCGTGCCGGTGGTCATCGGGCAGGCCCGCCCGCCGAAGGCCCCGGTCAGCGCCTGACCATCACCCCCGGGGTGGTCACCACGGTGGTGGCCCCGCCCACGACCGCCCGGACGGTGATGCGGGCCGACACCCGCCGGCCGATGTCCGCGCGCTGCAGCGTGTAGCGCAGGCGGGTCGCGCGGGGGATGGCCCTCGTGCCCCGCATCCACGCGACCTTCGTGGTCACCCGCACGTCCCACCGGCCGGTCTGCACCACGAGGGTCTGGCCGACGTGGGCGACGTCGAGGCGCATCGCCGGCGCGGTGGTGGCCCGGGGCGCCGGCACCCGGGCCGGTCCGTCGGGCCGCGTGGTCGTCCCGCCCCCGTCGGGGTCCTCGGCGCCCCCGCCCTCCTCCTCCGGTCCGCCCTCCTCGGGGTCGGTGGGCGTGGTCGGCGTGGTGGTCGTGCCGCTGCCGGCCGGGCCGGTGACCGTGATGCGGGCCACCGTGCCGCCGGGAGGGGTCCCCGACCGCTGGGCGACGAAGATGTCGCGGGCCTGCCCGGCGGTGAGCTGGGTGGCGAACTCGCCGGTCGACGAGCAGCCCCCGAACGTGCCGTCCGGCCTCTTCAGGCTGATCACGACCGGGAAGTCGCTGGCGCGGGCGTCGTAGAGGTAGACGCCGCTCCCCGGGGTGGTGAAGCGGAACCAGACCCCGCGCTGCGCGCCGGCCGCGAAGGAGCAGCCGAGGGCCGTGGCCGACTCGGCGGCGTCGATGGTCGCCTCGGCGGTGTCGACGGTGGCCGGCTGGGCCAGGGCGAGCACCACGGCGCCGGCCTGGGTGTCGTTCGCGGGCGCGGCGGCGAGCGCGGCGGCGGCCAGGGTCACCAGGGCGGCGAGCGCGGCCCCGGCGACCGCGACGGTGCGGGGGATGGCGACGGACGGCGTGGACATGGCTCCTCCTCAGGGCGGCCCACCCCGAGCGTTCCACCACGCCCGGCGGGGCCCATCCGGGGATTGCCGCGGTCCGCGTACCATCCGGCCGTGCGCCGCCTCGCCCGCATCCCCCGCCGCCTGGCCGGCATGGCGCGCCCGGCCATGCGGGTGGTCGCCCCACCCGCGTCGGGGGTGGTCGTCGAGCGCGATGTGGCGGTCGCCCTGCGCGACGGCGTGCGGGCGCGGGTGAACGTGTTCCGCCCGGACGGGCCCGACCCGGTCCCGGTCATCCTCTCGGCCCACCCCTACGGCAAGGACCACCTCCCGCGCCCCGGCCGCGCCACGGCCCAGGCCCGGATGCTGCCGCAGTCGGTGCCGTATGAGGTGTCCGCCTGGACCTCCTGGGAGGCGCCGGACCCCGCGGTCTGGGTGGCGCGCGGCTACGCGGTGGTCAACGCGGACCTGCGCGGCTGGGGACGGTCGGACGGCGTGGGCGACCTCCTGTCCGGCCAGGAGGCCGAGGACTGCCACGACCTGGTCGAGTGGTGCGCCGCGCAGGCGTGGTCGACCGGACGGGTGGCGATGTGCGGCGTCTCCTACCTGGCCATCACCCAGTGGGCGGCCGCGGCCACCCGGCCGCCGCACCTGGCCGCGATCATCCCCTGGGAGGGCTTCACCGACGCCTACCGGGACCTGCTCTACCCCGGCGGGGTGCGCGAGGACGGCTTCACCGGCCTGTGGACGACCATGCTGCGGCGGGAGCGCCGGAGCCCGGTCACGATCCGCGACGAGCAGCGCGCCCGCCCGCTCCGCGACGCCTGGTACGCGGCGCGCACGCCGGATCTCGCGCGCATCGACGTGCCCGCGCTCGTCTGCGCGAGCTTCTCGGACCACTGCCTGCACTCCGGCGGGAGCTTCCGGGGCTGGGCGGGCATCGGATCGGCCGATCGGTGGCTCCACACCCACCGCGGCCCGAAGTGGTCGACCTACTACGCCGGGGAGGCCGTCGAGGTCCAGGACCGGTTCCTGCGCCGCTTCCTCAAGGGGGAGGCGGCGGCGATGGAGGGCGTCCCCCGGGTGCGGGTCGAGGTGCGCGAGGACGCCGCGACGATCACCCGGGTCCGGGCCGAGGACGCCTGGCCGCCCGCGGGCACCCGCCTGGTGCCGCGGTACCTGGACCTGCAGCACAACCTGCTCCCGGCCGTGGCGCCCCCGCGGTCCGGTGCGCGCCCGTTCGTGATGCGCGGGGGCCGCGTGCGCCTGGTGTGGACCGTCGAGGAGGACACCGAGCTCATCGGGCCGATGCGCCTGCGGGTCTGGGTGGAGGCCCGCGGGGCCGACGACGTGCCGCTCGTCGTCGCGGTCCGCAAGCTGCGCGACGGGCGTGAGGTGGGCTTCGAGGGCTCCTACGGCTACACCGGGGCGCCGGTCGCGGTGGGGTGGCTGCGCGCCTCCCACCGCGCGCTCGACGAGGCGGCCTCCACCGGGTGGGTCCCGGTCCACCCCCACGACCGCCGCGAGCCGCTCGCCCCCGGTCAGGTCGTGCCGCTCGAGGTCGCGATCATGCCCTCGGCCACCCTGTTCCGCGCGGGCGAGGCCCTC
>JALOLS010000022.1 GCA_025455865.1 Thermoleophilia bacterium
GGGCGTACTCGTAGTTGCCGTATTCGGGGCGGCCGTCGGGGCCGATCCGGGTCCGGCCGAGGGCCTTGAGGGTCAGGGTCGCCTCGCCCTGCACCTCGGGGCTCTGGGCCCGCATGCGGATGCGGGCGTCGACCTGGATCTCGGGCGGGGCGCACACGTCGCGCAGGAGCTCGGAGTAGACCTTGCGGAAGTAGGCCGCGCCGGCGCCGTTGCCGACCACGCTGCCGCTCACCTGGCGCTCGCTGACCACGTTGCCCTTGTCGTCGGTCAGGCGGTAGGTGCCGGTGTAGGTCGACCCGACGCTGGTGATCTCGCCGCTCACGGTGAGCTGGGCCGGCGGGCCGCCACGCAGCCGCGCGGCCGCCGCCCGGGCCTGGGCGCGGGTCTGGCCGCGCTCGCGGGCGGCGGCCTTCTGCAGCTCCTGGAGGACCGCGTTCCAGACCGGGTCGAAGGCCTGCCGCTTCGGTGGCGTGGGCTTCGGCCGGCAGGGCTGGCTGCCCCGCGGCACGGTGTTCCGGATGTCGCTCCACCACTCGCTCGGCGCCGGCACATCACGCGCCCCGGCGAAGTCCGGGTCGGTGATGCGGATCGTCCCGAGCTGGACGCTGACCGATGCGGGGGTCGCGGCCTGCTGGCGCACGTTCACCGCCCGCCCGGCCACCGTGACCAGCTGCGCGCGGGTGCGCAGGCGGCCCTGGGGGGTGAAGAAGCGCGAGGCCACCACCCAGGCCCCGGGGGTGAGCTGGAGGGTGGCCCGCCCGCGCGGGGCCTGGGCGAAGACCCAGTCGCGATCCGGGGCGAGCGGGTAGGCCAGCACCGTGGGCGGGAAGCTGCGGGCCGTCGGGGTGTTCGGGGGCGGCGGCAGCTGCACCCGGACCGGGGCGGCGGCCGCGAGGGCGGACGTGGCGGCGAGGGCACCACCCGCGAGGAGGACCAGCGGGAGTCGTCGCATGGTCTCCGCCGTGGCCGGGCTACCCGTCCGGTGGGCGGGTGACCGTGACGTCGGCCGAGTACGTGCCCGTCACCCCGCCGAGGCTGGCCTCACCGCTCCTCGTCGCGCGCCGGCCGAGGGCGGGCACGTCGACCGTGATGCCCGCGGGGATCGCCGTGATGCCCGCGATGAGCTGGTCGCCCCCGTTGCAGGGGCTCTGGAAGACATAGCCCATGTTGGCCGCCGGCCCGAGGATGACGCTGAAGGCGCCCGCGGTGGTGCGGGTGGCGAGGGCCGTGGGCGGGCCGAAGGGCTCACCCGTGCTCGTCCCGGCGAGGGTCGCGGCGCAGCGCGCCCCTGGGAGCGCTGCGAGCGCCTGGGACTCGACCTGCCACGTGACCGTCGTCGCGTACTCGTAGTTGCCCCGCTCGACGCGGCCGTCGGGGCCGATGCGCTCGCGGCCGAGGGCGCGGAGCGTCACGACCGCGCTCCCGCGCACGTCGCGGTTGCCCGCGTCGAAGGCGACCCGGGCGTCGACCTGGATCGTCGGGGGCGCGCACAGGTCCCGGACGACCTCCGCGAACGCGGCCTTGAAGAAGTCGCCGACCCTGCCGGTCCTCGTGACCGTCCGCTCGGCCACGACCCGCCCCTGCGCGTCGGTGAGGCGGAACGTGCCGGACTGCCGCCCCACCGAGAGCTCCGACACCTCGCCGCTGAACGTCGCGGTGGCCCGGCCCCCGGAGAGCCGGCTCGCGGCCGCGCGGGCCCGGGCGCGGACGCCGGCCGGCCCGGTGGCCGCCGCGCGTCGCGCCGCCTGCTGGACGGCCTGCCAGAGCGGGTTGCGTCCGGTGGGGGCGGAGGGCGCGACCGTGGGGCGGCAGGGGTCGCCCGGGGGGAGCCGGAGCGAGGTGATCTCGGTCGCCCATTCGTTCATGCGCTCGAGGTACGCCGGAGGCAGGCTCCCGGCGTACGAGCGGTCGGTGAGGCGGATCGTCCCGATGCCGACCGACGGCGCGTCGCCGGCCGTCGCCGACTGCCGCCGCACGGTGACGGCCCGCCCGGCGGCCACCTCCACGAGCTCCGCGCGGTAGCGCCGCTGGCCGCGGGCCGTGTAGGCCGCGGTGACCACGATCCACGGGCCCGCGTCGAGACGGAGGGTGGCCCGCCCCCGCGGGGCGGCCGCGCCGGCCCAGTCGCGCCCGGGGTCGAGCGGGTAGGCAAGCACCATCGGCGGCAGGGCCTGGGCGAGCCGGGCGGTCGGCGGTGGCGGCACCAGGATCGTGACCCGGCCCGTGGCCCCGAGCGCCGGGACCGCGGCGAGCGCCGCGAGCAGCGCGGCGAGGAGGGCGATCGGTGAGCCACGGCGCATCATCGGAGGATACGCGCCGAGCGGCCCCCCGGAGTCCGATTCGACGAACCGCTCAGAACCGCTTGACGACCCGGTAGAGCGTGTCCCGCTGGACCGCGCGGCGGCCGGTGGCCTCGATGGCCCCGACCATGCGCTCGGTGTCCAGGCGGAAGGCGGTGCCCGCGGCGCGGACGACGTTCTCCTCGATCATGATCGAGCCCATGTCGTCGCAGCCCACCTCCAGCGCGAGCTGGCCGATCCTCAGGCCCTGGGTGACCCAGGAGCTCTGCAGGTGGGGCACGTTGTCGAGGTACAGGCGGCTCACGGCGACCATCATCAGGTAGTCGGCCGCGGTGGTGTGCTGGTGGTCGTCGCCGCGCGCGGAGCCACCGCCGGACTGGTAGCTCCAGCAGACGAACGCCCGGAATCCTCCGGTCTCGTCCTGGGCGTCACGCAGGCGGCGCAGGTGCTCGACCCGGTCCTCGACGGTGTCCACCGTGCCGTACATCATCGTCGCGGTGGTGGACATGCCGCGCCGGTGGGCGGCCTGCATGACCCCGAGCCACTCGTCCGTGGTGGTCTTGCGGGGGGCGATCACGTCGCGCACGCGGTCGACCAGGATCTCGGCGCCGCCGCCCGGGATGGAGTCCAGGCCGGCCGCCTGCAGACGGGTGAGCGTGGTGTCGAGGTCGAGCCTTGAGTACTTGGCGATGTGCAGCACCTCGCTGGGCGAGAGCGCGTGCAGGTGGATCGGGTAGCGGGCCTTGATGGAGGCGAACAGGTCCTCGTACCACTCGATCCGGAGGCCGGGGTGGTGGCCGCCCTGCAGGAGCAGCGCCGTGCCGCCCAGGTCGAGCGTCTCCTCGATCTTGCGGAAGATGACCGACTTGGGGAGGACGTACCCCTCGGGGTCGCGGGGGTGACGGTAGAAGGCGCAGAAGTCGCAGTCGGTGACGCAGAAGTTCGTGTAGTTGACGTTGCGGTCGACCACGAACGTGACCTCGCCGGCCACGGTCATCCGCTCGCGCGCCCGCCGGGCCGCCGCGCCCACCCGCACCAGGTCGCGGGAGGCCAGCAGCGCCAGGGCGTCCTCGTCGCTCAGGCGCACGCCGGCGTCGGCGCGCTCGATGACCTCCAGGTGAGACGGGGGGGAGATGGTCGCCATACGGACTCCGATGTTACGCGGCCAGCGAGGGCAGCCGGTCGAGCTCGCCGGCCGCGGCGGCCAGCTCCAGGAAGCGGGCGAGGCCGGCGCGCTCGGGCGGGCCGAAGCCGTAGGAGAGGCGCCCGAGGTAGCGGCGCACGTAGTCCTCGGGGAACGGGAACCGGGCGGCGGCGGCCGCCACCACCGGGTCGGGGTCGCGAAGGTAGGAGCCGCGGGCGGTGGCCAGCATCCGGGCGAGCGCGCGCACGTCGGCCGGCCGCGCCCGGGCGACCTCCTCGCGGGCGGCCCAGACCGCGAACACCATCGGCAGCCCCGTGCGCTCGCGCCAGCGCTCGCCCAGGTCCGTCGCGTACGGCGCCCAGCCGGCCCGCAGCGACTCGAGCGCCTCGTCGGCGATCAGGAGCACGGCGTCGACCTCGGCCAGCGCCGCACGGGGGTCGCCGCGCAGCGGCCGGAACGGCGGCGTGCCGTCCGGGAGCAGGATGCGCAGGAGGGCCACCGAGCTCGCGCTGGCGGGGGTGACCGCCACGCTCCGCACCCGGTCGAAGGGGACGCGCGAGAAGACCTGGATCGAGTCGACGGTCCCCTCGCATGAGATGGAGGCGACCGGGATGAGGCGCAGGCGGCCGGCGTTCCGGGCGTAGGCGATGCTCGACATGCACGAGACGTCGAGGCGGTCCTCCAGCAGGGCGTCGTTCAGCGTGGTGGGCAGGCCGTCGGTGAACTCCAGGCCGGGTCCGGCCAGGCGCTCGAGCCCGTGGTAGACCGGGTACATGTTGAGCGCGCTGATGCGGCCCACGCGGAGCGGCGTCACCGGGCCACCGCCTCCCGGCCGGCCGCCGCGGCGAGCGCCGCCGGATCGGTGGGGTCGCCGTCCGGGATGACCCAGTCGTCGGCGCCGAAGGCGGTGGCGACCTGGCAGGTGGCGGGCCCGAGCCGGCGCCAGTGCGGGCGCACCCGCACCCCGGCCGGCAGGGCGAGCCGGGCGGCGGCGATCACCGTCATGTCCTCCACGCCCCAGGATCCGGGGCGGGCGGACGACCCCTCGCCCGGCACCGGGCAGACCGCGCGCAGGAGCCCCGTGCGCCGGGCGAGCGCGGCCAGGGCGTCCAGGCGGTCGGCCACCTGCTGCGGCGTGGTCCCGGCCCCGTAGGCGACCGCCGCCTCGCTCGGTCGCCCCGCGGCGTGGGCGGCCTCGTGCTCGGCGACGGGCCGCTCGAGGTCTCCGTCGACGAGCCAGTCCGCCGGCGCGGCGTCCCGGGTCCAGGTGACCGGGCCGCCGGGCGCGGCGGCGAGGGCGGCGGCGAGGGGGTCGGCGGCGTCCAGGATGGCCAGGATCTCCTGCCGGGTCATGAGTAGCGGTCCACCACCCCGTCGGCGATCTCGAGCAGCGCCTCGGCGTCGGCCCCGTCGAGCGGCCCGTCGAGCACCGCCTCGCGGGCCAGGCGCACGTACTCGAGCGCCCGGTCGCGGGCCAGCGCGACCCCCCGGTGCACCGCGAGCCGGTCGCACAGGTCCTCGACCGCGGCGCCGTCGGTCCCGGCCGCGCGGATGCCGAGCGCGAGCCCCGGCTCCTCCCGCAGGGCCAGGATCACCGGCAGGGTGACCGTGCCGCCCAGCAGGTCGGTGCCGCGGCGCTTGCCGGTGGCCGCGGGCTCGCCGGCGATGTCGAGGATGTCATCGAAGATCTGGAAGGCCAGGCCGACGTGCTGCCCGAAGGCGGCCAGGCGTCCGGCCGCCTCCGGGCCGGCGCCGGAGACCAGGGCGCCGAGCCGGCACGCCACCGAGAACAGCGCGGCGGTCTTGCGCCGGCAGCGGTCGAGGTAGGCCGCCTCGGTGAGGGCGAGGTCGTGGGCGGCCGCCTGCTGGTCCATCTCCCCCCGGGAGAGGTCGAGCGCGGCGTCGGCCAGGGCCTGCACCGCCTGCGGCGACCGCGACCGGGTGAGCTCGGCGAAGGCCCGGGCGAACAGGAAGTCGCCCACCCGCACCGCCACCTCGGCGCCCTGCGCCCGCGCGACGGTGGGCCGCCCCCGGCGGGTGGTGGCCCCGTCGATGAGGTCGTCGTGCACCAGGGTGGCCATGTGGACCAGCTCCACCGCCGCGGCCGCCGCGACCAGGGCGTCGCGGTCCTCCCCCCGGCGGGCCGAGGCGCAGAACACCAGCATCGGCCGCACCCGCTTGCCGCCGGCGGACAGGGTGTCGGCCGCCGGGGCGCTGACCGCGGGGGCGTACCCGGCGACCACCTCGGCCAGGCGGGCCTCGCAGGCGACCATCCACGGCGCGATGGTGCGGACGAAGCCCGGGAGGGCGGGCGCCGTGCTCATCCGCGCACCCGGCCGTGGTGGAGCTGCACGATGCCGGCCGCGAGCGGCCGCCAGCGCACGTCGTCCATGCCGGCGGCGGCCATCCGGGCGGCGAGCCCCCGCGGGTCGGGGAAGCGCCGCACCGAGGCGGGCAGGTAGGAGTAGGCGGCGCCGTCGCCCGCCACCAGGCGGCCGAGCAGCGGGACGATGCGGTCGAACCAGAGTCCGTAGAAGGCGCGCAGGCGCGTGGGGGAGGTGATCTCCAGCACGACCACGCGCCCGCCCGGGCGCACGACCCGGGCCATCTCGGCCAGGCCGGCGTCGAGGTCGTCCCAGTTGCGGGCGCCGAAGGCCACGGCGGCGGCGTCGAAGGCGGAGTCCTCGAAGGGCAGGGCCAGGGCGTCCCCGGCCCGGAACGTGGCCCGCGCCCCCCGGGCCGCGGCCTTCTCGCGCGCCCGCTCGAGCATCTCCTCGGCGAAGTCGACGCCCACCACCTCGCCGAGCGGCGTGACCCGGTCGGCGAGCATCAGCGCGAGGTCGCCGGTCCCGGTGCACACGTCCAGGGCCCGGCCCCCGGCCGACACGTCGGCCGCGGCGGCGGCGGCCTGGCGCCAGCCCCGGTCCATGCCGGCGGTCATGAGGCGGTTCAGCAGGTCGTAGCGCGGGGCGATGCGGTCGAACATGGCCCGGACCTCGCCGGCGGGCAGGCGGCCGGCGCGCACCCCCGCGCTCGTCACGTGGCCACCGCCTGGGGCTCGCCCCAGCGCTTGAGCAGGTCGTGCGGCACCCCGATCTGGTCCAGGGCCTTGCCGACGACGAAGTCGATCATGTCCTCGACCCGCTGGGGCAGCATGTAGAGCCCGGGCATGGCCGGGAGCACCACCGCGCCGGCCCGGGTCACCGTGAGCATGTTCTCCAGGTGGATGGCCGAGAGCGGCGTCTCCCGCGGGATCAGCACCAGGCGCCGGCGTTCCTTGAGCATGACCTCGGCGGCCCGGTGGATGAGGTTCTCGCCGGTGCCGTGGGCGATCTTCGCGAGCGTCGAGGTGGAGCAGGGGGCGATGAGCGCGGCCGGCGTGAGCGACGACCCCGACGCGAACGATGCGGCGATGTCGCGCGGGTCGAGCACCTCCAGCGTGCCCGCCGGGTCGGCGAAGCGGTCCACGAACCGCTGCACGACCACGTCGCGCGGCGCGACCGGCCGGGCCCCCTCGCCGAGGATCTCGTGGGAGACGACCTGGCACCCCGCGCCGCTGACGCACAGGCCCACGTGGCAGCCGGCCCGGGTGAGCGCGCGCAGCGCGTGGCCGCCGTAGGCGGCGCCGCTCGCTCCGCTGACCCCGAGGAAGACCCTCATCCGACCGGCGATGGTATCCCGCTCCCTCCTGAAACGGGACGGGGACCCTCACCGAGGGTCCCCGTCATGGTGGTGCTGCGCCCCGTCAGGCGCGGGTCACTTGTACTTGGTGCCGAGGTTGTTCAGGTACTCGCCGAGGACCTCGAGGTCCTGCTGGGGCAGCGACGCGAAGGCCGGCATCGAGGACCCGGGGATCTTCGACTGCGGGTTCTTCAGGTGGTCGATCTGCCACTGCACCCCGCGGTTCTTGCCGCCCTCGTTGGTGAGGTTCGGGCCCGGCCCCGCGGCCCCCACCCCCTTGATCATGTGGCACGACCCGCATCCGTTGGCGATGAAGAGCTCCGTGCCCCGGGTGCTGATCTCGTCCTGCGGCTCGAGCTCGATGGTCTCGCCCGACCCGATGCCCTCCGGGGCGGTGGCGCCCAGGTAGGTCATGTAGCCCATGAAGGCGATCACCAGGGTGCCCACGGCCATCGAGATGGGCCGCTTCCAGATCCGCCGCTCCGGCCCCCGGTCGATGAACGGCCAGATGATCATGAGCAGGATCAGGATGTTGGGGATGATGAACGTGCCCATGATGACGGGCGTGAGCACGTTCTGGTTCTTGAAGATGCGGAGCAGCTCGAAGAGGAAGAAGAAGTACCACTCCGGGCGGGGGATGAAGTCCGACGACGCCGGGTTGACCGGCTCGCCGATCTCCACGCGGGCCACGATGGCCAGCGTGATGACGATGCCGATCGCGAGCAGCGCGATCAGCGAGTCCTTGTAGATCGCATACGGGAAGAACGGCTTGCCGTCCTTCTTGGCGGCGGCGTAGTCCTGCTTGTACGCCTCCTGCTGGGACTTCTTCATTACTCGGCCACCTCCGCGCGCGCCGGGACGGCGGGCTCGCCGGCCGGCACGACCGTGCGCCCGGCCAGCGACTGACGCTCGCGCGCGGCGCGCCGGCGGGCGTCCTCCTCGTCACGCTCGATGCGCAGCCGCCGCTTGGACCACGGCGGCTCGGAGATGCCGAGGCGCGTGATGAAGTAGAGGTGCAATCCGATGAACGTGGCGATGCCGCCGGGTATGACCAGCATGTGGATGGAATAGAACCTGGACAACGTATTGGGCCCGAACTCCGGCCCCGCCCGCAGGATGTCGCCGACGTAGGGGCCGAGGATGGGCGCGCTCGCGGTGATGTTCACCGCGACCACGGTGGCCCAGTAGGCCTTCTGGTCCCAGACCAGCAGGTAGCCGGTGAGGCCCATGAACATGGTCATGAAGAGCAGGACCGCGCCCGTGACCCACGTGAGCTCGCGCGGGTACTTGTAGGCGCCCCAGATGAACACGCGGCCCATGTGCAGGAACACCACGACGATCATCGCCGAGGCGCCCCACTTGTGCATGCCGCGCACGAGCCAGCCCCAGGTCACCTCGTCGGTGATGTACTCGATGCTCCGGAACGCCGTGTTGGTGTCCGGCTTGTAGTACATGGCCAGCACGATGCCGGTGATCGCCTGCAGTCCGAACAGCGCCATCGCGGTGAACCCGAGCGTCTGGAACCAGCTCGTGCCCTTCGGGATGTTGCGGAAGAGGAACCACCTGGCGCCGGTCTTGACGCCGGAGCGATCGTCGACGTAGTCGACGACGGCCTCCCCCGTCTTCACGACTGGGCCCTTGGGCCCGATGTCCTTTGTGGTCACCTGGGCTCCTACTGGAACGGGTAGAGGTACGAGAGCTTGCCGGTCACCGGCTCGCCCGGGTTGTGCAGGGCGAAGGGCTGCTCTTCCTGGTCGATCGAGTACGGCTTGCCGATCAGCACCTTGTAGGACGGCTTCATGTTCGCCGCCACCTCGGCGATCGGGACCGGCTCAGAGGAGTTGCCGTCGACGACCTTGACGTCCAGCCGGTCGAGCGGGCGCGGCGGCGGGCCGGCGGTCACCAGGCCGCGGCCGTCGTAGGCGCCGCCGTGGCACGGGCAGACGTAGCCGCCGGAGCCCGGCGAGAACGCCGACGGGCAGCCGAGGTGCGCACAGCGGTTCCAGATGACGATGAGGTCGAAGTCCTCCGGCGTGAGGCTCCCGACCACCTCGCGGTAGCGCGCCTCGAACTGGGCGGTGGACTCCTCGGCGCTCGGCGTGGGGACGACCACGCCGGTCTTCGGGCCGTAGCGGACGAACACCCGCCGGTCGGCCTCGGGGTCCGGGCCGGAGACGGCCAGTGAGGTGACCTTGCCGATCTGCTGGGAGGTGCTGACGTTCTGGTACGGCGGCGCGTTCTGGACGAACTCCGTCGCCGGCCCCACGTCGACCCAGCGGAACTCCTCGTCGGTCAGGGTGGGCGCCACCGCGAAGCCGACGACCGGGACCAGGATGGCGGCGGTCATGACGCCACCGGTGACGACCGCCACGTTGGTCAGGAACTTGGTCCGGGTGACGTATGCGGGGTCGTCGCTGTGGTCCGGCTCCGGCTCGTGGGTGTGAACCCGCGGACCACGGTATGGCCCGGTCGAGGGATCCTCAGGGGACCCGTTTGCCGGTTGCTCAGACACTGCGACCTCCTGCCGGGGATGGCTGGTAGTCGCGACACTAGTCGCCCACCCGGGCGGGGGCCGATCCGCGTGGCCGGGGTGGGCCATGAGGGGCCGGTTGTCCCCCCGGGTGCGGGATTGCCGAACCCCGCCCGCCCGCCCGAGGCCCGAGTCTTGTGGGAGGGCCTCAAGGGCATCCGGGGGGGCCCGAGTCTTGTGGGAGGGCCTCAAGGGCATCCGGGGGGCCCGAGTCCTCCGGGGGCGCCGGGCACCGGGGCGGCCCCGGTGGGCGCTACCGGGGGAAGGGGATGCCGAGCTCCGCCCAGCGGGCGTCGACCCGGGCGCGCACCTCGTCGCTCATGCGGATCTCCTCGGGCCAGGGGCGCACGACGCCCTCGCCCGGCCACTTGCGCGTGGCGTCGAACCCCACCTTGCTGCCGTAGGCGAAGTAGGGGGCGGCGTGGTCGAGCGCGTCCACGGGGCCCTCGGTGACCAGCATGTCCCGGCCCACGTCCACGTTGGAGAACGCGCGGAAGGCCACGGCGGAGACGTCGCGCACGTCCACGTCGTGGTCGACCACCACCACGCAGCGGGTCAGCGAGAGCAGCCCCATGCCCCAGACCGCGTTGATCAGCTTCTTGGCGTGGCCGGGGTAGCGCTTCTTGACCGAGACGATCGCGCAGTTGTGGAACACCCCCTCCAGCGGGAGGTTCATGTCCACGAGGTCCGGCAGGGTCATCCTGAGCAGCGGCAGGAAGAGCCGCTCGGTGGCCTTGCCGAGCCAGAGGTCCTCCATCGGCGGCATCCCGACGACGGTGGTCGAGTAGATCGCGTCCCGGCGCATGGTCATGCCGGTGAGGTGGAAGGTGGGGTAGTCATCCACCGGGGTGTAGAAGCCGGTGTGGTCGCCGAACGGTCCCTCGGGGCGCAGGTCGGTGGCGTCGACGTAGCCCTCCAGCACGATCTCGGCGCTCGCCGGCACCTCCACCGGCTGGGTGCGGCAGGGCACCATCTCGACCTTCCGGCCGCGCAGGAAGCCCGCGAACATCATCTCGTCCACGTGCGGGGGGAGGGGCGCGGTGGCCGAGTAGGTGAGGGCCGGGTCGGTCCCGATCGCCACCGCGACCGGCACCCGGCCCTGGGAGTCACGCAGGTGCGCCGCGCCGTCCTTGTGGATCTGCCAGTGCATCATGCAGGTCTTCCTGTCGACCTTCTGGATGCGGTACATGCCGCAGTTGCGCACCCCGGTGCGCGGGTCGCGGCTGAAGACCAGCGGCAGCGTGACGAACGGCCCGCCGTCCTCGGGCCAGCAGGTCAGGATGGGCACCAGGTCCAGGTCGGGCTCGGGCAGCACCACCTCCTGGCACGGCCCGCTCTTCGCGGTCCCCGGCATGAACGAGGCGAGCTCGCGCAGCTTCCCCAGCGCCTTGACCTTCTGCACCAGCCCCTGCGGCGGCTGCAGCTCGATGAGCTCCTCGATGCGCCCGGCCAGCGCGTCCAGGCTCTCGGTGCCGAGGCCCATCGCCATGCGCCGCTCGGAGCCGAACTGGTTGATCAGCACCGGCATGCGGCTCCCGCGGACGGTGCGGAAGAGCAGCGCCGGCGCCCCGCCCTTCATCCCGCGGTCGGCGATCTCGGTGATCTCCAGATGCGGGTCGACCTCGGCGGTGACCTCCACCAGCTCGCCCTCGGCCTTCAGCCGGGCCACCCACTCACGCAGATCCCTCACCTCAGCGCCTCCGCGATCGCCGGTACCGGGGGCAGGTCGGCGACCACGGCCCACATGGGGGCGCCGTCGCCGGCCTGCAGCGCCCGCTTGGCCGCCCGCACCCGCACCTGCAGCTCGCCGCCGCCCTCGCCGGCGATCGCCGCCGCGGTGGCCCGCCACAGCGCGGGGAGGTCCTCCCGGCGCTCGTCGGCCACCAGCGCGGCCGAGAGGGCCACCAGGTCGGCCAGCGCCTCGATGACCTCGAGGTCGCCGGCGGCGGCCACGCGGACCAGACCCTGCGCGTAGCAGTAGTCGCCGGCGAGCACGCGCCGGCCGGGGTCGGCCGGCGCGAGGTGGCGGGGGCGGCCGTGGTGGAGCAGGAAGCCCTCCAGGATCAGGTCCAGGCCGGCGGCCTGCGCCGCGGTGAGCGGCGGGGCGACCAGCCCGGCCAGGAGGGCGGGGCTCGGGGGCTCGACCAGGTCGGTGGCGAGGGAGGGCTGCTCGGCCAGCGCGGCGCGGACGGCCCGCCCGGCGTCCTCGGCCACGCTCAAGCAGCCACCGCGCGGGCGAGCGCCGCCCCGGTGGCGCGGATGTCGTCCTCGGTGTGGGCCAGGCCGCAGAACCACGCCTCGAACTGCGAGGGCGGCGGGTAGACCCCGTCGGCCAGGAGCGCCCGGGCCAGGCGCCCGTAGGCCTCGGTGTCCGCGGCGAGCGCCGAGGCGTAGTCGGTGACCGGGGCGTCGGTGAAGAACGGGGTGAGCATCGAGCCGACGCGGTTGATCGTCACCGGGGCGCCGCTCGCCACGATGGCGTCCTCCAGCATCGCCCCGAGCTCCTCCAGCCGGGCGTAGGTGCCCTCCCGGGCGAGCTCGCACAGCGTGGCCAGGCCCGCGGTGGTGGCGAGGGGGTTCCCCGAGAGCGTCCCGGCCTGGTAGCAGGGCCCCTCGGGCGCGAGCTCGCGCATGACGTCCGCCCGCCCCCCGAAGGCCCCGACCGGGAGCCCGCCGCCGATGACCTTGCCCAGGCAGGTGAGGTCGGCGCGGACGCCGAACCGCTCCTGGGCACCGCCGTAGGCCACCCGGAACCCGGTGATGACCTCGTCGAGGATGAGCAGCGCGCCGGTGCGGTCGCACGCCGCGCGCAGGCCCTCCAGGTATCCGGGCGCCGGGGGGACGACCCCCATGTTCCCGGCCACCGGCTCCACGATGATCGCCGCGGCGCCCTCCAGGGCGGCCTCGGCGGCGGCCAGGTCGTTGTAGGGCACCAGCCGGGTCGCGGCGGTGGCGCCCGCGGTCACGCCGGGGCTGGTCGGCACCCCGAGGGTGGTGGCGCCGCTGCCGGCCTGCGCGAGCAGGCCGTCGATGGCCCCGTGGTAGCCGCCCTCGGCCTTCACCACCACCTCGCGGCCGGTCGCCGCGCGGGCCAGCCGCACCGCGCCCATGACCGCCTCCGAGCCCGACGAGGTCATGCGCACCCGCTCGATGGAGGGGAACGCGGCGCAGACCGCCTCGGCGAAGAGCACCTCGCGCTCGGTCGGCGCCCCGTAGGACGTCCCGCGCCCGAGCGCCTCGCGCAGGTCCCCGATCACCGCCGGGTGGGCGTGCCCCAGGATGGCCGGGCCCCAGGTGGCGAGGTAGTCGGTGTAGCGGTTGCCGTCGGCGTCCCAGACGAAGGCGCCCTCGGCGCGGTCGACGAACAGCGGATCGCGCCCGATGGCGCGCATCGCGCGCACGGGGGAGTTCACCCCGCCCACCAGCACGCCCCTCGCCCGCGCGAAGAGCGCGTCGCTCCTGCTCAGCGCCCCTTCTCCCAGACCGGGAGCGGCCGCCCGGCCATGGCCAGGTCCTCCCACGCCCGGTACTCGGGCGAGTAGTAGACCAGCCGGACCTTCTTGAACTCATACGTCGAGTAGAGGACCGCGCGGTCGCCCGGGGCGGTGAGCCCGGTCTCCTCGGCGATGGCGGCGATGGTCTCCTCGCAGGCGTCCTTGGAGCGGGCGTGGACCATCGTGAACAGGTTGTAGGGCCAGTCGGGATAGACCGGCCGCCGGTAGCAGTGGCTCACCGCGCGGTAGGCGGCCATCTGGGGGCCGAGCTCCTCCACGCGCTCCTCCGGGACCCTCCACACCGCCATGCCGTTGGCCCCGAAGCCGGCCTTGCGGTGGTTCAGCACCGCCGCGAACCGCCGCATGTAGGACCGCTCAACGAACCGCTCGCCGGCGGCGAGCAGCTCGTCGGTGCCCATCCCGGCGGCCTCGGCCCAGGCGTCGAACGGGGTCGGCTCGATGGGGAGGTCCTGCTGCAGCACCAGGATGTACCGGCGGTCCTCGTCGGTGGGGAGCACGCCGTCGCCCCGGCGCGGCGGTGGCTTCTGCTCGGTCTTGGCGCCGGCGTCGGACGCCCCGGTCATGTCGAGCTGCACGTTGATCTTGAACAGCTTGAGGGTGGGCAGCAGCCGCATCGAGACGGCGTCGGTCTCCCGCGCCAGCACCTCGACGGTCTCCTCCAGGCCCAGCCGGGCCCCGGGCTCCACCGCCACCGTGAACCACAGGTTGAAGTGGTGGGTGCGGCGGTAGTTGTGGCTCACGCCCGGGTGGCCGCTGACCACCTTCGCGGCGGCGAACAGGCGCTCGTCCGGGTAGCTCGCGGCCACCAGGCTGCTCTCGTAGCCCAGGGCCCGGGTGTCGAAGATGGCCGACACCTGCCGCACGATCGCCGCGTCCTTCAGGCGCCGGGTCCGCGCGATGACCTCGTCCTCGCCCAGGCCGATCCGCTCGCCGACCGCCGCGAACGGCCGGCGGACCATCGGGATGCCGGCCTGCAGGGCGTTCAGGAGCACCTGGTCGGTGTCGTCCGGCTTGTGGCGGACGGGCGTCGGGGCGGCGGTGCTCAACGGAGGTCCTCCTGGATCCACCGGGCGGCGTCGGTGGCGTAGTAGGTGATGAGGTTGTCGGCGCCGGCCCGGGCGATGGCGGTCAGCGTCTCCAGGGCGGCCTGACGCTCGTCCAGCCAGCCCCGCTCGGCCGCGGCCTTGATCATGCTGTACTCGCCGCTGGTGTGGTACGCGGCGAGCGGCAGGTCGGTGTGCTCGCGCACCCGGCGCACGACGTCGAGGTAGGTGGCCGCGGGCTTGACCATCACCATGTCGGCCCCCTCGGCCACGTCGGCGGCCACCTCGCGCACCGCCTCGCGGCCGTTGGCCGGGTCCATCTGGTAGCCCTTGCGGTCGCCCATGCCCGGCGCCGAGCCCGCCGCCTCGCGGAACGGGCCGTAGAACGCCGACGCGTACTTGGCGGCGTAGCTCATGACCGCCACCGTCTCGTGCCCCTCCGCGTCGAGGGCGTCGCGGATGGCGCCCACCCGGCCGTCCATCATGTCGCTGGGGGCGACGACGTCGGCGCCCGCCTCGGCGTGGCTCACCGCCGTGCGGCTGATGAGCTCCAGCGAGCGGTCGTTGTGGACGTGCCCGTCGACCAGCACCCCGCAGTGGCCGTGGTCGGTGTAGGCGCACAGGCACACGTCGGTGATGACGACCAGGTCGGGGAGGGCGTCCTTGAGCGCCGCGACGGCGGCCTGCACCACGCCGCCGGGCTCGTGCGCGCCGCTCGCCTCGGGGTCCTTGTGGTCGGGCACGCCGAAGAGGAGCACGGCCGGGACCCCCAGCCGCAGGGCCTCGCGCGCCGTGCGCACGATGCCGTCGCGCGACATGCGGGCCACGCCGGGAAGCGCCTGGACGGGCTGGTGCACGCCCTCGCCCGGCACCGCGAAGAGCGGCAGGATGAGCTGGTCGGGCGAGAGGCGCGTCTCGCGCACCATCCGCCGCACCCCCGCGGTGGTGCGCAGGCGCCGGTGGCGCACCCGGGGGAAGCCGCCCGTGGCGGCCGCGGAGTGGGCGGCGGGCAGGGTCACGGACGGCGAGTGTACCGCCGCCGGGTCCGGGGGCGGGGGTGGACGGCGGGCGCCCGGGCCGCGAGGATCGCGTCCGTGCCCCCGTCCGCGCCCCGCCACGCGATCGACCTGATCTGGCTCCCGCTCGGGGCCGGCGGGTGGCTGGTGGCCGCCAACGGGCGGGCGATGGAGGCCGCGGCCGCGCGCCTGCAGCGCCGCCGGCCGCAGCCCCTGTTCCACGCCGGCCTCGAGGTCTGGGCCGACGGGGAGCGGTGGGTGATCGAGCAGACCCCGGTGCCCCCCGGGCCGCCCGCCCGCCGGGGCGTCGTCGGCCAGGGGCCGGTGGGGGCTCGCTGCCTCGGGCGCCTGCGGGTCTTCCGGTATGAGGTCCGCCGATGGCGCGGCGGGGAGATCCCCGACCTCGCCTGGGCGGCCGAGCGCCGGCGGGTCTCCACCGACCCGGCGGCCGCGGCCCGCCTGCTCGGCCTGGCCCCGCAGGTTCCGCTCGGGGTGTGGGGCCGGCGGATGCCCGGGACCGACGAGATGTGGAACTCCAACGCCATCGTCGCCTGGCTCCTCGCCCGCACCGGCCTGCCGGCGGCCGGCCTCCACCCGCCCGGCGGCGGCCGGGCCCCGGGCTGGCGGGCCGGCCTGGTGGTGGCGGAGCGCGGCTAGGCTCCCCGGGATGCCGCCCCGCCCCGTCGCCCTGGTCGTCGGCGCCCGCAACGTCGGGCGCGCCGTGGTGGCCGACCGCCTCGCCGCGGGCTGGAAGGTGCTGGCCGTCGCGCGCACCCGCTCGACGCTCACCGAGCTGCGGCGTGCGTGCCCGGGGGTGGGGACGATGGAGGCCGACGCCGCCGACCCCGCGCTCATGGCCGCGGCCATCGCGCGCTGCCGCATGGAGATGGGCGGCCTGGACCTGGTGGTGAACGCGATCACCGACCCGCCCCGCGACCAGCCGTTCGGCGGCGGGGAGATCGCCGGCGCGCCGCCCGGGCGGCTGGAGGAGTGGGTGCGGCCCTACCTCCCGGCGGCCTGGGAGGTGCTCCGGCAGGCCGGCGGGGCCATGAAGCAGCAGGGGAGCGGAACGATCGTCCAGGTCGTGGGGCCCTCGGGCCGCCGGCCGGGCGCGGGCCGCGGGCCGTTCGGGGTGGCCCAGATGGGCGCCCGGGCGCTCACCACGGTGCTCGCGCAGGAGCTCCGGCCCGAGGGGGTCCACGTGGCCCTGGTGGTGGCCGACGGCTTCATCCGCACCGATCGCAACCCCGAGGGCGACATCCGGCCCGAGGACGTCGCATCGGCCATCGGCTACCTGGCCGGGCAGGCCCCCTCGGCGTGGACCCACGACCTGGTCTTGACCCCGCGGGCCGGGGACTGGATCCCGACCCCGTAGCCCTCGCCGCCGCCGGGCTCGACCCGGAGGCCATGGTCGCCGGCTACCTGGGCGGCTGGTTCCCCATGGACGAGCCGGGCGCCCGCGGGCCGGTGGGCTGGTACGAGTGCGATCCCCGGGCGGTGCTGCCGGTCGACGGGTTCCGGGTTCCCCGCACGGTCGCGCGCACCGTGCGCCGGCGCGGCTACGCCATCCGCATCGACACCGCGTTCGACGCGGTCCTCACCGCCTGCGCGGCCCGCCGGACCGGCGTGTGGCTCACCCCGCGCCTCGCCGCCGGCTACTCGGCCCTCCACCTGGTGGGGCTGGCCCACTCGGTGGAGGCGTGGGACGGCGAGCGGCTGGTGGGCGGCCTGTTCGGCGTCGCCCTCGGCGGGCTCTACACCTCCGAGAGCATGTTCCACCGGGCGCCCGACGGCGGGAACGCCGTGCTGCTCGCCACCGCCGGCCACCTGGCCGAGCGCGGGTTCACGCTCTGGGACGTGCAGATGGCGAGCGATCACACCCGCCGGTTCGGGCTGGAGGAGATCCGGCCCGCCGAGTATCGCCGGCGCCTGCGCCGGGCCCTGGCGGCGCGGCCGGCGTTCGCCTGACGCGGGGCCCCCTCGCGCACGGGCGGGCCCGGGCCGATGGGAGGGCATGGGACGCCGAGCCGCCGCCATCGTGGCCGCCTGCGCGCTGGGGATCGGCGCCGGCCCGGCGAGCGCCTGGGACGAGGGCCCCGTCCCGCTGCCGGTCCCGGCCGACCCCGCTCCGGTCACCCCGGCGCCGGCGCCCGATCCGGCCCCCGCCCCGCGGCCGGATCCCCCGCCGGCCGTCCCCGGGCTCGACCTGGCCGCCCTCGCCCCGGCCGCGCAGCGCGAGGTCGCGGCGGCGGTGCGCTCCTACCCGGCCCGGATGCGCCGGATGCTCGCCGCGGTACGGCCCAGGGTGCCGGTGGACGCCTCCGGCCGCTGCGCGCCGTCGAGCTGCGTGCGGCAGGTGGGGGGCCGGCCGCGGGCGCTCAGCCTCACCGCCGAGCACATGGCCGACGCGCGGGTGCTCCGCTACATCCTCGCCCACGAGCTCGGGCACGTGGTCGACCTGGCCGGCCTCGGCGCCCGGGCCCGGACGACGTTCGTGCGGCTGGCCGTCGCGCGCGGCGTGCCGGCGTGCCTGCCCTACGCCGGCGGGTGCGTGAGCCAGGAGGACGTCCTGGCCGACTCGATCGCGTTCTGGGCCACCGGCGACCTCGCCATGCGGAGCGTCTACGACGTCCCGCCGGTGGTCTCGCGGGCGGAGATGGGCCGGTTCCTGGCCCGCTGGTGGCGCCCGGGCTGAGCCCTCAGGCGGGCTCGCGCAGCGCCTCGCGCCGGGGCACGCCCTCGACGGCCAGGCAGCAGAGCCCCCCGGCGACGTTGCTCAGGGTCTCGGCGGCCTGGAGCAGCAGCCCGAAGGCCACGGCCGTCTCGACCGGCACCCCGAAGCTCACCGAGAGGGGGATGGCCGCGGCGGCCTGGAAGGTCCCGACGTTGCCGGGCAGCAGGGGCACGGCGTGCGCGACGCAGAGCGTGATGCTCACGACGGCCGCCGCCGCGGCGAGGTCGCGCGTCGCCCCCACGGCGGCCAGGGCGAGCATCGCCGCCGCCCAGCCCGCCACCCACTGGCCGGCCCCGCTGGCCAGCACGTAGGCCGCCCGCCCCGGGGTCCGCAGCGCGCGGGCGCCGTCGTGGACGCCGCCCCAGGTGCGCGCGGCCACGCGCAGCGCGACCCCGGTCCGGCCCGCCCGCCCGGCGCCGAGCGCCCGCGGGCGGATGACGGCGGCGAGGGCGGTGCCGCCCAGGCTGGCGGCGCCGACGACCAGGGCGGTCACCCTCGCGTACCCGGGCAGGGGGAGCACGATGCCCGCGGCGAGCGCGAGCGCCCCCCAGACCGCGGTCGCCACGAGGTGCTCGGCGACCATCGTGCCGGCCACGGCCTCGTGGGACACCATCAGGCCGCGCCGGCAGAGGCGCCGCCGGCCGAGCACCACCTTGGCCACGTCGCCCATGCGGGCGACCAGGAAGGCGTTCAGCATGGCGCCGATGAGCAGCGGGGCGACCATGTCGTACCAGCGGGACCGGCCGTCCACCTCCGGGAGGCCGTCGGCCAGGCCCTGCCAGGTCATCGCCTTGAGCACGGTCGAGCAGAGCGACGCGAGGGCGGCGGCCGCCGCCAGGTGCCACGCGCTCCCGGCGATGGCCCCGCCGAGCGCCGACCAGTCGAGGCGCCAGGCCGCCAGGGCGAGGAGCCCGGCGACCACGACCACCCGGGCCACCGCCCAGGCCCGCCGGGCGCGCGGGTCGCGTCGCCCGTCCGCCGGAGCGGGGAGGGCCACCGCGCGCGCCGCGTCGCCGGTGCTCACGGGGCCGGAGCGTAGGCAGGCGCCCCCGTCCCGTGGGGTCGCGTTGCACCCGGTCACCTCAGGTTCACCCGCGCGAAACCGGCCGGCCGGTACTCCTTCGGGCGGATGGCGTCCCGCCCCCTCCCCCGTGCGCGGGTCCCCCTCGCGGCCGGCCTGGCCGCCGTCGGCGCCTCGGCGCTCGTCGTGCGCCTGTGGGGCATCGGCGCCGCCGACCCCGGCCAGGCCGAGCACCACAAGCTCGAGGCGCTCGCCGCCTGGCGGGCCGGCGAATGGATCGTCGACGGCGAGCACCCGGCCCTGTTCAAGGGCGCGGCGTGGCTGGCCACCGGCCTGCTCGGCGACGGCGTCGGGGCCCTGCGGGTGCCGAGCGCGGTGGCCGGCGCGGCGGCCTGTGTCCTGGCGGTGCTGGTCGGGCGGCGCCTGGCCGGGCCGGTGGCCGGCTGGGCCGCGGGGGCGCTGCTCGCCCTCGGCACGGTGCCGGTGGCGATCGACCGCGTGGGCAAGGAGGACGCGCTCATGCTGGCCCTCGCCCTGGGCGCGGTGCTGGTGTGGCTCCACGCCGAGGGGCGGCCGGGGCGCTGGCTCGGCGTCGCGGCGCTGGCCGGCGCGGCCGCGGCGGCCAAGTACGAGGCCGCGCCGCTCCTGCCGGCGCTCGTGCTGGCCGGCCGGATCGGGCTCGGCCCCCGGCTCGCGCCCCCCGGCGTGCGCGGCGGCCTGCGGGTGGCCGGCGCCTTCGCCGCCGCCCACCTGGCCCTGAACCCGCTGCTGCTCCTGCCGGCCCAGTGGGAGTTCCTGTGGGGGTTCACCAGCGCGCTGGCCGGCGGCACGCCGCCGCCGGACGGCACCGTGGTGCCCACCGACGGGTTCGCCGCCGCGGGCGAGATCCATCAGGTGAAGCCGGTCTGGTACTACGCGCTCTACCTCGGCGTGAAGGCGCAGCCGGCCTGGGTCGTCCTCGTCGTGGCCGGGGCCGCGCTCGCCGCCGCCCGCCGCACGCGGCCCGACCTGCTGCTCCTGGCCTGGGGCGCGGGCTACGTGGCGGCCGTCTCGCTGGTGCCGTTCGGCTTCGCCCGCTACCTGGCGCCCGCGCTGCCGGCGCTGGCCATCCTGGGCGGGCTGGCGTGGCAGCGGGCGACCGCCGGGCGGCCGCCCTGGGTCCAGGCCGGGGCCGCCGCGGCCGGGGTGACGGCGCTGGCCCTGCCCCTCGCGCCGGCCCTGCCGCTGCCCTCGCTCTACGTGAGCCCCCTGGGCGGCGGGAGCCGGGAGGCCCTGCACTGGACCCCGGACGATGCGGTCGGCAACCTCGGCGCCGCCCGCGCGGTGGCCTTCATCGAGCGCGCGATCCCGGCCGGCCGGGTGGCCGCGGCCGACCCGACCCTGGTGCGCTTCCTGTCGGGCGGGCGCCTGCGCGCGGTGGCGGTCGAGGGCCTGGCGCCCCGGCCGGCGGCGCTCCGGGCGGCCGGGGTGGGGAGCGTCCTGGTGCAGCCCTCGCAGGTCAGCCTGGGCAACGCGCCGCTCTTCCGCTGGCTCGGGCGCGCCCGGCCGGCGACGGTGGTCCGGGTGCGGGGCCTGGTGGTCGCCCGGGTCTACCGCGTGGGGCCGGACGGGCGGCCGTACACCCGGACCCCGGCCACGTCGGCCACGGCCGGGAACCGCGCGCGCAGCGCCGCGTCCAGCCCGGGCACGCCTCTGAACGCCCGGCCGGCCACCACGGCCCCCGCCCCCGCCGCCTCGCGCAAGATCGCCTCCCGCCCCAGGGACCCGGAGCCCACCCGGACCAGCGAGGCGTCGATCGCGCCCGGAGGGGTCGGCCGCCCGGCGAGCGCGGGCACCCGCGGCAGGTCGCTCACCACCTCCTCCCCGGGGGCGGTGGCGCCGCGGACCCGGTCGGCCACGGCGGCGAGGGCGTCCCGCTCGCGGGCGCCCATCACCTCCCGCCCGGCCATGACCCCGGGCACCAGGAGGAGCGCGCCCGCCGCCGCCGTCAGGGCGGCGGTGCGCGGGAGCAGGGCGGATGCGGCCAGGACCGCGGCGGGCGCGGAGAGGACGACCAGGTGATGCAGGAAGAGCGGACGGTGGACGAGCGCGAGCAGGGCCCCGCCGGCGAGCAGGGTGATCTCCGGGGCCTGGTCCCGCGCCCAGGTCGCGGATCCCCGGGCGCCGCGGGCGGCCAGGCCGGCCCCGAGCACCAGGGCCAGGCCCGCGAAGCCGGCCACGAGGGCCAGGGGCGGGTTCCCGGGCGGCAGGTCGATCCCGCGGGCGGCGCCGCGGATGCCGGCCACGCCCTCGGCGATCGCCCCGGCCTCGCCCGCGTGGACGACCGCGACCGCCGCGCCCACGAGGGCGGCTCCGAGCGCCGCGGCCAGGACCGCGGGCCGGCGGGCGCGGGCGGTGAGGGCGAGCACCGCGAGCGCCGGCAGCACGGCGAGCGCGGAGAGCTTGGTCAGCACCGCCGCGGCGGCCAGGGCGCCGGCGGCGAGGCCCCAGGCCGGGCGCCGCACCGCGGCGCGGGCGGCCACCAGGGCCCAGAGGGTGAGGGCCATGGCCGGGAGGTCTGCGCTCACCACGGCGGCCCGGCCGGCGACCGCGGGCGCGGCGAGGACCAGGGCGCAGGCGGCCAGGCCCCGCAGGGCGCCGTGACCGGGCCGTACGATCGCCCACGCCGCGAGCCCGGCGGCCAGCGCCCATCCCAGGGCGGCCACCCGCAGCCCGGTCTCCCCCCCGCCGGCGCGCCAGACCACCTCCAGGGCGGCGAAGAAGAGCGGCGGCTGCGAGGCGAAGACCTCGGATCCGAGCGTGGCGCCGCCCGCCAGGGCCCGGGCGCTCGCGGCGTAGACGCCCTCGTCGAACTCCGCCGAGGGCACCCGGATGTCCCGCCCCAGCAGGAGGCCCGCCAGCGCGAGCAGCGCCGCGACCGCGGCCGCCTCGGCCGCGATCACCCGTGCCCCCGCCCGGCCGCGCGGGCGCCTCACCGGGGCGCGAGCGTACCAGCGCCCGGGAGGGGCCGATGAGCCGGGCGCTGGTGACCGGGGCCGCCGGCTTCATCGGCCATCACCTGTGCGACGCGCTGCTCCGGCGCGGCTGGGAGGTCGTGGGCCTCGACCGCCTGACCGACTTCACCCCGCGCGAGGAGAAGCGCCGCCGCGTGGCGGCGCTCAGCGGGTGGGACGGCTTCCGCTTCGCCCACGCGGACCTGGTGCGGGACCGCATCGACCGCCTGGTGGCGCAGGCGGCGGTGGTGTTCCACCTGGCCGGCCAGCCCGGGGTGCGCGACTCCTACGGGGCCGGGCTCGACCGGCACCTGCGCGACAACGTGGACGCCACCCGGGCGCTCGCCGAGTCGATGGCCCGGGCCGCGCCCCCCGGGGCCCGCCTGGTGATGGCCGGCACCTCGTCGGTCTACGGCGACGCCCCGGCGCCGTTCCGCGAGGACGGCCCCACGCGCCCGCGCTCGCCCTACGGGGTGACCAAGCTCGCCGCCGAGGGGCTGGCCCGCGCGCTGCTCGACCGCGCCGAGGTCGAGGTCGTGGTGCTCCGCTACTTCACCGTCTACGGCCCGGGGCAGCGGCCGGACATGGCCTTCCACCGCTTCATCACCGCCGCGCTCACCGGCGAGCCGGCGCCGCTCATGGGCGACGGGCGCCAGACCCGCGACGTCACCTTCGTGGCCGACGCGGTGGCCGCGACGGTCGCCGCGGCCCGCCGGGGGGCGGGCGTCTACAACGTGGGCGGCGGGAGCCCGGCGTCCGTCCTGGAGGCGCTCGAGGTCATCGCCGGGCTCGCCGGCCGGCCGGTGCCGGTCCTCCCGGGCCCGCCCGCCCGGGGCGACGTGGCCGCCACCCTGGCCGACACCGGACGGGCCCGCCGGGACCTCGGGCTCTGCGCGCGCACCTCGCTGGAGGAGGGGATCGCCCTGCAGATGGCCGCCGTGGCCCGCTCCCTGGGCCGCGCCCGCCGGACCGCGGTGCGGGTGTGACCGCCCTGCTCGCCCTGCGCGGCCGTGCGCTCGCCGGCGGCCTCTCGCTCGCCCTGGTGGCCGCACTGGTCCTCGCCGGCGACCCCGGGCGCCTGGCCGAGGCGCTGCGCGGCCGCGGCCTCGGGGTCGTCACCCTGGTGGCCGCGCTCTACCTGGCCAACAGCGCCGCGAAGGCCCTCCGCTGGCGGATCCTGCTGGGGGCGGCGGGGGTGCGGGCGCCCTTCGGGGCGGCGTACCGCGCGCACCTGGTCGGCATGTCGGTGAACAACCTCCTGCCCGCCGGCGTCGCCGGGGAGCCCGTGCGCCTGGCCCGCCTCCAGGGGCGGGTGACCCGGCCCGGCCTCGCCGCCACCGGCGCCGACCGCGCCCTGGACCTGGTGGTCATCGCCGCCGTCGCCGCCGGGGCGGTCCCGCTGCTCGCCGGGATCGACCCCGACCTGGTCGGGCCCCTCATGGCGCTGGCCGCCGCCACCGGGCTGGTCCTGCTCGGGCTCGCCGCCCTCGCCTGGCGCCGGCTCGGCCTGGGCGCGCTCGCCCGCCGGCCGGGTCCCGCGATCGCCGCGGCGCTCCTCACCGTCCCGATCCAGGCCAACGACGCGGTCCGGCTGATGCTGGTGGCGTCGCTCTACGGCATCGACGCCGGGTTCTGGCGCGCCCTGGGGATCGTCGCCGTGGCCACCGCGGCGGGGATGCTCACGATCGTGGGCGCGGGCGCCGGGCTGGCCGCGACGGCCGCGGCCCTGCTGGTCGCCGGCGGGGCGCCGGCCGCCGACGCGGCCGCGGTCGGCCTGGTGTTCGTGGCGACCTCGACCTGGATCAGCTTCCCCCTGGGCGCCGCCGCGGTGTGGGCGGGGCGCCGCGACCCGCGACCGACGGAGGCCCGATGGACCTGACCGTGGTGCTGCCCGCCCGCAACGAGGAGGAGGCCCTGCCCGGCGTCATCACCGACCTTGCGGCGGCGTTCGACCGGCACGCGATCCGGGGGGAGGTGCTGGTGGTCGACGACGGGAGCGACGACGCGACCCCCCAGGTCCTCCGCGCCCTGGCCGGCCCGCGGCTGCGGGTGATCTCCTTCCCGGCCACCCGCGGGCGGGCCCACGGCCTGGCCGCGGGGATGGCCGCCGCGCGCGGGGCCGTGGTGGCGCTCATGGACGCCGACGGCCAGTACGACCCCGAGGACCTGCCCGCGCTCGTCGCCGCGCTGGAGGCCGGCGCCGACCTGGCGAACGGCGTCCGCGTGGAGCGGCGCGACGACGCGGCCCGGCGGGGGGTGTCGCGCGCCTACAACCTGGCGGTCATGCGCCTGGCCTGCGGGGTGCGCGTGCGCGACGCCAACAGCGGGCTCAAGGCGATCCGGGCGGCGGCGATCCCGCGGCTCGGCTTCGACCCGCAGGGCATGCGCCGGGGGCACCGGTTCCTGGTCGCGCAGGCGGTGCGGCGCGGGCTGCGGGTGGCCGAGGTCCCGGTCCGCCACCGCGACCGGGCGGGCGGGGCGTCCTACATCCGGCCGTGGCGCGAGGCGCGCCACACCGTCCATGACCTGGTGGTCTTCCGCCGCCGGATGCGGGCCGTCGCGCCCGCGGAGGCGCCCCCGGCGGTCGAGGCCTCCTGACCTACAACCTGCGGCGCAGATCGATGAGCGCGTCGAGCTCCGTCCGCGCGGCGTCGAGCTCCAGGCGCAGGCGGGCGGCGTCGGCGAAGCGGGGCAGGCGCAGGGCCCGGCGCGCGGCGTCCAGGCGCTCGGGCGGCCAGTCGGCGACCAGGGCGGCCTCGGCCTCGGCGCGGGCGAGGGCGGCCTCGAGCATCGCGATCACGTCGCGCAGGCGATCGGCCTCGGCCGCGGCGCCGGCCACCAGGTCGTCGCGGTGCTCGCGGTCGATGGGGCTCACTGGTGCGCCCTCCGGTGCAGGGCCCACCCGGCCGCGCCGCTGAACACCAGCGCGACCAGGGCCAGGTGGCCGAACGTGACCCAGAGGTCCCCCGGCACGGAGGGCTCGACCAGGAGCGTCTGGTAGGCCGCGAACGCCGGGCCGAAGGCGGTCAGGCCGCTCACGAGCGCGGCGGCGTCGTTGCCCGGGACCAGGCCCAGGAAGATGAGCGGCAGCGCGAGCATGAGGCCGGCCAGGAGCGCCGTGCGGGTCTCGCGGGCCAGCGCCCCCACCAGCACCCCGAAGGCCCCGAAGCCCAGGCCGGACAAGAGGAGCGCGACGACCCACAGCCCCCAGCGGCCGACCGCGAGGGTGGTGGTGAGGGCGACGATCACCAGCAGCACGGCCCCGACCACCAGGCACGCGAGCGCGGCGAACACGGTCTTCTCACCGACCAGCGCGCCGGGCGACAGCAGCCCGCGGGCCAGGCGCACGAGGGCGTTGTCCTCGCGCTCGCTCGACAGCGCGGCGGCGGCGAGCAGCACGCCGACCAGGCCCAGGCTCACCAGCAGCGCCCCGGCGAAGCCGAACGCCGAGAGCGGCTCGCGGCCCTCCGGGCCCTCGGAGACCGACAGCTTGATGGGGCTCGCGATGGCGTTGGCGGCCGGCCGGGCCAGGTCGAGGTTCTCGCCCACCCCCTCGATGTAGGCGCGCAGCGGCTCGATCTTCCGGACCAGGTCCGGGCGGCCGATGCGGCCGAGCTCCCGCTGCAGCTCGGTCAGGATCTCGTCGCTGCGCCCCAGGCCGACCAGGTCGCCGGTGCGCCCGAAGAGCGCGATCGACCCGCCCTGGTCGATCAGGTCCACCAGGCGCAGGACCTGGCCCACGTAGGTCTCGGCCAGCTCCTGGTTCAGCCGGTACACCGTGCTCTCCAGGCGGCGCTGGATGGCCTCGGCCTCGATCGGCTGGCGGGGGGAGGTGACCAGCGAGATGACCGGCGAGCGCACCCCCGACTGCAGGTCGCTCACGAAGCCGTCGGGCAGGGTGAGCACGGCGGTGACCTGGCCGTCGTCCAGCGCGCGGCGGGCCTCATCGGGCCCCAGGCGCTTCAGGTCGACCTCCCGCTCCAGGCGCGCGACGTAGTCGTCCACCGACAGGCGCTGCTCCCCCACCTGCACCGTGCGCCCGGTGGTGTCGAGGTTCACGAAGGCCACCGTGGGCTTGCGCTCACCGCCCTGGAGCGCGAGCGCCACCAGCACCGCGACGACCACCGGGTAGCCCACCAGCACGGCGACCAGCGCCGGGCTGCGCCGGATGAGCCGGAGGTCCTTCCCGAGCAGGAGCAGCGCGTTCCGCAGCGCCCGCATCAGCCGTCCTCGCCCACCAGGCGCAGGAACGCCCGCTCGGCCGCGTCGCGGTCGTCCGGGTCGCCGCCCTCCTCGCGCACCAGCTCGCGCATGGTCCCGTCGAACACCGCGCGCCCGTGGGAGAGCACCACCACGCGCCCGGCGTGGCGGGCGGCCTCGTCGACCGACTGGGTGCTGAACGCCATCGCCAGGCCGTCCTCCTGGCACAGGCGCGTGAGCCAGGTCCACAGGCGGTGCACCTGCTCGGGCGAGAGCGTCGCGGTCGGCTCGTCCAGCAGCAGCACCGACGGCTCGCCGGCCAGCGCGATGGCCAGGTTCAGCCGCTGCATGGTCCCGGTGGACAGATGGGCCGCCTGCCGGTCCGCGAAGCGCACCAGGTCCGCGCGCTCGAGCAGCCGCTCGGCCCGGCCCTCGGGGTCGGGGACGCCCTCCAGGGCGGCGAACAGCCGCAGGTTCTCACGGCAGGTGAGGCGCTGGTAGAGCGCGGGGCGCTGCGGCACCCAGCCCACCCGCGCGGCGGTCCCGGCCGCGACGGTCAGGGTGCCCTCGCTCGGGCGGCTCACGCCGGCGAGCATCCTGAGCAGCGTGGTCTTGCCGGCGCCGTTCGGGCCGATCAGCGCGACGCTCTCGCCCGGCGCGAGGTCCAGGTCGGTGGGCTCCAGCGCCACCACCCGCCGGTAGCGCTTGGCCAGCCCCCGGGCCGAGAGCACGGGGGCCGGGGGCGCCTCGGCCGCGGGCGCCTCACTCGGGCCGGACGCCGGGGGCCTCCATCACGCGGGGCGGGTCCTCGCGCGGCGCGGGGCGCGGCGCCTCCGCGGGGCGCGGTTCCGGGACCGCCGTCGCGAGCGCGGGCTCCCGGGCCTCCCAGCGGGCCAGCCCCGCCCGGTCCATCACGAAGCCCACGGTCTCCTTGACGATGACCAGCACCGGGATCGCCAGCAGGATCCCGGGCAGGCCGTAGAGCTGCTCGCCCACCAGCAGGCCGAAGATGACCACCAGCGGATGCACCCCCACCGCGTCGCCCATGATCTGGGGCACCACCACGTGCCCCTCGAGCTGGTGGATCGCGATGAACGCGATGATCACCCACAGCGCGGTGAGCGGCGAGGTGAAGAGCGCGAGCACGACCGGCGGGACGGCGCCCAGGATGGGGCCGATGTAGGGGATGAACTCCATCACGAACACCCACGCGGCGAAGAGCGCGGCGTAGCTCGCGCCCTGCACGAAGATGCCGGTGACCCCGTAGATCCACAGCACCACGCCCGCGCTCACCCCGATGATCAGCGACACCAGGAGCTGCGCCTTCACATACGAGGTCAGCGTGCGCTCGGTGCGGCGCAGGAACGCCCCGGCCTCCGGCCCGCCGATCCGCTGGGCGAAGCGCGCGATGCGCGGCGCGTCGAGGAGCATGTAGACGCAGGCCACGATGATGATGACCAGCGTCACCAGGATGCCGAGCACGTCCAGCGAGTAGGTCAGCGCGTTGTCGGCCAGGTCCGACACCCAGTCGCGGATGGCCTGGATGGCGCCGTCGGCACGCTCCTGCACGTTGACGTTGATGCCGTGCCGGTCGAAGAAGCCCTGCAGGTTCTGGACCTGCCGCTGGGCCTGGTCGGTGTAGAGCGGGAGGTTGTTCTGCACCTCCTCGATCTGGGTGCGGATGGGGTTGATGAGCAGGAACACCGCCCCGCCGACCACCGAGAGGAAGCTCAGGAACACCACCAGCACCGCCAGCCCCCGCGGGATGTGCAGGCGCCGGAGCCCCCGCACCAGGGGGTTCAGCAGCAGCGCCACGACCACCGCGAGGGTGAAGACGAAGATGACGTGGCCCAGGGTCTGCCCGAGGATCCAGCCGACCACGACCAGTGCCGCGCCGATCAGCACCGTGACCCAGGGTGGGGCAGCCGGTCGGCTGGACATGGGGGCCATCCTATCGTGGGCGCACGTGCCCCCCGGCGGCGTCGGTCGCGTCCGCGGCCGGTACCCTCATCGCCGGAATGTCGTCACGCACCCAGGAGCCCGCGCCCTCCGGCGCACCGCCGGAGGAGGGCCTCTCCGCCGAGCAGCTCGCGAGCCGGCGGGCGCGCCGGCGCGCGGCCGACCGCCAGAGCCACCGTCGCCTGCTGACGCGGGTCGGGGCGCCGGCCGCGCTGGCCGTGCTGGTCGTCGTGGCCCTGGTGCTGGCCGCCCGCAGCGGCTCGGGGCAGGAGCCGCCCGCGCCGGTCGCCGACCCGGTGCCCTCCGGGGGGCTGGCGGCCACGCCGCCCGCCCGCGCGGTGGTCATGGCCCGCATCGGCCGGCTCGACCTGCGGCTGCCGGTGGGCCGTGAGCAGGTGACCGCGGTGCTCTTCCATCCCATCATGACCCCGGGCGGCGTCCCGCTCACCCCGGCCGACGGGCTCGACCACCACACCGCCGGGGGCGACGACGGCGCCCCGTCCGCCGGCGTCGACGTGGGCGCCCCGGTGGGCACGACGGTCTACTCGCCGGTGGACGGCGTGGTGACCGCGGTCATCCCGTTCCGGGTCCAGGGGCGGCCGGAGGGCCTGGAGATCGCCCTCACCCCGAACGGGCTGCCCGACGTGGTCGTGCGCGTGGCCCACATCGAGCCCACCGCCGACGGGGTCGTGCCCGAGGTGGGCCAGGCGGTCGGGGCCGGGCGCACGGTGCTCGGCCGGGTGCGCGACCTGTCGCGGATCTCCAGCATGGAGATCGCCCGCTACACCGCCGACGCCGGCAACCACGTGGCCATCGAGGTCGTCCGCCTGGCGTCCGGGTAGGCCGGTGCGCGCCCTCCTCATCGGCGACGTGGTGGGCACCCCCGGGATGCGCGCCCTGCTCGAGGCGCTCCCCGGCCTGCGCCGTGATCACGACCCCGACGTGGTGGTCGTCAACGCCGAGAACGCCGCGTCCGGCGCCGGCACCTCGGCCAAGCAGGCCCGTGAGCTGCTCGCCGCCGGGGTCGACGTGCTCACCGGGGGCAACCACACCTTCCGCCAGGCCGACCTCTACCCGGTGCTCGAGCAGGAGCCCCGCGTGCTGCGCCCCGCCAACCTCTCCGACCGCGCCCCCGGCCGCGGCACGGTGGTGGTCGACGTGCGCGGCGGCTGGCGGGTGGCGGTGGTCAACCTGATCGGCTCGGTGTTCCTGGACGCCGCCCACTCCCCGTTCGCGGTGGTCGACGACCTGGTCGACCGCGCCCGCCGGGAGACCCCGTTCGTGCTGGTCGACCTGCACGCCGAGGCGACCAGCGAGAAGGTGGCGATGGGCTGGCACCTGGACGGCCGGGTGACCGCGCTGGTCGGGACCCACACCCACGTGCAGACCGCCGACGCCCGGGTGCTGCCGGGCGGCACGGCGTACATCACCGATCTGGGCATGACCGGGCCGCACGAGTCGGTCATCGGCGTGCGGCGCGAGATCGCCGTGAAGCGGTTCCTGACCGGCCTGCCCGGGCGCTTCGAGCCGGCCAGCCGCGACGTGCGCGTGCAGGGCGTGGTGGTCGAGGCCGGGCCCGACGGCCGGGCCGTCTCGATCGCCGCGTTCGACCTCGGCGCCCCGCGGTAGGCTCACCCGGGGGCGGGTCCGTCGGGAAGGCGCCCGGCATTGTCGCGGGAGGGGCGGTGCTGAAGATCGAGGCCGACATCCGTCACGACGCCCTCGAGGGCCTCCGCAGCGCGCTCGCGCGCGAGGGGCTCCCCTCGCTCAGCGTGGGGGAGACCTACGGCTGGGACGTGGTGCGCGGACGCCGGGTGGTCCGCCCGCGCCTGCGCCTGGAGATGGTGGTCCAGCGCGAGGACGTCGAGCGCGCGGTGGACCTGGTGATCGAGTACGCCCGCACCGGCCGGGAGGGGGACGGGATGATCGCGCTGCTCCCGGTGGCGGACGCCGTCCGCGTGCGCACGACCCAGCGGGGGCGCGAGGTGGTCGTGTCGCACACCGGCATCCCGGACACCCTCTCCCCGTGAGCGCCGGCCTCCCGCCGGCCGGCCACGAGGAGCCGCTCCGCCTGGTCGACGGGCGGAGCGTGGCGGTGCGCGTGGTGGGCGGGCCCGACGACGGCCCCCTGGTCGCCGGGCTCTTCGACCGGCTCTCGCCCGAGGCCATGGCGATGCGCTTCGGGAGCGCCCGCCGCGGGCTCTCCGAGGCCGAGGTGCGCCGCATGAGCGCGGCCCCGGGCCCGGAGGGGCTCGGCTTCCTGGCGCTGGCGCGCGGGGCCGGCGGCGACCGGGCGGTGGCGCTCGCCCGGATGGACCGGGAGCCCGACGCCCCCGAGGGGGAGTTCTCGGTCGCCGTCGACGACGCCTGGCAGGGGGTCGGGATCGGGACCGGCCTGCTCGAGCGGGTGCTGGCCCACGCCGCCGGCTGCGGGCTGGACGGCCTCTGGGCCGGGGTGCGGCCGGGCAACCGCCGGATGCTCGGGGTGTTCCGGGCCCTCGGGGGCGACGTGCGCGAGATGGCGGGCCACGATGAGGTGCTCGTGCGCCTGCCCGTGGTGCCCGACGACGAGCTCGAGGAGGCCGAGGCGGCGCGCTTCGCCCGGGCCGCCGCCGCGTCGCTCGATCCGATGTTCCGGCCCCGGGCGATCGCGGTGGTCGGCGCCTCGCGCGACCCGGCCAAGCCCGGCGGCGCGGTCTTCCGGGCCATCCGCCGCAGCGGCTTCCCGGGCCCGGTGTACCCCGTGAACCCGGCCGCGGCCAGCGTGGACGGGGTGCCCACCCACCCGAGCGTGGCCGACCTGCCCGAGGGCGTGGACCTCGCGGTGGTCGCGGTGCCGGCGGAGCGGGTGATCGAGGTGACCCGCCAGGCCGCCGGGCGCGGCATCCGGGCGATGGTGGTGCTCACCTCGGGCTTCCGGGAGGCGGGCCCCGAGGGACGGGCGCTCGAGGACCGGCTCCTGCACGTGGCCCGCACCTCCGGCATCCGCATCCTCGGCCCCAACTGCCTGGGGCTCGCGGTCACCGACCCCGCCCGCCCGTTCGACGCCACGTTCGGGCCGGCGTCGCCGCCCTCCGGGCGCATGGCCTTCGCGAGCCAGAGCGGCGGCCTGGGCGTCGGGGCGCTCGCCTACTGCGCCGAGCACGGCCTTGGGCTCTCGGCCTTCGCGAGCATGGGCAACAAGGCCGACCTGTCCTCCAACGACCTGATCGCCTGGTGGGACCAGGACGAGCGCACCCGCGTGGTGCTGCTGTACCTGGAGGGCTTCGGCAACCCGCGGCGGTTCGCCCGGCTGGCCCGGCGGGTGGCCCGCCGCACCCCGATCGTGGCGCTCAAGGCCGGCCGGGGGGCCGCGGGGCGCCGGGCGGCCGGGTCCCACACCGCGGCGCTCGCCGCCGGCGACGCCCCCACCGACGCGCTCTTCGCCCTGGCCGGGGTCGTGCGGGTGGACACCGTGGAGGAGCTCTTCGACGTCGGTCAGCTCCTGGCCGGGCAGCCGGTGCCCGCGGGCCCGCGGATCGGCATCGTCTCCAACGCCGGTGGCCCCGGGATCCTGGCCGCCGACGCCTGCGACGCGCTGGGCCTCGTCGTCCCGGCGCTCTCGCCGGCCGCCGTGGACGCGGTGCGGGCGGCGCATCCCACCGTGGCGGGACCGGCCAACCCGGTGGACCTCGGGGCGGGGGCCGGCGCGGCGGCGATGGCCGGCGTGGGCGAGGCGCTCATCGCCTCGGGCGAGGTGGACGCGGTGCTCGCGGTCTTCACGCTGCTCGCCGGGGGTGACGCGGCCGAGGCCGCGCGCGCGGTGCAGTCCCTCGCCGACGGGCGCCTGTGCGTGGCGGGGTGCATGCTCGGCGCACCGGTGCCGGTGCCGCCCCCGGGCGCCGAGTGGCCGGTGGCGTGGTCGGAGTTCCCCGAGGTCGCCGCCCGGGCGCTCGCCCGTGCGGTCGAGGCGGGGGCGGTGCGCCACCGGGCGCCCGACCCCGCCCCGCCGGTGCCCGGGGTGGACCGGGCGGCCGCCCGCGCCGTGCTCGATCAGGCCGAGCCGGGCGCCTGGCTCCCGCCCGCCGCGGTCGAGGCGCTCCTGGCCGCCTACGGCATCCCCTTCGCCCGCGCGCGCATCGCCCGGAGCGCCGCGGACGCCGCCGCCGCCCAGGCCGCCATCGGGCGCCCGGTCGCGGTGAAGCTCCTCTCGTCCACCGTCACCCACAAGAGCGACGTGGGCGGGGTGGTGCTCGGGTGCGCCTCGCCGGCGGCGGCCGGGATGGCCTGGTGGACCATCGAGGGCCGGCTGGCCGCGCGGCGGCGGCAGGGCGAGATGGAGGGCGTGGTCGTGCAGGAGATGGCCCCGGCGGGTCTCGACCTCATCGTGGGCGCGGTCGCCGACCCGGTCTTCGGCCCCCTGGTGCTCGCGGGGATCGGCGGCGTGCAGGCCGAGCTCTGGCGGGACCGGGCGCTCGCCCTCGCCCCGGTCGGCCCGCGGGCGGCGTCGGCCCTCTGGGACGAGCTGCGCGGGGCGCCGCTGCTCGACGGCTACCGGGGCGGGCCCCGGGCCGACCGGGCGGCGCTCGCCGACGTGGTCATGCGGGTGGCGCGGCTGGCGGCCGAGCAGCCGCTGCTCGCCGAGCTGGACCTGAACCCGGTGCGGGCGCTGGCCCCGGGGAGCGGCGCCGTCGTCGTGGACGCCCGGGCCCGTCGGGCGCCCTGACCCCTTTTATCTGCGCAACAGAAGAAGTATTCTGGCCCGGTCAGCCACCCCGGACCGGGAGCCGCCCGTGAGCCAGGCCGTCGTCATCGATGTGCGCGAGATCGTCCCGCGCGAGCGCCACCCCCTGATCTTCTCGACCCTCGACGACCTGCCCTCCGGCGGCGTGCTCGAGATCGTGAACGACCACGACCCGGCGCCGCTGCGCTACCAGCTCGAGGCGACCCGCCCCGACGCCTTCGCCTGGGAGTACCTGGAGCAGGGGCCGGAGGTCTGGCGGGTGCACATCACCCGGCGGTAGGGGTCAGCCTGCGGGGGTGACCCGGCGCACCGGGCCGCGGATGCGGATGGCCCGGGTCACCCGGCAGTCGTTGCCCCGCCGCAGGTCGGCGTCGCCCCGCGGGTGGGTCAGGCACACCCGCAGGTGCCAGGTCCCGCCGGCCAGGTTGCGCGGCAGGCGCACGTCCAGGCGGCGGGTCAGGGCCCCGGCGCGGCCGGCGGCACGAGCCCGGGCCGGCCGGGCCCCGGGACGCAGG
>JALOLS010000102.1 GCA_025455865.1 Thermoleophilia bacterium
CCGGAGGACCCCTTCGCGGAGCGGGCCGGTCCGGCCCGGGACGATCCGGGGGACCGGCGCGCTCGGCACGGCGGACCGGAGGATCGCTCGGAACCGGCCGCGCGCCTCGGTCCCCGCGCGCTTCGCCCCGTGCCCGTGCCCGCATGGCGCCGGGTGCCGCGCGGGCCCTCAGGCCGACCGGGCGATCGGCCGGCGCACCTCGGCCAGCAGCGCCCGCCAGCGCCGGACCGCCGCGGGCCAGGTCCAGCCCGCGGCGAACGCCTGGCCCGATCGGCCGAGCCGGGTGCGCAGGGCGGGGTCGCCGGCCAGGCGGGTGAGCTGGCGGCCATAGGTCTGCGGCCCGGTGAAGAGCAGCCCGCCGCCGGACCGGGCGGTCTGGCCCGCCAGCACGGCGGCCCGGGCGTTCGCGAGCGTGGGCCGCCCGGCCTGCCAGGCCTCCAGGGCCGAGAGCGACAGGCTCTCGTACGGCGAGGGCAGGACCGCCACCTCGCAGGCGGCGAGCAGGTCGCCGCGCTCCTCATCGCCCACGAAGCCGGTCAGGGTGACCCAGCCCGGCAGGCGCAGGCCCCCGGCCGACCGGCCGGCGAGCACCAGGCCGAGCGTGCCCCCGGCCGCCCGGTAGGCGGCGTGAGCCCGGACCAGGGCGTCGACCCCCTTGGCCGCATCCACCCGCCCCACGTAGAGGGCGAAGCGGGCCGGGAGCGTCCGGCGGGCGCGGGCGCGGGCGGCGTCGCCCGGCGGTGCGGCGTCGATGCCGGCGCCCACCACCGCGCTCGGCCGGGCCCCGATCCCGTGCAGGTCGTCGACCAGGTCGCGCTCCTCCGGGGTGAGGAAGGCCAGGCCCGCCGCAGCGCCGACCAGCCCCCGGGTGATGGCGAACCGGAGCATCGGCTCGTCGTGGGCCAGGGGAACCAGCACGCTGCGCTCGCCGACCAGCGGCACGCTCATCTGGGTCGTCGCGTACAGGTAGGTCCAGCAGGCGACCACCTCGTGCCGGCCGGCGGCGCCGGCCATCGCGCGCAGGAGCCCCGGAGCCACCGGCCCCTGCGCGAGCGCCCACGCCCGCTCGGCCCGGGCGTCGCCCGGGACCACCCCGAGCGCGCGCACCAGGTCGGCCGCGCGGGCCGGGTCGGGGGGGCGCACCGCATGGCGATGCACCTCGACCCCGTCCTCCCACGTCACCCCGGCCGGGTAGTGCGGCGCCCAGGTCAGGTAGTCGCGCGCGGTGGTCGTGTGGACCACGACCTCGTCGCCGGCCTCCGCCAGGGCCCGCGCCGTGCGCCGGCACAGGGCCTCCGCCCCGCCCGCGACATCCGGCCCGAAGCGCTGGATGACCACGCCGATCCTCATTCGGCCCGCCCGCAGGGGGCGCCGGCGGCCGGCTCAGCGCGCGCCGGAGCCTCCGCGCTCGGCCTCCAGCGCCGCGATGCGCGCCTCCAGGCGCACCACCTCGGCCCGGTGGCGGTGGCGGTCGCGCTCGAGCTGCGCGAGCAGGTCGGCCATCGCCGGGCTGATCAGCCGCAGCACCGCCCGCCGCGCCGCCCCCACCGCGGCGCCCGCGGCCCCCCGGCGGGCCGAGGGGGCCGGGTCGGCCAGGCGAAGCGGGGGCAGCGGCGCCGGCCCGGCCCCCTCCTGCAGGGCGCGCAGGATCCGGTCGGGGTCGGGCTCGCCCACCCGGCTCAGTAGGCCCCGCGCCGGCCGAGCACGGCCGGGATGGTGCGGAACAGGATCGTGAGGTCCAGCCACACCGACCATGTCTCGATGTAGTAGAAGTCAAGGCGGACGAGCTCGTCGAACGACAGCTCGCTGCGCCCGCTCACCTGCCAGAGCCCGGTCATGCCGGGCATCACCAGGTAGCGCTTCCGGTGCAGGTCGTCCAGCAGCTGGTAGTCGCGCTCCGGCAGCGGCCGCGGCCCGACCAGCGACATCTCGCCGCGCAGGACGTTGATGAGCTGCGGCAGCTCATCGATCGAGAACCGCCTGAGCACCCGCCCCACCCGGGTCACCCGCGGGTCGTCGCGGACCTTGAAGAGCGCCCCGTCGGCCTCGTTCTCGGCCTCGAGCTCGGCCTGGCGGCGGTCGGCGTCGAGGTGCATGGTGCGCAGCTTCAGGCAGTCGAAGGGGTGCTCGTCCACCCCCATGCGCCGGCTGCGGTAGAGCACCGGCCCGCGGTCGGAGAGCTTCACCGCGAGCGCCGCGACGGCGAGCACCGGCGAGACCAGGACCAGGATCAGCGACCCGACCACCAGGTCGAACAGCCGCTTGGCGAGGAAGGCCACCCCGGAGAGCACCGGCGGGCGCAGCTCGAACAGGGGGAGCCCCGGCGCGGGGACCGCCCGCAGGGAGTGCGAGAGCAGCTGCGCCGTCGTGGGCGCCAGGCGCACGGGCAGGCCGCGGCGCCGGCAGACGTCGAGGAGCTCGAGCACCGGCGCGTCGTTCCCGGTCGATCCGGTCATGATGACCTCGTCGACCAGGCGCGGGTCGAGCATCCGCCGGAGCTCCCCGGCCGCCCCGCCGGCGCCCTCGCGCCCCACCCCCTCCACCAGCTCGTGGCGGCCGACCACCCGGTAGTGGACCCCGTGGCGGGTCTTGCCCGAGCGCTCCAGGCTCTCGGCCACCGGCTCGACCAGCGCCGGCGCCCCCACCAGCACCGCGCGCCGCTCGAAGTGGAGCATGTCCAGCACCAGCCCGGTCACGCTGTCGTAGCTCGCCCGCAGCACGATGACCAGCACGCTGACCACGAGCCAGGACGAGTAGAAGATGTAATAGGTCTGGAACCGCCAGCCGCTCGCGAGCACCAGCGCCGCGGTGATGACCGTCGCGAGGGTGACCGACGCGAGGATCCGCGACGCGCCCCCGCGCTCCTCCCGGGCGGCGTAGAGCCCGTTCTTCGCGAAGACCAGGACCAGGGTGATGGTCGCGATGGGCAGGGCCTTCTGCTCGACCGCCCAGATCGCCGCCGAGTCCACCGGCTGGCCCTGGACGATCAGCTTGGCCGCGAGCACCGCGTAGAGCCCGAGGAACACCGAGCCGACGTCGATCGCCGCGAGCACCCCGACCGAGAACACCCGCCGCAGCAGGTCGCGCCGGTCGTTCGCGCTGAGCAGGGGGACGAAGCGCACGTCCTTGGCGATCAGCCGCCCCCCCGGGGAGGGGGGCCCGGGCGACCCCGGAGACGTGGGCTTCGTGGTCATCGGATCAGCGTACTCGCACCGTGGTCGGGTAGCTCACGCGGGTCACCTTCGCGCCGCCCGGGGTCTCCCCCTGCCAGCGGGCGCGGTAGGCGGTGGTGGCGCGCGGCCGGACGACCAGCGCGAAGCTCCCGTCGCGCCCGGTCCGCACCCGGGCCTCGCGGCTCCAGCCGCCGGAGCCCGCCCGCCGCTCGACCGTCACCGTGGTGACCCCGCGGGGGATGCGTGCCTGGCCCACCAGCCGCACGGCCTGCCCGGCCCGGGCCGGCGCGGTCGACAGGGGGGCCATCGGGATCGAGAACGCCTCGGCCGCCGGCTTGGCCCGCCCCGAGAGCTCGAGCAGCCCGCTGGTCCAGCCGCCGTTGTCCTGGAGGAAGTACCAGGTGAACAGCGTCACCCGCCGGTTGGTGCGCACCCGGCGGTAGGCGTCGTTCAGGAACTCCGCCTGCTGGGGCTTGGAGAACGCGGTCGGGTACTCGGGCACCGGCTGGGTGGAGAAGCCGAACTCGGTCAGCCACAGCCTGCGACCGCGAAGGTAGGTGCGATCGATGGCCTGTTCCAGCCGGTCGAGGTTGTACAGGTCGATGTAGGAGGCCCCCGGGAACGACACGTCCCGCGGCCGGGTGATGGGGTAGGGGTGATGGGAGTAGACGTCCAGCGGCGGCCGCAGGCCCGGCTTGGCGAGCTCCTGCAGGAAGCGCAGCGGGGTGACCCGGCCGTCCGGGGAGGTGGGGCAGCTGGACGGGCACTGGTCCCCCGCCGGCGCGGTCACCGGGCCGGCCACCTGGGCCTTCTGGTCGACCTTCTTGACCTCGCGGTAGAACGACTTGAGCAGGGCCGAGTAGGTGGCGGGCGACACCGGCTGCCAGCTCCCGCCCCGCCGCTGGAACTGCGGACGCAGGAACAGCGGGATGTTCGGCTCGTTCCACGCCTCCCACATGCGGACCCCCTTGGGGGCGTACCGCGTGGCGGCGGCGAAGGCGAAGTCGCCGTACTCCGCCGCGCTGCGCGGGCGGATGGCGTAGGTCTGCGGGAAGCGCGTGGTCGTGCGCACGCTGCGGTCCACCGCCCACGGCGGGGTCCCCCAGACGGTGAACAGGATCCGCACGCCGCTCGCGCCGGCCGCGTTCACGATCCGGTCGTACTGCTCCCACCGGTAGGCCGGGTCGTTGGCGTCGCGCGGCCGCCCCGGCCGGGTGGGCGCGATGAGGTCCCAGCGCATGTCGACCCGCAGCACCCTGGCCCCGAGGTCGGCCATCGTGCGCACCCGCTGCGCGGCGTCGGTGCCCTCCTGGTAGATCCGGTCGTCCTGGATGGAGGCCACCGGGGAGGTCGCCGGCACCCCGGCCACCACGCCGGCCTGCGCCTGCCCGCCCTCCCCGCCGCTCCCGCACCCCACGACGGATGCCAGGGCCAGGACCGGGAGGGTGGCGCCGAGCGCCAGGCCACGGGTGATCGGTCGCTTCATCCTCGGGCGTCTTCCCTTCAGGGTGGGGGCGCGCGCTCGGCGCGGGGACCCGGGGAGGGTAGGCCCGCCCGCGGATGCGGGGCAACCCGCTCCGTGCCCCTGCACCCCCAGTTGTATGGAGGGTGTGAGGACCCATCACGCCGCCAGCGCCGCCGCCGCGCCCGGCGCGGGGCGCTCGGCGCCGACCAGGGCGATGGCGAGGTCGCCGATCGGCAGGCCGTCGCCGGCCGCCTGGATGAGGGCCCGCTCGATGTCGCCGGCAAGCCCGAGCCGCAGCCGGAGGGCCGCATCCACCGCGGCCAGCCACTCGTTCGGGTGGTCGCAGTGCACGAGCACCGCCCCGTCCCCGCGGGCGAGCAGGTCCAGCACGGCGTCGACCAGGCGGGGGAGCTCGGCGCGGGCCTGCTCGGGGTCGCGCAGGGGGTGCCAGCGCACCGCGAGGCCGTCGGCCGCGTACTCGGTGAGCCCGTGGCGGCTTCGCATCCCGGACACCACCGCCCACACCCCCTGCCCCCGCCACCAGTCCTGCTCGGCCTCCCGCCGCTCCCGGCGGTGGGTGCGGCCCCCGCCCCCCGGCCGCTCGGCCACCGCCAGCCGGCCCGGCACCACCCATGCGTACGTCCTCGGCTCCATCGTCTCGCTCCCGGTCGGGCGCCTCTCGTGTCCACCGAGGATGCCGCCCGAGTGCGTCACGACTCCACACCGACATGTGCCGATCCCGTGCCGGAGGGGTGCCGGCCGCCGTGACCCCTACTCCGGCGCGGCGGCCTCCCGCAGCCACCCCGGCACCGGCACCGGCCGCCGGTCCGCCCGCTCGATGCACACGTGCACGAGCTCCCCCTCGGCGACGAGCACCCCGTCGCGCAGGAAGCGGTGGCGGCTGCGGAAGGAGGTGGTGCCGACCCCGCTCACCCGCGTCTCGAGGGTGATCAGGTCGTCCAGCAGGATGCGGTGCAGGAACCGGCAGCGGGAGTCCACGATCGGGATCCCGACCGACTCGGCCATGAGCCGGGTGAACGGGTGCCCGACGTCGGCCAGCCACTCGCACAGGCCCCGGTCCATCCAGGCGAAGAGCGTCGTGAAGTGGATCTGGCTCACGTCCACCTCGGACATGACGATCCGCCGGGTCTCGCTGCGCACGTGTGGGCCGGCCACGGCGGGCAGCCTACCCGGCGGCCCCACGCGATTCGTCCGCTCGGAGCGGCTTTCGGGCCCGACCCACCCGTCCGGAGGGGGGAGGGAGCGGCCGTCCCGTTCGTCTGACCGGTGTGGACCCCGTCGATCGTCCAGTTCAGGTTCAGACCGCTTCCCAGCGCACCGGTTCGGTGGAAAACTCAGATTCTCCCCACCGAGACCACGACCGCCGGGACGAGGACTCCACGTCCGTGCGCCACCGCTCCCCCAGCCCTGAGGACCGCCGCCTGGCCACCGTCCGCGCCATGGCCCAGGCCCCCGGGCTGGTCCGCTACGCGTGCCGCTACGTCCGCAGCATCCACGACGCCGAAGACGCCTACCAGCGGGCGATGGAGGTCGCGCTCACGCGCGCGCCCACCGTCGACCCCGCCGGGTTCATCGCCTGGCTGCACACCGTCATCCGCAACGAGGCCCGGTCGATCGGCCGCCAGCGCCGGCGCGAGGCGCCGGCGGGCGCGCGCGACCTGGCCGAGTCGCTCGCGGCCGAGCCGAGCCGCGAGCAGGGGCCCGACGCCCAGGCCGAGTGGCGCGAGCGCTACGGCCACCTCCAGGACGCCCTCGCCGCCCTCACCGAGCCCCAGCGGGTCTGCCTGCTCCTGCGGAGCGCGGGGGCGGGACACCCGGAGATCGCCGTCATCACCGGCTACTCGGCGCGCAAGGTGGAGCGCTCGATCGTCGAGGGCCGGGCCCGGATGCACGCCTTCGAGGAGGCGCTCGCCCTCGGGCGCACCTGCGAGCGCCTGCGCCCGGCGCTCGGGCGCGTGGCCGACGGGAGCGCCGGGGCGAGCGAGCGGCGCGCGGTCTCCCGGCACGTGCGCCACTGCGCCCGCTGCCGCACCGAGCTCCGCCACCGGCGGGGATGGGCCGACGGCCTCGCCGCCCTCGCCCCGGTGGCGCTGCTGGCCCCCGGCGCGGTGCCCGCCATCACCCCCGACCCCACGCCGGTGCTCGGCCTCTGGGAGCGGGCGGGAGGCCGGGCGATGGTCGCCGCGGGAAGCGCCTGGCAGCACGCGATCGAGGTGCCCGCCACCCTCGGCGGGAAGATCGGCGCCGGGGCGCTCGCGGTCGCCGTGGCCGGCGCCGCGGGCGGGCCCATCGTCGCCGACGCGGTGCGCGACGCGGGCCGGACGCCCGCGATCGCCTCGGCCACCGCGCTCACCCCCGGCCTCCCGGTGGCCAAGCCCAGGCAGGCCCCCGCCCGCCCGGGTGCGGCCACGCGCGCGCCCGCCGTGGCCTCCACCCTGGCCCGCGCCGCACGGCGCACCGCCGAGGACCGGGCCCGGCCCGCGCAGACCACCCGTCCCCGTCCATCCCCCGACCCCGTTCCCCAGGCCGACGCCCCCGAGCCCGCCCCGGCACCCCCGCCCGCGCCCGCTCCGGCCCCGAGTCCCGCGCCGTCGCCACCCCCGGCGCCGGCGTCCTCCCCCGCCCTGGAGTTCGGCCCATGACCGCCATCCGTCATCCGCTGGCCCTCGCCGCCGGCGTCCTCGCCGTCCTCAGCCCGGCCGCGTCGGCCACCGACGGCAACCTCTACCTCGCCGGCGCGTCGATCTGGGCGACCGGATCCCCCTTCTCGGCCACCGTGCTCGGCGGGCCGGTCTGGCAGATCGGCGCGCCTGCCACCCTGGTTCCGGGGGGCTCGAAGTGGGAGATGAACTGGGGCTGCCCGGTCGCCGGCAGCGAGATCGCGAGCGTCCACTGGGCCGCGCTCCGGAACGCCGCCGCGTCCCACCTCGAGCAGCAGGTGGCCGTGAACGGCACCCCGGTGTGGGCCGAGGCCGACGCCGGCATCCCCCAGTCGCCGGCGGGCGGGCGGGCCTACGCCATCGGCCTGCCCGGCGGGGCCTGCAACGTGCACCTGCGCCTGTGGCAGACCGAGACCCGCCAGCAGCACGCCCGCACCTACTGGATCGACAACCCGCGCGTCCTCGTGCGCGACCTGACCGCGCCGAGCGTGGTGGTGCGGGCGGTCACCGGCGGCTGGATCCGCCAGGGCCAGAACGCCATCGAGGTCCACTGGTCGGCGGGCGACAACTTCGGCTCCGACGGCATCGGCTGGCAGCGGGTGTCCGTCGCGGGCATCGAGAAGTGGGCCGGCGCCCCCGGGCAGGGCGACCACGGCGTCGCGATCGACCTGAACGGCGTCACGGACGGGGCCCACACCGCGTGGGTGCACGTCGACGGGGACGGCACGCTCCCCGCGGGCGCGGGCGGGACGGTCTACGTCGATCGCACCCCTCCCGCCGCGTGGGGCATGAACGTCGCCTACCCGGGCGCCCCGGGGCGCGCCGATCTCGCCTGGACGAGCGGCGACAACCTGAGCGGCGCCATCGCCGCCGAGGCGCAGCTGAACGCCGCCACCGACGGATCGGTGGGCCCGTCGTGGGTCGCGGTGGCCGGCACCGCCGGGGGTGCCGCCTCGTTCGCGAGCGCGCCGGTCCACCGGGTGCCCGACGGGGTGCACGCCTGGCGGGTGCAGACCACCGACGCCGCGGGCAACACCGGCATCAGCCCGGCCGCCTCACAGGTGGTGGTCGACACCACCCCGCCGACCGTAGCGCTCGCCCCGGTCTCCGACGCCTGGACCGGGCACCTGCCTCTCGACGTCACCATCGGCGACAACCTGCAGGGGCCGCTCGGACTCGGCACCACCGACGTCGAGGTCAACCTGAACGCCGACGGGAGCGCGCTCGGCGCCTGGCGCACCCTCGCCACCGGGCCGTGGGCCCCCGGGCGGCACCAGCAGCGCATCGCGCTCACCGGCCTGTCCGACGGCCCGCACCAGGTGCGCGTGCGGACCCGGAACGGCGGGCCGTTCCAGCACACGCTGGTCACCGAACGGACCGCGGTCGTGAACGTGGACCTCACCAGCCCGACGCTCTCGGGCGCGACGTTCACGCCGCAGGGAAACGATGCGGTGCGCGTGGACTGGGTCGCCCAGGACGCCGCGTCCGGAGTCGCCTCGGCGCGGGTGGACTGGCTCGACCGCGGTCAGTGGAAGACCCTCGCGGCGGGGGCGGCCGCGAACGGCGCGGCCAGCCTGCTGGTCAGCACCGCCTCCCTGCCCGAGGGGACCGTGCAGCTGCGGCTGGTGGTCATCGACGGCGCCGGCAACTCCTCCGAGGCGAGCGCCCCCCTGGGCAGCGCCGGCGTGGACCGGACGGCGCCGGCCATCAGCGAGCTGCGCCTGGAAGGGGGGCCGCCCTGGACGGTCGTCTGGCGCCAGGAGGACGCGGCCATGGGCGAGTGCGCGGGCACCATCGCCGTGCGCGGCGCGGCCACCGAGGACTGGCGTGAGCTGGTGCGCACCGCCCCCCAGAGCGGGCCGATGCGCGTCCTGCTCCCGGTGGACGGCCTCGCCCCCGGGACCTACCGGGTGCGGGTCACCGCCTGCGACCGGGCGGGCAACACCGCGAGCGCGGAGACCGCCGGCCTCGCGATCGCCGGCCCGGACGGCGCGGTGCCGCCGGCCATCGTCATCAGCGCCGCCGAGCTCGGCGGCCTGGGGAGCCCCGGCGCCGACGCCGCCCGCCCGGACGCCCTGGCCCGCTACCGGCACGCCCGCCTCACCCTCCGGGTGCGCGGCGCGCGGATCGAGCGCTTCGGGGGCCGGCCGTTCTGGGTGAGCGCGCTGCGCTACGGCCAGTCGATCCAGGTGGACGGCCGCCTGCTCTCCCAGGCCGGCCGCCCCATGCAGCGGATCGAGATCGTCGCCCGCGGCTACAAGGACCGCCTGCTCACCCGCACCGCGACCCGGCGCGACGGACGCTTCCGGATGACCGTGCGCCCCGATGCCGGCGGGATCATCCGCGTCGGGGTGCCCGCGGGCGCCGAGGTGCTCCCGGCCCGGGCCAATGCGGGCATCCGCGTGCGAATGCTCCCGAGGGTCAGCTTCCGCGCCTCGACCCGCTCGGCGCTGGCCTTCGGCGCACCCGTCGCCTTCACCGGCCGGGTCAGCCCGTCGCCGGCGCTGCTCGGCGGCAGCCCGCGCAAGGCGGTCATCCTGGAGTGGCTCGACCCCCTGCGGCGCGTCTGGCGTCCGGTCCTGAACAGCCGGGTGCGGCGCGACGGGACCTTCCGCTTCGTCTGGCGCTTCCAGGCGCGGGGGCTCACCATCCCCATGCGCGTCCGCGTCCCCGTCGAGCGCGGCTGGCCCCTGGCCGGCGCCCTCAGCCAGACCGTCCGGGTCCGCGTGCGGTGACCGGGGGTGCGCAGACGAACCGGTACGCGTTACCGTGAGCACATGAGGCGGAGCCTCGGAATCCTCATCGCTGCCGCGCTCCTCACCCCGGTGGGGAGCGCGGTTGCGGCGCCGACGCTGAGCCATCCGGCGGTTTTCCCGGAAGGGTGGATCAACCTCGATACCGCCGGTGGCAGTTGGGTCCAGAGCGACGTACCGAGCGGCTTCAGCGCGAGTTCGGAAGTCCAGATCAACACGGCACCGGACGAGAGCCCCTCTGGCGAATGGCTCACCCGATGGTCGACTTCAGGCTTCCTGCATGC
>JALOLS010000172.1 GCA_025455865.1 Thermoleophilia bacterium
CTGGTCTACCTGTCGCTGCGCGGCACGCCCGAGGGCGACCCGGCGGCGGCGGCCAAGGCGGCCAAGCCGGGCTCGTCGGCCGCCAGCACGCTGGCGAGCATGGGGGCTCCCGACCAGGTGAACCGCTGGACCGGGGACAACCAGCAGTACGAGACCTGGTACTACTGGAGCAAGGGCCAGGCGTTCCACTTCAAGGACGGCGCGCTGGCCGCCAAGTCGGACTGGAGCAAGTAGCCGCCCGCGGAGCGACGCCGCGCGCCCCCCGCGACGGGGCGCGCGGCGTCCGTGCTCGCGGCAGGAGGGGCGTGCGATGGGCGATCCGCTCGGCGGGCGCACCGCCGCGGTGCTCGGCTTCGGCCACCAGGGCGCGGCCCAGGCGCTGAACCTGCGCGACGCCGGGGCGCGCGTCCTGGTCGGGGCGCGCGAGGGCGGGGCCGCCGAGGCGCGCGCGCGGGCGGCCGGGTTCGAGACCGTCGGCCTCGCCGCGGCGGCGCGCGCGGCGTCGATGGTCGCGGTGCTGCTCCCGGACGAGGCGGTGCCGGCGGTGTGGCCGGCGGTCGCGCCGGCGATCGACGCCGGGGCCTGCGTGGTGTTCGCCCACGGCTTCAACCTGCTCTACGCCGAGCTCGAGTTCGGACCGCGCCAGGACGTCGTGCTGGTGGCGCCCACCGCCCCGGGCCGCGTGCTGCGTGACACCGTCGCGGCGGGCGGGCGGCTCCCGGCCTACGTCGCGGTCCACCGCGACGGCTCGGGGGGCGCGCTGCGCGCCGCTCAGGCGTGGGCCGCGGGCATCGGCTGCGCGCCGCTGTGGCCGACCACCGTGCGCGAAGAGACCGAGGTGGATCTCTTCGGCGAGCAGGTGGTGCTGTGCGGCGGACTCCAGTCGCTGGTGACCTCGGCGTTCGAGACGCTGGTCGCGGCCGGCTACTCGCCCGAGATCGCCTACCTCGAGGTGGCCCACCAGCTCCGCTACCTCGCCGAGGCGCTCCACGCCCGCGGGCCGGCGGGGCTCCGGCAGGGGATCAGCGGCACCGCGCTCTACGGCGACCTGACGCGCGGACCGCGCGTCATCGGCACGGCCAGCCGGGCGGCGATGGGCGAGATCCTGGCCGAGATCCAGAGCGGCGCCTTCGCCCGCGAGTGGCGGGCCGAGGTGGCGGCCGGCGCGCCGCGACTGGCGGCACTCAGGGCGCGGGCGGCGGCCCACCCGATCGAGGAGGCGCGCCGGCGGGCGCTCGGAGAGGGGGGAGCCCCCCTCCCGGAAGACGCCCCGCGGCCCCACCCCCCCGGGAGCCCCCCTGCCGAACCGGCCGAATCGGGCTAAGGCCTTGTCCGAAAACCGGATTGACAGTCCGTTCGGGGGCTTGCTAGCTTCGTCCGACGAGCAGACTCAACTGGCCGCCGGGGCCCCCGTCCCGGCAGTGGGCGGCGCGAGGAGGCCAAGATGACCAAGGCGGATATCGTCGATCAGATCGCCGAGCGCACCGGCCTCACCAAGAAGGACGTGGCCGAAACGGTGGATTCCTTCCTCGACGCGGTGGCCAAAGCACTTGCGGCCGGCCATCACATCGAGATCCGCGGTTTCGGGACGTTCCGGGTGAAGGACCGCAAGGCGCGCATCGCCCGCAACCCGCGCACCGGGGACGCCGTCCCCGTGCCGCCGCGCCGCGTGCCGGTCTTCAAGGTGTCAAAGGAGTTGAAGGACATGGTCGCGCAGGGCTGAGGCCCGCCGAGCGGCTGCACCGACGACGGGGTGGGAGCGCGCGCTCCCACCCCGTCGTTCGTTCCCGCCCCCGGGCGCCAGGCGGTTGCGGCGCAACGCGAACGGGGCGGGGGTCGCCCCCCGCCCCGTCGCCTCGCATCCCCGACGCTAGTCGCGGCTCTGGCGCAGCAGCAGCAACCGCACCAGCTGGAGCGCCGACATGGCCGCGGCCGCGACGTAGGTCAGCGCCGCCGCGTCGAGCACCTGCTTGGCGCCCCCGATCTCCTCGTGCGCCACCGCGCCGCTCTGGGTGAGCTGCGCCAGAGCGCGCTTCGAGGCGTCGAACTCGACCGGCAGGGTGACCGCGTGGAACAGCACGGCACCGCTGAAGAACAGGATGCCGAGATCCATCATCCATCCCGACACGCCCGGGATGTTGAACAGGAAGCCGATCATGAACAGCGGGAACGCCGCCATGCTGGTGAAGCCGACCACCGGCGCGAGCGCGCTGCGCAGCTGCAGCGGCCCGTACCCCTGCGCGTGCTGGAGCACGTGCCCGACCTCGTGCGCGGCGACCGCGATCGACGAGATCGAGGTGCCGTTGCCGATCGGCTCCGAGAGCCGCACCATCTTGACGCGCGGGTCGTAGTGGTCGCTCAGCACGCCGGGCACGCCCTCGATGCCGACGTCGCCGACGCCGTTGCGCTGCATGATGGACTTCGCCATCTGGGCGCCGGTCATGCCGGCCGTGGCGCGCACCTTGGACCACTTGGCGTAGGTGTTGCGGACCTTGAACTGCGCCCACACGGCGAAGATCATCGCCGGGATGAGCAGGACGATCGTGGGGTCGAACATCCCGAACGGCATCGTTCACTCCTTGGCTTTGGGTACGGCCACCGACCGCGGCGGTCGAGGCGCTGGTCGGCGCTTATGATGCCGCATCCGGCCCGGGATTCCGAGGAATCGGACAACCCCCTGCTTTGCAGGGACTTGTCCCGGTGCGGGCAGGGCGCCGCGGGGGCCGGGGAGAGGGGCCCTCCGGCCGCCGGACCAGGGGGCCGCGCGCCGGCCCCCGCCGGCCGGGTAGACTGCCCGCCGGCCCCCGGCCGTGGTCCGGACCCCGGAGAACCCGATGAGCGCCCCGATCGTCGACCTGCGCAGCGACACCGTCACCCGCCCCACCCCTGCCATGCGGCGGGCGATGGCCGAGGCCGAGGTCGGCGACGACGTGTTCGGCGACGACCCCACCGTCCAGCGGCTCGAGCAGCGGGTCGCGTCGCTCACCGGGCACGAGGCGGCGCTCTACGT
>JALOLS010000103.1 GCA_025455865.1 Thermoleophilia bacterium
AGCGGGATCGACGTGAGCGGCGTGGCCGAGAGGTCGCCGCCGGGGGCGATGCTCGTGAGCGGCGCCGCGGCCAGGGTGCTGCCGGCGCCGCTCGTGCCGCCGCCGGTCAGGCGCCCCAGCGCGTCCAGCATCACCTGGCTGGCCCCCGCGCGCACCTCGGCCGGGCCGGTCAGGGTGGCCGAGACCGAGAGCGGGGCGCGCTCGAAGGCCCCCACGTCGGAGCCGGAGCCGCCGGGCCGGGTGACACGCCGCTGATCGACGCCCGAGTCCACGACCGCCGTCTCCAGCGGGGTGCTGAGCGCGGCGGGCGCGCCGGTGACCCGGTCGAGCGCGGCGCTGCCGTCACCGAGCGCGCGGGTCTGGGTGGCGCCACCGTTGTCGGCCAGCCCGCCCAGGCGCGCGTCCCCGGTGACCAGGGTGCCGCCCTTGGGGTTGCAGCCCTGGGGGTTGCCGATGAGGTTGACCCCGATGAACGCCGGGCTGCCGTAGCAGTCGTGGACGGCGTTGGAGGAGGTGCGGTTGTCGCTGACGATGGAGGCCTCGACCTCCAGCACCCCGCCCGGGCGGTAGAGGCCGCCGCCGTTCTTGTTGCCGGACACGTTCCGGGTGATCGTGCTGAAGCGGAGCCGGGTCGTGCCCGCGCTGGCCACCCCCCCGCCACCCCCGGCCGTGTTGCCGTCGACGGTGCTGTTGACGACCCAGGCCGTGCCGTCGTTCTCCAGGCCGCCGCCCTTGGACGTCGCGGTGTTGCCGGTCAGGGTGACCCGGTCGAGCAGGACGCTCCCGGCGCTGTGGACGCCGCCCCCCTCCGATGCCCGGCTCCGGCTGACGGTGCTCTCGCGCAGCACCAGCCGGGCGCCGGTCGCGACGACGACGGCGCCGCCCTTGCCCGTGCCGGCGCTGCCCTGGGTCAGGACCAGGCCGCTCACCGCCGGGGTGGCCGCCGCCGCCGCGACCGGGCGCACGTCGAGGATGCGGCGGGATCCGCTCCCGGTGATCACGGCGGCCCCGGCATCGCCCTCGGGCCGGCCGGGGCCGACCAGGCGGATGGGGGACGAGATGACCAGCGGGGCGGTCAGGGCGTAGGTGCCCGGCGCGAGGGTGATCGCTCCGCCGCCGGACGCGTTCGCCGTGGCCACGGCCGCCTGCAGGGCCTGCGGCGTGCTGACCGTGGTCGCCGTCGCGGCGCCGGCGCCCGCGCCGGTCAGGACGGCGGCGGAGAGGAGGGCGGCCGCGCGCAGGAGCCGTCCATCACGGCGCACCCCCCGCGACGCCCGTGACGACGAGCGACCCATTCGGATCGTGAGTTCAGAGGGATTTCGCGGGTTTGTCAATGCCGCCAGGTGTCGATCGCCCGTCAACCTTCCGCATGGATGGCGAGAGGTTGGCCCCATGTACAAGGCGCGCCGGGTCCGTATCTCCCCAGGGCGAACCGCTCGCGGGGCCGCGGCGGCGGGGGGCGACGAGCCCGGTTGGCCCGGGGGCCAAGTGCCGCACCCCGGGCTTCTCCCGAGGGCGAGGATTTCCCCGAACCATGCGGATGGCCCGGGAACCGTTGGTAGCGTCGGCGCGCGCCCCGACCGGAGCGCGGCGCGGCAGGCCGCGCCAATGCGAGCGACGCGGCGCCGCCCCGCCCCGGAGGAACCACGTGCCCAGCACGCCGATCGACGACGCCCTCAGGGTCATCCACCAGGCGGTGTCCGCCCTGCGTGACGGGGCGCAGGCCGACTACATCCCGGAGCTCCTGACGGCCGACCCGGAGTGGTTCGGCATCGCCGTGGCCACGGCCGACGGCGCGATGTACGAGGTGGGCGACTCAGGCCAGGAGTTCACGATCCAGTCCATCTCCAAGCCCTTCGCCTACGGCCTGGCGATGGAGGACCTGGGCCGCGCGGCGGTCATGGCGCGGGTCGGCGTGGAGCCCACCGGCGACGCCTTCAACTCGATCGAGATCGACGAGGCCACCCGCCGGCCCTTCAACCCGATGGTGAACGCGGGGGCGATCGTGACCACGGGCCTGGTCGCCGGCCGCGACCACATGGAGCCCTTCGACCGCATCCATGCGTTCCTCTCGGCCACCGCGGGCCGGATGCTCGGCGTCGACGAGGCGGTGTACCGCTCGGAGTCCGACACCGGCGACCGCAACCGGGCCATCGCCTACTTCATGCGCAACTTCGGGATGCTCGACGACGTCGACGCCGTCCTGGACGCCTACTTCCGCCAGTGCTCGGTGCTGGTCACCTGCCGGGACCTCGCCGTGATGGCCGCCACGCTCGCCGCCGGCGGCACCAACCCCTTCACCGGGGAGCAGGTGCTCTCCGAGCCGAGCGTCGAGGCGGTGCTCTCGGTGATGAGCACGTGCGGCATGTACGACTTCGCGGGCGAGTGGACCTACACCGTCGGCCTCCCGGCGAAGAGCGGCGTGGCCGGCGGCATCGTGGCGGTGCTCCCCGGCGAGGTCGGCATCGGGGTGTTCTCCCCGCGCCTGGACGCCCGGGGCAACAGCGTGCGCGGCATCGCGACCTGCCAGGAGCTCTCGAAGGTCTTCGGGCTCCACCAGTTCCGGCCGGTCAACGTGCAGGCGGGGGTCATCAAGCGCTCCTTCCGCGGCGACGCCGTGCGCTCGGTGCGCGTGCGCTCGGCGGCGGTCTCGGCGGTGCTCGACCGCGAGGGCCGGCGCCTGCGGGTGCTGCAGCTCCAGGGCGACCTGCACTTCGGCTCGGCCGAGCGGGTGGTGCGCGCGGTGAGCGACGAGGGCCCGGGCTACGTCATCCTCGATCTCGCGGCGGCCCGGCTGGTCGACCCGGTGGCCCACACCCTGTTCGCGCGGCTGCGCGAGCACCTGGAGGGCCGGGGCGTGACCCTCGTGCTGTGCGGTCCCGCGACCCTGAGCGGCTCCGGGTCGTTCCCCGACCTCGACAGCGCCCTTGAGTGGTGTGAGGACCGCCTGCTGGAGGAGGCCGGGGTGGTCGTCCTGCCCGACGACGCCGTGCCGCTCGCCGACCAGGCGCTCCTCGAGGATCTCGACCGCTCCGCCCTGGCGGCGGTCGAGGAGGCCGTGACCACCCGGCGCTTCGACGCCGGGGAGGCCGTGTTCGACGAGGGCGACCCCGGCGACGCCGTGCACTTCCTGGTCCGGGGCTCGGTCAGCGTGGTCATCGGCCTCGCCGACGGGACCACGCGCCGGGTCGCCACGTTCGCCCCCGGGGTGGTGTTCGGCGAGCTCGCGCTGCTGGACCGGGGCCCCCGGTCGGCGTCGGTCATCGCCGACGAGGCGGCCGTGGTCCGCACGCTGCCCTTCGACCGCCTGGACGAGCTCTTCGCCACGGTGCCGGGACTGCGGGAGGCCATCGCCACCAACCTGGCCCGGATGCTGGCGGACCGCCTGCGCCGCTCCACGCACCAGATCCGCGCGCTCTCGCGCTGATCATCCCGGCGGGCGGCCCACCTCCTCCTGCTCGAGCTCCCGGACCGCGGCGAGCAGATGGCGCTCCCAGACCTCGCGCAGGCGGGCCAGGAGCGGTGAGTCGGCCTCGACGCGGAACTCCTCCAGCCCGAGGGTGCCCTTCCGGTAGACCCCCACGTCGTAGGGCGGGCCCACCGAGAGGTTGGCCCGGGCGGTGCTCATCATCGAGCCGAGGGCGATCCGCACCGCGGTCGGCATCCCCAGGCCCGGGATGCACGCGAGCTCCAGCAGGAACTTGCCGTACCTGCTCTCGCCGATCTGCAGGTAGGGGCGCTCGTCGGAGGCGCGGATGCAGTTGCCCTCCGGGTAGACCAGCAGGATGTCCGGCGGCGCCCCGGCGATCTGCCCGCCGAGGATGAACGAGGCGGTGCCGTCGGCCCCGGCCTGCGCGAGCGCGTCGCGGTGGCGGGCGACCACCCCGCGCGAGATGCGCCCGATGTAGAGGGCCGCCTCGAACATGTGCGCGACCGTGGCCAGGCTCTCGCGCCCGTCCCCGGCCGCGAGGTCCACCCGGATGCACTCGAGCACCTCCTGGGTGGTCGCGAGGTTCCCGGCCGACTCGAGCACCAGCAGGCGGTCCGGGCCGGAGGCGACCACGTGCAGCTTGCGGTAGGTCGACACGTTGTCGAGGCCGGCGTTGGTGCGGGTGTCGGCCATGAAGACCAGGCCCTCGTCGAGGCGGATGGCCAGGCAGTAGGTCACCGGCGGCTCCTTCCGGGAGGCGGCATGGGGGCCGGGGGAGGGTCTCAGGCCCGGCGCCGGGCCGCCGTGGGTCCGCGCGGTGGGCGGACCGGGCGAATACGCTGCCGCCCGGTGGCCCCGGGGCGCCCCGGGATCGGTCCGAGGGTGAGGAGGGCGGGATGCGGGTGAGGCTGATCGGTCTGGCGGTGCTCGCGGCCGCCGCCCCCGCGGCGTTCGCCGCCGGCCCCTGGGGCGCGCCGGTCCCGGTCGCCTCGGGACCCGGCCAGGGCGGCTTCCCGGTGGTGGCCGCGGCCGAGCGCGGCGCCCCGGTGGTGGTCTGGTACGCGGTGGCCCCGTCCGGATCCGCGCGCCTGCTTGCCGGCGTCCCCGGCCGTCCCGGTGCCGGGAGCCGCCAGGCGCTCGGGCCGGCGGCGCTCTCGCCTGGCCCGGCCCTCCCCCCGCAGCCCGCCCGGGTGGCGCTCGCCGCCGACGGGACGGGCTGGGCGGCCTGGATGCGCCCGGCCCGTGGCGGGACCCAGGTCGTCGCCGCCCGGCGCGGCCCGGACGGGCGTTTCGGCGCGCCGGTCGTGGTCTCGCCCCCCGGCGACCTCGGCTCCTACCCCGACGTGGCGGTCGCCGCCGACGGCAGCGCGCTGGTGGTCTGGGTGCCCCAGTCGCCGGGCCCGGACCCCCTGCGGGCGCGCGGGGTGACGCCGGACGGCGGGCGAGGGCCGGTCTTGACCGTGAGCGCCCGCGACGCCTCCGTCGCCGCGCCGGCTCTCGCCGTCACCCCGGGCGGCGACGCCGTGGTGGTCTGGCGCCAGGACCTCGGCGCGAGCGGGCCGGTGTTCGCGAGTGTGCGAACAAAGGGCGCGCCGTTCACGCCGCCTCGCCGGGTCTCCGCGGCGAACGTGTACGCGGACCAGATCGACGTGGCGGTCGACCCGCGCGGCCGCGCCACCGCGGTCTGGGCCCAGGCGGCCGGGGCGAACGGCGTGCCGCGGGCCGCCGCCGCCTGGACCTCCGGGCGGGGTCGCCCGTTCGGCCCGGTCCAGGTCGTCTCGGCGCCCGGGGTGGAGGCGATCGGGGCCGGGGTGGCGGTCGACGGCCGGGGCACGGCGCTGACCGCGTGGGTGGGCGTGCCGCCGGACGGGCAGGCCGGCGCCTCGGTGGCCCAGGCCGCGACCCGCCCGGCCGGCGGCCGGTTCGGCCCGTCACGCACGCTCGACCGGGCCCAGGGCCCGGTCTCGTTCGAGCGCCCGGCCGTCGCCGTCGCCGCGGACGGGCGCGCGGTGGCCGCGTGGGAGCGCGACCTGCCCACCGGGCGGTCGGAGGTCCGGGCGGCCGTCGGCCCGGCGGGGCGCCTGGGCCGGGTGGCCACCGTGTCGCGCGGCGACGGGGGCTTTCCCCGGGTCGCGATGAGCGGGGCGGCCGGTGCCGTCGCGGTGTGGAGCGTGTCCGGCCCCGGCGGCCTCACCGGCGCGGAGGCGGCCCGGGCACGCTGAAGCTCAGCCCGGCGCCTGCCACAGGTGCATGAGCGCATAGGCCCGCCAGGGCCGCCAGCGCTCGGCGCGGGCCGGCGCGTCGGTGACGCCGCGCGCCGCGAGGGCCCGGCGCAGGCCGAGGTCGGTGGGCAGGAACGCGTCCGGGTCGGCGAGCGCGCGCATCCGCACGTAGGCCGCCGTCCACGGGCCGATGCCCGGAAGCGCGAGCAGCGCCCGCTCGGTGGCCTCCCGGTCCGCCCCGGGATCGAGGTCGACCCCACCCGCGGCGGCCGCCGCGGCCAGGGCGGCGAGCGCCCCGGCGCGCGCGCGGGGGAGGCCGAGGGCCCGGAGGTCGGCGTCGGCCACGGCGTCCGGGCCGGGGAAGAGGCGGGTGAGCCCGCCGCCGGCGGGCACCTCCTCGCCCAGGGCGCTCGCCAGGCGCCCGGCGAGCGTCCGCGCGGCGGCCACCGAGACCTGCTGGCCGAGCACCGCCCGGGCGGCCACCTCGAACCCGTCCACGCCGCCCGGCACCCGCAGGCCGGGCGCGGCCGCCACCAGCGGGGCCAGGAGCGGGTCGGCCCCGAGCGCCTCGGCCACGGCGAGCGGGTCGGCGTCGAGATCCAGCAGCCGGCGGCAGCGCTCCACCGCGCTCCCCAGGTCGCGCAGGTCCCCCAGCCGCAGCGTGCAGGCCGCCCCGTCGGGTCCCGGGCGCAGCTCGGCGACGCCCCAGGCGCGGGGGAGGCGAAGGGTGCGGCGGATCGCCCCCGGCTCCCCCTCCTCCACCCCCGGGATGGCCCGGGCGCCGATGAAGGCCACGAGCGCGGCGGCGTCCAGCGGCGGCCGGGCGGCCAGGCGGAGCGCGAGCACCCCGGGCGCGGCGGCGGCGGCGCGCCGGGTGCGGCGAAGCTCCCCGGGCGTGCGCCCGTACACCCGCCGCACCGTGTCGTTGAACTGGCGCACGCTCGAGAAGCCCGCCGCGAACGCGACCTGGGCCAGGGGCAGGCCGGTCGTCTCGGCCAGCAGCCGTGCGGCCTGCGCCCGGCGCGCGCGGGCGAGCGCGACCGGCCCGGCGCCGAGGGCGCCGACCAGCGTGCGGTGCAGGTGACGCTCACTCACCGCCAGGCGCCGGGCGAGCCCACCAACCCCCTCCCGGTCCACCACCCCGTCGGCGATCAGCCGCATCGCCCGGCCGGCGAGGTCGGCCCGGGCGTCCCATTCGGGCGATCCCGGGGCGGCGTCGGGCCGGCACCGCAGGCAGGCCCGCAGGCCGGCCTCCTGCGCGGCCGCCGGGCTGGGGAAGAAGCGCATGTGCTCCGGCCGGGGCGTCATGGCCGGGCAGCTCGGGCGGCAGTAGATCCGCGTGCTGGTGACCCCGACCCAGAAGCGGCCGTCGAAGCGCGGGTCGCGGGCGGCCACCGCGCGCTCGAGCACGGCACGGTCGGTCAGGGGAGGACCCCCTCGAGGCGGAGCAGCGCCCGCTTGCGCTCCAGGCCCCCCGCGTAGCCGGTGAGCGCGCCGTCCCGGCCGACGACCCGGTGGCAGGGGACGACGATCGCGATCGGGTTCGTGGCGCAGGCCCGGGCGGCGGCGCGCACGGCGGCGGGCCGGCCGGCGCGGGCGGCGAGCTCGGAGTAGCTGATGGTCGAGCCGGTCGGCACGGCCAGGAGCGCCGCGCGGGCGGCGGCGGCGAACGGGGTGCGCGCGGGCACCAGCGCGGGCCGGGGCATCGGGCCCGCACCGGCCAGGTAGGCGCGGAGGGCGTCGGCGATCGCGGCCAGGGCGGGCCCGGGCGCCGCCGCGGACGGCGGCCCGTCGCTCGGGTCGATCCGGGCCAGGCGGCCGGCCGGGTCGACCTCGATGCGCCACGGGCCGGAGGGCGAGGCGATGACGGTGTGCTCGTTCATGGGCGCAGGGTGGCAGGGGCCGGGCCCACGGTCTGGCGGGAATCGGACCTCCAGGCTCAGGCGACCACGCGCACGCTGCCGTCGGCCAGATCGAACACGGCGCCGGCGACGCGGGTGGCGTCGACCAGCCACGGGCAGGCCCGAAGGCGTGCGACCCCGTCGCGCACGCTCGCCTCGACGTCGCCGAACGCGCCCGGCGCCCAGCCCGGTCGCGCCCCGGCGTCCTGCTCGATCTCGGCGAGCAGGTCCTCGTCGGTGAACGAGGCCATGCCGCATCCGGTGTGCTGGAGCACGAGGATCTCCCGGGTGCGCAGGCGCCGCTGGGAGACGACCAGCGAGCGGACCACGTCGTCGGTCACCAGGCCCCCGGCGTTGCGCATGACCTGGATGCGGCCCTCCGGGGCCCCCAGGATGTGGGACGGGATGATCCGGGCGTCCATGCAGGTGACGACCGCGAGCGGGATGCTCGGCAGCGGGCCGAATCCCGGCACCAGGGCGCGGTAGCGGGGGGCGTAGTCGCGGGCGGCCGCCAGGCGCTCCTCGATGCAGGGCGTCCGGCCGGTGTCGGCGTGGGTCATCGGCGCTCCTCGGGGGGACGGAGACAGCCTCGCGCATCACGTCCGCCGGGGCCGCCGGCCCGCCCCGCCCCTGTGGTGCCCGCCCGGGATCGGGACCCACGCGGCGCGGCCGACCGGGCCGCCTACGGCGTGAACACCGGCGGGGTCTCCTCCCGGTAGGCGTTCCCCGCCGAGAAGAGCCCGCGGAACGTCGACACGAGCTCCGTGCCCTGGCGGTTCGTGGTCTGGCGCCGCTGCCGGGTCCACAGGAAGGTGATGCCGTCTCCGACCCCCGCGCCCGGGGGGAGGTTCGGGTCGTAGGCCTCGACGACCCGCTCGGTGCCGACCGTGAACTGCCCGACCGCCAGGACGATCTCGTTGTCGAACGGCGAGTCCCCCGCCTGCGCCCTCACCACGCCGACCGGGACCGGCCGCCCGGTGTCCAGGGTCGGGGCGATCGCCGTCATCTCGCGGAGGGTCAGGTTGCGGAGGCCCTCGGTCCCGGGCGCGTCGGCGTCGGAGCGCTGCTGGAGGCGGGCGAAGCGCGGTCCGATCGGCCCGGCCGGGTCGGCGACGAGCAGCGGCCGGCTCAGCGAGTCGAGCGCGCGATCGCCGAGGTACTCGAAGATGGCGCCCGTCTGCGGGGCCTCGGTGATCTCGCGCGGGTGGACGTAGCCGGCCAGGAGGTGGTCGAGGGCGGCGAACGCCATCCCCCCCGACAGGCCGAACGGCGTCTCGGCCAGGTTGACGACCGGCATGTCCGGGATCGTCGCGGGCACCGAGGTGAGGCCGAAGCGGTTGGGGAAGGGCAGGGAGTGGGCCAGGCCGCTGTAGCGCGAGAGCATGTGCGCCGCGCGGGTGAGGGGCGTGGTCACCACGGCCCGGAGGCTCCCCGGCTCGACCGCGACCGCCACCGGCTGCTGGCCGATGCCCACCGTCTCCCGCACCCCGAGCACGCCCGCTTCCCGCTCGATGACGGTCACGGAGGTGGAGGCGGTGTTCGCCACCCAGGCCCGCTGGGCCACGTCGTCGGCGGCGATCGCCCCCGGCCGGGGGCCGACCTGGAGGATGCGCTCGCGCGCGCCGGTGTCGAGTCGGATGACCCAGACCGAGTCGGCGCCCCGGTTGGTCACCAGCAGGCGCCGGTCGGCGGTCTGGTCGCCGAGCACCGCGACGCCCCGGGGATCGGTGCCCGTCGTCGCGCCGCTGACGCTCGCGTCGGCGAGCGTGCTGGAGGACAGGAACCGCACCCGGTTGGCCGAGCCGACCGCGACGATGGCGCGGTCGAGCCGGTCGCTCACCGCGAGGTCGCGCAGCACGCCGGGGATGCTGCGGGTGCGGGCGACGGTGAACGAGGTCGGGTCGATGCGGTGGACCACGCCTCCGCCCGAGCTGTTGGAGGCCACCAGGACCCGGTTCTGGCCCGGTTCGAGGGCCACCGCGACGGGCGTCTCGGCGGCCGGGAGCCGCACGGTCCCGAGCACCCGGCCGGTCGCGGCGTCGCGCAGGAAGAGGCGGTCGAGCCCGCTCTCGAGCTGCCAGAGCCGGTCCCGGCCGACGTCGACGGCCTGGTCGACGGTGCGGGTGCCCGACACCGGCCCGATCGTGCGCACCAGGGCCCGGGTGCGCACGTTGATCACGGACACGGTCTCGGACGTCCGGTTGGCCACGAAGACCTCCCCGGCCCGGCCCCGCGCGGCCGCGGCGATCGGGTCGCTGCCGACCTGCACCGCGGTGCGGCTGGTGGCCACCCCGAGCGCGGGGGCGGCGGCGACCAGCAGCGTGGCGGCGGCGAGGAGCACCGGCGGGATCGACGGGGTCGACGGGCTGGTCACGGGGCCTCCGTTCAGCGCGTTGGGCCTGGTCCGGTCGCACCGCCCCGACCTCAGGCGGTGGGCAAGGATCAGGGGGTTCCGAGCAGGGAGGTCACCGTATTTCGCAGGAGGCGGTCCTGGCATCGGACGATCTGGGAGGTTCCGGGTGAGGGTGAAGAAATGCGGAGAAAAACTGTGACGAATGTCCCGCGTCCTGCACCGTTGCGCAAGTCGGAGGCAGGGACGGTGCATCCGGCCGGTTCCGCAGGCCCGCGCCGGTGGGCGATCAGAAGAACCGCCACGCGGTGCGGCTGGTCCAGAAGCCGTGGCCGGTGATGAGGCTGCGGCA
>JALOLS010000023.1 GCA_025455865.1 Thermoleophilia bacterium
TCGAGCCCGCCGGGGATGCTCCCGCCCTGCGTCGCGCCGGAGGAGAAGAACACGGGCTGCTCGCGCTGTGAGTAGTCGATCGTGTCCACGCCGTCGCCGCCGTCGTAGGCGTTCTCGTCGCGCTCGAACAGGCCCCCGGTCACGGTGGCCTGGAACCGGTCGTCCCCCGCGTCGCCCTGCACCACGTCGACGCCCGCACCCGGGTCGATGACGTCGCCGCCGTCGCCGCCGGCGATGCGGTCGTCGGCGCCGAAGGTGGTCACCGTGTCGACGCCCGCCCCGGCGTCGATCCTGTTCGCGCCCAGAGAGCCGGAGATCTGGTCGTCGCCCCCGCCCCCGCTCACCGTCCACGGGCCCGTGTTGTCGGGTTGCAGGCGGCCGCCCACGACACCGCGCTGCAGCACGTCGCCGTCCTCCCCCAGATCGGCGGTGAGGGGATCGGAGCCCAGGTTCACGGTCACCTGGTCGGCGCCGCCGCCGGCCCGGACGGTCACGCCCGGTGCGCTGCGCAGGCACACCACCTCGAAGCTCAGGACGATGCCCGCCGCGTTCGGCAGGGCGCAGGCCGGCGCCACCGGCTCGAGGCACGCCTTCAAGGGGCACCCGAAGGCGAAGACCCGCCAGCGCGTGGGGGTGCCGTCGGCCGTCTGCGCGTCGGGGAAGATGACGAACTCCCCGCCCCGGTCGCCGTCGACGGTCGAGTCGAGCACGAGCCCCTGGGGGGTCATCGCGACGGTCGCCGCCTGGGCGCCGCCGGCCGGCAGGAGGCCGCCGGCCAGGACGAGCGCGAGAAGGCACCGGCGGGCGAGCGAACGGGCGAGGTCGGTCACGAGGGCTCCGGGAGCGGGGGTGGGCGCGGATGCTGTCACGCCGAGCCGCCGGAATCAGCAGGACGGAGTCCGCGGCTCCGGCGTGCCCGGGGCTCCGGCGACCTGTGCCACGATCCCGCGGGTGTCCACGCCGCCCGCCGAGCACCCGCTCATCGCCGCCCGCCCGACGGGGACCGGACCGGCGGTCGAGGCCGTGGGCGTGGTCAAGCGCTTCGGCGACTTCACCGCGGTCGCCGGCATCGACTTCGCGGTGGCGCCGGGGGAGACGTTCGGCTTCCTGGGCCCGAACGGCGCCGGCAAGAGCTCGACCATGCGCATGGTCGGCTGCGTGTCCCACCCCACCGAGGGGACGATGCGGGTGCTCGGCCGCGACCCGCGACGCGACGGGCCCGAGATCCGCGGGCGGCTCGGCGTGGTGCCCCAGCAGGACACGCTGGACGGTGAGCTCACCGTCATGGACAACATGTACGTCTACGGCCGCTTCTTCCGCCTGCCGCGGGCCGAGGTTCGCGCGCGGTCGGCCGAGCTCCTGGAGTTCGTGCAGCTCGCCGACCGGGCCACGGCCAAGGTGGACGAGCTCTCGGGGGGCATGAAGCGCCGGCTGACCATCGCCCGGGCGCTCATCAACCGACCCGAGCTGGTGCTGCTGGACGAGCCGACCACCGGCCTGGACCCCCAGGCCCGGCACCTGCTCTGGGAGCGGCTCTACCGGCTGCGCGCCGACGGGGTGACCCTGGTGCTCACCACCCACTACATGGACGAGGCCGAGCAGCTCTGCGACCGGCTGGTGATCATGGACCGGGGCCGGATCGTGGCTGAGGGCGGACCGGCCGAGCTCATCCGCCGCCACGCCGCCCGGGACGTGGTCGAGCTCCGCCTGCCGGCCGGCGCCGAGCCGCCCTCCGGCGTGCTGGAGGAGCTCGCCGACCACGTCGAGCGCCTGCCCGACCGCGTGCTGCTCTCGACCGACGACGGCGACCAGACGCTCGCCGCGGTCATCGGCCGTGGGGTCGCGCACGAGCGCGCGGTGGTCCGCCGGGCAACCCTGGAGGATGTGTTCCTGCGGCTGACCGGCCGCACCCTGGTCGACTGATGCGGGTCGCCGCCGGCCGCTCGGCCGCCGTGGTCGAGGGCCTGTGGGTGAGCTACCGCCACACCTGGCGGGCCACCCTGGTGAGCTCGTTCCTCTCGCCGCTGCTCTTCCTCCTGGCGATCGGCGTCGGCCTGGGAGCGCGCATCGACTCGGGCGGACCGGTGGAGGGCCTCACCTATGCCGCGTTCGTCGCCCCCGGGCTGCTCGCGGCCACCTGCATGCAGGTGGCGACGTTCGAGGCCACCTACCCGGTCATGGCCGGGATCAAGTGGTTCGGCACCTACCGCTCCATCCTCGCCACCCCGGTCGGGGTGCCCGACCTGGTGGCCGGGCGCGTCGCGTGGATCGCCCTGCGCCTCACCGCGGTGGCGGCGGTGTTCATGGTGGTGACCATCCCGTTCGGGGTCTCCTCCGGGCCGCTGGCGGTGCTCGCCCTGCCCGCGGCGGTGCTGACCGGCCTGGCCGTGGCGGCGCCCATCGAGGCCTGGGCGGCGTCCCGCGACGACGAGCAGGGCTTCGTGGGCCTGTTCCGCTTCGTGATCCTGCCCATGTTCCTGTTCGCGGGCACGTTCTTCCCGGTCTCGCAGCTTCCCGACTGGCTCCAGCCCGTCGCCTGGATCACCCCGCTGTGGCACGGCACCGAGCTCACCCGGGGGTTCATGACCGGCGCGCCGGACCCCCTCGTCCCGCTGCACCTGGCGGTCCTGCTGGTGCTCGCGGTGGCCGGCACGCTGGCCGCGACCGTCACCTACCGGCGGCGGCTCGAGCCGTGAGCACCGGCCTCGTCGTGCGGGTGCTCCCCCCGGCGCTGCTCGGCGCCCGCCGCTCGGCGCTCTGGGTGGAGCGCCAGTGGGTGGCCTCGCGCCGCATCTGGCTGGTGCTGGTCTCCGGCGCCTTCGAGCCGCTGCTCTACCTGCTCGCGATCGGGGTCGGGGTGGGCGCGCTGGTCGGCGACGTCACCTACGGCGGCCAGCCGGTGCCGTATGCGTCCTGGGTGGCGCCCGCGATGCTCGCCGCGTCGGCGATGAACGGCGCGGTGTACGAGACCACCGGCAACGTCTTCTTCCGCATGCGCTACTCCAAGGTCTACGACGGCGCGCTCGCCACGCCGCTCGAGCCGCGCGACCTGGCCCTGGGCGAGCTCATCTGGGCGCTGCTCAGGGGGGCCGCCTACGCGGTGTCGTTCGCGGTGGTCATGGCCGTGCTCGGGCTCATGGAGAGCTGGTGGTCGCTGCTCCTGGTGCCCGCCGCCCTGCTCATCGGCCTCGCCTTCGCCGGCCTCGGCCTGTACGCGGTCACCTTCATGCGCTCGTGGACCGATCTGGACCTGGTCCAGCTCGTGACGCTCCCGCTCTTCCTGTTCTCGGCCACGTTCGTGCCGCTGGACGACTACCCGGCCTGGGCCGAGCCGATCGTGGTGGTGACCCCGCTCTACCAGGGGGTCGCGCTGCTCCGCGACCTCTCCCTCGGCAGCGTGGGGCCGGCGACCCTCGGCCACGTGGCCTACCTGGTGGTGCTGGGGCTCACCGGCCTCGCGCTCGCCGGCCGTCGCTTCAGCCGGATGCTCGTCCGGTGAGCCCCCGCGACATCAGAAGAAGCGCCAGGTGGCCCGGCTGGTGAAGAAGCCGTGGCCGGTCTTCAGGCTCTTGCAGGTCATCCCGGCGGTGCGCGACCAGCAGCGGAACTTGCTCCTCACCGTCCAGGTGTCCCCGTAGGCGAGGGTCTGGCCGGGCGTGTAGTAGCCGCCGCGGACCTTGTAGGCGCGCCCCCACAGCGACACCGCGGCCACCCAGTTGTCGTTCAGGGTCAGGCAGCTCACGACCTCGTTGCGCGGGTCGTACTTGCAGCGGATGTTCCCGGTGGGGCTCGAGAACGTGTTGCTGTTCCAGGCGCCGGCCGTCCCGGCGGGGACGAGCACGCAGGCAGAGATCGCGAGGGTCGCGATCGCGCGGGCACGGCGGGTCATCCCCATCTCCTTCCCTCGGGTGCCTCGATGCGAGGGTCCCACGGCCGGGCGGACCGGGGAACCCGGGGAAATCACCGATTCGCCGCGGACGCCGCCACCACCGGGCCCGGGTCGATGCCGGCCGACATGCCCGGGGTCGACCAGGCGCGGCCCATGCCGAGGTGCACGTGGTCCGGGATGCTCGTGAAGTGGTCCCCGACGACCCCCACCGCCTGGCCCTGGGCCACCCGGTCACCCACGCGCACGCGCAGGCGGTCGAGGTGGGTCATGAACACCGCCCGCCCGGCGCCGGAGTCGATGGCGACACCCCATCCGGGCGTGGTCGGGCCGATGCCGGAGCGGTCGAAGGCGTAGGTCACGATGCCCGCGAAGGGCGCGTACACCGCCGACCCGGCCGGCGCGGCCAGGTCCACGGCGACGTTCGATGGCCAGCCGCCCTGGCAGCGGTCGCAGAAGACCTCGGGCTCGCGCGGCTCGAGGATGCGCGACTCGTGGCCGGCGGCGTCGGAGATGACCTCCCACGGGACCCGGAGCACCGGGGCGAAGGCCACCGGGTCGGCGGCCGGGGCCGGTGGGGGGGCGAGGGTGGTGGGGTCGGCCGCGGCCGGCGCGACGGGCGCCGCGGCCGGCGCGGCGGCCCGCCGCACCGGTGCACGGCGCACGGGCAGGCGCCGTCCGTCCATCTCGATGACCCAGCCCGCCTGCGCCGGCCGCGGCGCCCGGCGGACGGCCCGGCGCACCACCCCGGCCGCCCGCTCGGCCGCCGGGCCGACCGAGCCCACCCGCAGGCGCGGCGCGGGGATCTCGGGCCGGGCGACCGGGGTGGGCGCCGTCACCGGCGCGGCGGGGCGGACGGCGTCGCCCGCGGAGGGGTGCGTGCTGGTCCAGTACCAGCCGCCCACGAGGCCGGCGACCACCAGGGCGAGCCCCGCCTCGGCCAGCCGCGCGCCGCCCCCCCGCGCGAGTCGCTCGCGCACGGACGGGCGGTCCGGCTCGGGTGGCAGCAGGTCGACCACGGGTCTCCCCCTGGCATCGACCGCCGTGCGCCCGGGTTGACCTCAGGGCCGGGCGAGCGCGGCGAGCACCTCGCGGGCGGCCCGCTCGCCGCTTGCGACCGCCCCCTCCATGTACCCGCGGAAGCGCCCCGCGGTGTGCTCGCCGCAGAAGTGCCAGGGGCCCTCGGGCGGGGCGCACGCCGCGGCGATGGTGGTGGCCTGGCCCACCGCGAGGAACGAGTAGGAGCCGAGTGACCAGGGGTCGCGGGTCCAGACGTTCACCCGGGCGCCCGGGGCCGCCGCGGCGGCCACCCCGTCGGCCACCTCGCCGATGACCCGCAGGCGGTCCCGGACCAGCCGGGCCGGCGCCGGGCCGTGGTCGGGGCCCGGGGTGAGCGCGCCCGCGCGCCCGCCGGTGAACGACACCAGGAACCCGCCCCGCCCGGGCTGGCCCAGCGAGCCGTCCCAGGTCCACCCGAGGGCGGTGTCGCTCAGGGCCTCGCCGTCCCAGCCGTCGTCGATCCAGGCCCGGCGCCGGAACGGCAGGATCACCTTGGCGTTGGTGCCCATGCCGAGCTCCCGGATGGCCCGGAGCTTGGCCGCCGAGAGCCCGGCGCCGCGCAGGTCGGCCCGGCGCAGGGTGGTGAACGGCAGCGCGAGCACCACCCGGTCGTAGGTCCGGCGTGCCGCCGGGCCGGGGGAGGCGAGCGCCACCACCGGCCGCCCCGCGGCGGTCCGCCGGATCCCCGCGAGGGCGATCCCGGTGGCGATCCGCCCGCTGCCCACCCGGGCGACGAGCGCGTCGACCAGGGTGCGGGTGCCGCCGCGGATGCGGAAGCGCTCATCGGCCCCCGGGTCGTCGGCGTCGAGGTCGCGGGCGAGCACCAGGGCGCTCATCCGCTCGGGCGCGGCCCCGTACTCGCCCTCCACCAGCGCGCGGAGCGCCGCCCGCAGGCGCGGGGACGGGCTGGCCCGGTCGATCCACGTGCCGGCGTCCAGCCGATCGAGCGCCCGCGGGCGGGCCAGGTCGCGGGCGGCGGCGGCCTCCACCGCGCCGAGGCCGGCGAAGGCCGCGTCCAGCCCGGAGAGCCGGCCGCGCAGCAGGGCGCGCGGGGCGGCGTCGTCGCTCCCGACGGCCTCGAGGTCGACCAGCCCGACCCCGAGCTCCCGGCAGAGCGCGCGGATCGCCTGGTGGCCTGAGTCCACCAGCTCGCCGCCGTTCTCGGACACCTGCCCGGGCACCGGCCCGGCCTCGGTCCAGGCCCGGCCGCCGATCCGCTCGCGGGCCTCCACGACGTCGACCGACAGCCCCGCCGCGACCAGGCGGTGCGCGCAGGTGAGCCCGGCGAGCCCCGCCCCGATCACCGCCACCCGCCCGGAGGCCCGCGCGGCGCCGGCGCGGGGCGCGATGGTCAGCCCGGCCGCGAGGGCGGCCCCGGCCCCGAGCAGCCCATGGCGGGTGAGCCCGCCCACGCCTCAGCGGGCCGGTGGGCGGATGGTGCCGTCGGCGGCGATGCGGGCCGCCTGGGCCCCGAAGTCCTCGCGGGAGAGCGATGCGAGCACCGCCGGCGCGTCCCCGCCCCGGGCCGGGACGCCCGGCTCCACCAGCCGGGTGGGGGCGACCCGGCCCCTCACCCAGGTGCCGTCGGGCCGGAGCTCCACCTGCAGCACCCCGCTGGTCGATCGCGGCCCACCGAGCGCGAACACCTCGTACCCGCCGAAGTTCCCCATCGAGTAGGCGATGAGGCGGCCCCGGTGGAACTGCATCCCGCGGAGCACGTGGGGCCCGTGGCCGATCACCAGGTCGGCCCCGGAGTCGATGACCGCCTTGGAGAAGGCCATGACGTCGCCGCGGTTCTCGCCCAGGTACTCCTCGGTGCCCGGGCGCGTGTTCTGCTGGTCGTCGCCCTCGGCGCCGGCGTGCATGGTCACCACGACCAGGTCGGCGTCCTTCGCCGCCCGGGCCACCAGGCGCCTCGCGGCGGGGATGTCGCGCACGTCCGGCGCGTACTCATACGGGGCGAAGCCGACCACGGCCACGCGCACGCCGTCGACGGTCTGCACCACGTAGCGGTTCGGCAGGCCCGTCCACTTGAGGCCCACCCGCCGGAGCGCCGCGAGCGTCTCGCGCTGGCCCTGCGCGCCGAAGTCATACGAGTGGTTGTTGGCCAGGTTCATCACCGTGAACCCGGCCTGCTTGAGCCACCTCGAATAGGAGGGCGGGGTGCGGAAGGCGAAGCAGTTCGGGCTGAAGGTGTCGCCGCACTTGGACGATCCGCCGGTGGCGAGGGTGCCCTCCAGGTTGCCCACCACGACGTCGCCGTCGATGAGCGGGTCGACGTCGCGGAAGAAGCTCCGCCCCCCGTCGGCCGGCAGGCCGTAGGGCAGGCTCCCCATCACGATGTCGCCGGTGCCGGCGATGCGCACGGTGGCGTCCGGCGGGGGCGGCGGCCGATCGGCGGTGGTGGTGCCCGTGGCGCCGGCGGCCGCGGCCCGGCCGGCCGGCGGCGCGGAGTCGCCCCCGCGGCTGAACCCGATGGCCACCACGGTCAGCCCGACCATGAGCAGGCCGAGCCCGACGGCCGTGCGCCGCCGCCGGCGCTCCTGCCGCCGCGCGGCCTCGCGTCGCCTGAGGCGCGCCTCCTGGGCCGGGTCGCGATCCGGTGCCATCGGGTCAATGTACGCGGCCGCGCCCCGGTCACCTGCACACCCGGGTGCGCGGCGCGCTCATCCCGGCCCGGGCGGGGTCGCGACCGGCCGGAAGCGCTCCGCGGCGAGGGCGTCCGCCTGGCCGGCTTCGGCCGGCGTGAGCCACGCCGGGGCGAGTGGCGCCCCGGCCCGCTCGGCCACCGCCGCCTCGATCGGCGGCACGAGGCCCGCGACGGTGAGCCCGGGGACCCACTCGCGCACCCCGGCGGCCCGCTCGGTGAGGGCGGCCGGGTCGAGGGACGGCGCGAGCAGGGGGCCCAGGGTGCCGGCGTCCAGGCGCAGGGGCACGCCCACCTGCAGCAGGGTGCCGGTCCGCCGGCGCACCTGCGAGAGCCCGGCCACCTTGCGCCCGTCCGGCCCGACCACCTCGAAGGGGGAGAGGCCGCCGAAGCACGCCGCCGCGGCCGGCCCGCGGGGGGCGGCGCGGGCCTCCTCCACGCCCACCACCCGGGCCGGGACGCCGACCACCCGAAGGGCCGCCGCCACCGCCTCGCCCACCCAGCGGTAGGCGGCGACCACGTCGTCGGGGGCCAGCGGATGGCCCTTGGGCAGCGCCACGTCGAACGCCACGAGATCCGGGTCCCAGAGCACGGGCCCGCCGCCGGACGAGCGGCGCACCACGTCCAGGCCCCGGGCGGCGCAGGCGGCCGGGTCGACCGGGAGCGGCCCGGCGGCCCGGCCCACTATGACCGCCGCCCGGTCCACCGGCGCCCACAGGAGCACCGGGGCGTCGCCGGGGCCGAGGCGGGTGAGCACCGCCTCGGCCCGGGCGAGCGCCTCGGCGGGATGCCCGGGGGCGGGGCGGACGAGCCGCCAGGGGACCGCGGTCACCGGCGGCGACCGCGGTCCCGCCGCCGGCTAGGAGAGGTAGGGGGCGACGCCGACGCCCTGCTGGGCGGCGTCCATGACCATCTCGCTCACCGTCGGGTGGGCGTGGATGACCTCACCGAGGTCCTGCAGCGAGAACCCGTCGGCGATGGCGACGCCGACCTCGTGGATCATCTCCACGGCGTGCACGCCCATGATCGTCGCGCCCAGGATGAGGCCCGAGTCGGCGTCGGCGACGAGCTGGGCGTAGCCGTCCGGCTCGCCCTCGCCGAGCGCCTTGCCCGACCCGCCGAAGCGGGCGGTGCCGAGCTTGACGGTGTGGCCGGCCTCCTTGGCCTGATCGGCGTTCAGGCCCACCGTGGCGATCTCGGGGTGGGTGTAGATGCAGCTCGGCACGACGGTCCGGTCCATCGGGATGGGCCGATCCCCGAGCGCGTTCTCGATGGCCCGGGCCGCCTCGGCCGACGCCAGGTGGGCGAGCTGCAGGCCGCCGATGCAGTCGCCGGCGCCCCAGATCCGCGGGTTGGCCGAGCGCAGGTACTCATCGACCACCATGTGGCCGCGCTCGGTCACCTCGACCCCGGCCTCCTCCAGCCCGATGCCCCGGGTCTGGGCCTGGCGGCCGATCGAGACCAGCACCTTCTCGACCTCGACCACGGTGCCGTCGGTGAGCGTGGCGGTCACGCCGTTCTTGCGGTAGGAGGTGATCTCCTCGAGCCGCTGGCCCAGGTGGATCTCCACCCCCTCCTTCTCCATCGTGCGCTGGAACTGCTTGGCGGTGCGCTCGTCGATCCCGGCCAGGATGCGCGGCAGCATCTCGACCATGGTGATCCGGGTGCCCAGCGGGCCGAACAGGCTCGCGAACTCACATCCGATGACCCCCGCCCCGATGATCAGCATGCTCTTGGGGATCGCCGGGAGCACCAGCACGTCGTTGGAGGTGAGGATCGCCGGGTGGTCCATGTCCAGGCCGGGCAGCCCGGCCGGCTCGGTCCCCACCGAGATCACCAGCACGTCGAAGGGCAGCCGCTCGTCGCCGACCACCACCTCGTCGCCCTCCACGCGGCCCTGCCCGCGGACCACGGTCACGCCCTTGCGCTTGGCCGCGCCCTCGACCCCGGTGCGCATCCTGAGGACGATGTCGTCCTTGCGCGCCATCATCTTCGGGAAGTCGACCTTGACGCTCCCGACGCTCAGGCCGAACTCCTCCGCCCGGCGCACCTTGCGCAGGAGGTCGGCCGAGGCGAGCAGCGACTTGGTCGGGATGCAGCCCCAGTTCAGGCAGGTGCCGCCGAGCTCGGCGCGCTCCACCAGCCAGACCTTGGCCCCGAGCTGGGCGGCGCGCAGCGCCGCCACATCGCCGGCGGGTCCCCCGCCGAGCACGACGACCCGCTTCTGGTCGCTCACCAGGACCCCGCCATCACGATGCCCACCAGGGCCTCACGGAGCACGCGCTGCTGCTCCACCTGGTGGGTCTGCGGGTAGCCCTCGCTGGGGGAGGCGCGGACGGGACGTCCGATGTAGCCGAGCACCATGCCGCGGGGGAGCAGCCCCGTGACCCGGCGCGTGACGAAGCTCCAGGCCCCCATGTTGCGCGGCTCCTCCTGGGCCCACGTGACGGCCTCGAGGTTGGGGTAGTGCTCCAGGAGCTCGAGGAACTCCTCCTTGGGGAAGGGGTAGAGCCCCTCCACGCGGGTGACGGCGAGGTCAGTCTGGGCCTCCCGATCGGGGTGGGCGTCGAGCTCATGGAAGATCTTCCCGGTGCAGAGGATCATGCGGCGGATCTCCTCGCGCCGGCCGGCGGCGCGCGGGTCCTCCAGCAGCGGCTGGAACGTCCCGTGGGCCAGGTCGGCCAGGGTCGAGGAGGCGGACTTGGCCCGCAGCAGGCTCTTGGGCGTGAACACCACCAGCGGGCGCAGCTCGTCCGAGAGCCCCTGCCGGCGGAGCAGGTGGAAGTAGTTGGCCGCGGTCGAGCAGTTGGCGATGCGGATGTTGTCCTCGGCGCCGAGGCGCAGGAAGCGCTCGACGCGCGCAGAGGAGTGCTCGGGCCCGTTGCCCTCGTAGCCGTGCGGCAGCAGCAGGGTCAGGCGGCTCTGCACCCCCCACTTGGCCTCGCCGGCGGCGATGAACTGGTCGATCATGATCTGCGCGCCGTTGGCGAAGTCGCCGTACTGCGCCTCCCAGATGACCAGCGTCTCCGGCGCCTGGGTCGAGTAGCCGTACTCGAAGCCGACGGTCGCCGACTCCGACAGCGGGCTGTTGTGGATCTCGAAGCTCGCCTTGGCCCGCAGGAGGGTCTGCATCGGGATGTGGGTGCGGCCCTTGCGCGCCTTGTAGCTCTCGCCCTCGGCGATGTCGTGCAGCTCGAGGTGGCGCTGGCTGAAGGTCCCGCGGGCCACGTCCTGGCCGGTCAGGCGGACCGGCACGCCCTCGATGAGCAGCGACGCGAACGCGAGCGACTCGGCGTGGGCCCAGGTGATGCCCTGCTCCTGGTCGAGCCCCTGGCGGCGGCGCTCGAGCTGGGGCAGGAGCTTGGGGTGGATCGTCACGCCGTCGGGCACGGTGTGGAGCTGCTCGTTCAGCGAGCGGAGCGTGCCCTCCGACACGTGGGTGCGCACCTGCCGGGAGCGCGAGCGCCGCCGCTTGACGGCGGCCCCGTCCTGGTCGGAGCCCTGCTCCAGGCCGCTCACCACCGCCTTGTGCGCGGCGCCCATCCGCTGCTCGGCCGCCTCGACCATGGCGTTGAACCCGGCCTCGTCGATGACGCCCTCGCTGATGAGCTGCGTGGCGTACACCCGCGCGACGGTGGGGTGGTTCTTGATCGTGCGCGCCATCACCGGCTGGGTGTAGGCCGGCTCGTCCAGCTCGTTGTGGCCCAGGCGGCGGTAGCCGATGATGTCGATCAGCACGTCCTGGCCGAACCGCCGGCGGAACGCGGCGGACAGCCGCACGGCGGCGATGTTGGCCTCCACGTCGTCGGCGTTGACGTGGACGATGGGCATGTCGAAGCCCTTGGCCAGGTCGCTCGCGTAGCGGGTCGAGCGCGAGTCCTCGGGGTCGGTGGTGAAGCCCACCTGGTTGTTGGCGATGACGTGGATGGTCCCGCCGGTCGTGTAGCCGGTGAGCGCCTGCAGGTTCAGCGTCTCGGCCACCACGCCCTGGCCGGGGAAGGCGGCGTCGCCGTGCACCAGCACGGCCACCGCGCGGGTGGGGTCGTGATGGGCCTGCCGCCCGGTGCGCAGGGTCTGCCGGGCCCGGGTGCGGCCCTCGGCCACCGCGTCGACCTGCTCCAGGTGGCTGGGGTTGGCGGCCAGGGTGACCTGCACCGGCCGGCCGCCGCGGCTCACGTAGGTGCCCTCGGCGCCCAGGTGGTACTTCACGTCGCCGGCCGCCGCGTAGGGGTCCTCGCCGCTCTCGTCCTGCGGGCCGGTCTCGACCACGCCCTCGAACTCGGCCAGGATCGACTCGAACGGCCGGTTGACCGTGTGGGTCATCGCGGCCAGCCGCCCCCGGTGGGCCATGCCGATGATGACCTCCTGGGCGCCGCCGTCGGCCAGCAGCTCCAGGCTCTCGTCGAGCACGGGGACCAGCACGTCGCAGCCCTCGAGCGAGAAGGTCTTCTGCCCCAGGTAGGTGCGGCGCAGGAAGCGCTCGAAGGTCTCCACCGAGATGAGCCGCTCGAGCAGGGCGCGCTTGCGCTCCGGCGGGAGCGGCTCGCGGATGTGCCCCGACTCGATCTCCTGGCGCAGCCAGGCGCGCTGCTCGTGGTCGGAGATGTGGGCGAACTCATACGCGATCGCGCCGCAGTAGACCTCGCGCAGGCGGGTGAGGGCGTCGGCCGCCGTGGTGACCTGCGGCAGGTCCACGTCCAGGATGGAGGCGGGCACCTTGGCCAGGGCGTCGTGGGTGAGCCCGACCCAGGAGGGGTCGAGCGCCGGGTCGCCCTCGGGGGCGCTGCCGAGCGGGTCGAGCCGGGCGGCCAGGTGGCCGTGCGTGCGGTAGGCCCGCACCAGCGACACCGCGGCGGCCACCGTGCGGAGCATCTCCTCGTCGGCCACGACCGGCGCCGGCGCCGGCGTGGCGGCCGGGGTGGTGGTCGGCTGGGGCTGGGCGAGGGGCGCCTCGGCGCCGAGGCCCAGGCTCGCCCGGACCTCGTCGTAGAAGCCGTCCTGGCCCTGCAGGAGCATCGCGATGTCGCGCAGGAACGCGCCGCTCTCGGCCCCCTGGATGACCCGGTGGTCATACGTCGAGGTCATGGTCATGACCTTGGTGACGCCCCACTCGCGCAGGAGGCCCTCGGGCACCGAGTCCAGGCCCGGCGGGTAGCCGATGCTCCCGGTCGCGACGATCGTGCCCTGCCCGTTCATCAGCCGCGGCACCGAGGCCACGGTGCCGAACCCGCCCGGGTTGGTCAGGGTGACGCTCGCGCCCCGCAGCTCGTCCGGCTTGATCTTCCCGGTGCGGGAGCGCTCGATGAGGTCGTCGAAGGCGGCCCGGAACCCGGCGAAGCCGAGGCGGTCGGCCTCCCGGATGACCGGGACCAGCAGCGAGCGGCTGCCGTCCTTGCGCTCCACGTCCACCGCGATCCCGAGGTGGACCGCGTCGCGCACGAGCTTCTGGGGGGTGCCGTCCACCCGCTGGAAGCCGGTGCCCATGCTGGGGGTCCGGCCCACGGCCTGCACGATGGCCCAGGCGATGAGGTGGGTGAACGAGAGCTTGCCGCCGCCCCCGGCGGCGAGGGCGCCGTTCAGCCGCTTGCGCTCGGCGTCGAGGATCGCGACCGGGAGGGTGCGGAACGTGGTCGCGGTCGGGATCGAGCGGCTCTCGTCCATGTACTCGGCGAGCGCCGCGGCCGGGCCGCGCAGGGTGACCGCCTCCTCGCCCGCGGGCGCCGGCGGGGCCGCCGGCTTCGGGTTGGCGATGGCCTCGCGCACGTCGCCCTTGCGGATGAGCCCGCCGGGGCCGGTGCCGGTGACCTCGAGCAGGTCGACGCCGGCCTCGTGGGCCAGGCGCCGGGCCACCGGGGTCGCGGGGACGTCGCGCACCGGGGCGCTCGGGGCCGCCGCGGCGGCCGGGGCCGCAGGGGCCGCAGCGGCCGGCGCGCCGTCGGCGGAGGCCGTGGCCCCCGCGCGGATCTGCCCGAGCGCCTCGGCCACCGGGAACGTCTCGCCGGCGGTGAACGCCGTCGACTCCAGCACGCCCGCGGCCGGGGAGGGGACCTCGAGGTCGACCTTGTCGGTGGAGACCTCCACCACGATCTCGTCGGCCGCGACCGCCTGGCCGACCTGCTTGCGCCACTCGACGACGGTGCCCTCGGTGACCGACTCCATGTCCGGGAGCTGGATCGCGACGAGGGCGCCGCCCGTCGCCGGCGGGGCGGCGGGGGCCGCCGGGGCCCCGTTGCCCGCGGCGCCGTTGCCGGCGGCGGGGGCGGGCGCCGGCGGGGCGCCGCCTCCGGGCCCGATCTCGCCGAGCAGCGCCCCCACCTCGACGGCGGCGCCCGGCCCGGCGGCGATCGACAGCAGCACGCCGGCGGCCGGCGCGGGGATCTCCACGTCGACCTTGTCGGTGGTCACGTCGAGGAGCGTCTCGCCCTCGCTCACGGCCTCGCCGACCGCCTTGCGCCACTCGACGACGACGCCCTCGGTGACCGATTCGCCGAGCTCGGGGAGGACGACCTGGACTGTCTGGTCGGTGGTGCTCACACCGGCATCCCAGAGTACGCGACGGGCCGGGCCGCGGCCCATGCCGGCATGGTGGTCATCTCAGCTCACGCTCCCGCGTCGAGGTCGAGGGCCAGGTCGAGCGCCGGGGCCGAGTGGGTGAGCGCCCCCACGCTCACGGCGTCGACGCCGCAGGCGGCCGCGCGCGCGGCCCGCTCCAGCGTCATGCCCCCGGACGCCTCCAGGCGCGCCCGCCCGGCCGTGAGCGCCACGGCCGCGCGGAGCGCGTCGTCGTCCATGTTGTCCAGCAGGACCCAGTCCGCGCCCGCTTCCAGCGCGCTCCGCACGCCGTCGAGGTCGTCCGCCTCCACCTCCACGATGACACCCGGCAGATCACGGCGCGCCCGCGCCACGGCATCGGCCAGCCCGGCGCGGGCCAGGGCGAGGTGGTTGTCCTTGACCAGCACGCGGTCGTGGAGCCCCATCCGGTGGTTCACCCCGCCCCCCGCGGCCACCGCGGCCTTCTCGAGCGCCCGCCAGCCCGGGGTGGTCTTGCGGGTGTCCAGGACCATCGCCGGGGTGCAGGCGGCCGCGAAGCGCGCGGTCATGGTCGCGATGCCCGACAGGTGCGAGAGCGCGTTCAGCGCGGTGCGCTCGGCGGCCAGGACCGCGCGGGCGGGCCCGGAGACGCGCGCCACGACGTCGCCGGCGTGCAGGCGCGCGCCGTCGGCACCGGTCCAGGCGGCGTCCACGCCCATGCGGTCGAGCACCGCCTGGGCCACGGCGCGCCCGGCCAGGACCCCGTCGGCCCGGGCGGCGATCACGCCGGTCGCCCGGGCGTCCGCGGGCACCAGGAGGGCCGAGGTGATGTCGCCGCGCTCCCCGAGGTCCTCGGCGAGCGCGGCGGCGACCAGGTCGTCGACCGAGAGCGCGCCGGCGATCACCCCGGCAGGGCGAGCATGCGGTCGAGGGCCAGGCGCGCCCAGCGCGCCATGTCCTCGTCCACCCGGACCACGTTGGGGACCTCGCCGGCGGCGAGCGACTCGAGCGCCCAGGTGAGCTTGGGCAGGGTGATCCGGTTCATCGTGATGCAGGGGCAGATGTGCTCGTTCAGGCAGAAGACCGTCTTGTCCGGGTTCTGGATGCGCAGGCGGTCGACCAGGTTCCAGTCGGTGCCGATCGCCACCGCCGACCCGGCCGGCAGCTCGCGCACCCGGCGGATGATGTACTCGGTCGACCCGTCCTCGTCGGCCGCCTCGACGACCGGGCGCGGGCACTCCGGGTGGGCGATGACCACCACGCCCGGGTGGCGCTCGCGGGCCTCGTCGATCTGCCGCACGGTGAACGTGGTGTGGACGTTGCAGAAGCCCTTCCAGAGCACGATCCGCTCGGCCGCGAGGCGGTCGGGGTCGGCGCCGCCGAGCACGGCCCGGCGGGCGTCCCACACCACCGGCGACCAGGGGTCCATGCCCATCCGGGCGGCGGTGTTGCGGCCCAGGTGCTCGTCGGGGAAGAAGAAGACCATGTCGCCCTGGTCCATGGCCCAGCGGAACGCCCGCTCGGCGTTGCCCGAGGTGCACACCGCGCCGCCGTGCTCGCCCACGAACGCCTTCAGGTCGGCTCCTGAGTTCATGTAGGTGAGCGGGACGATGCGCCGGCCCGGGAAGGCGTCGGTGAGCTGGGACCAGGCGTCGCGCACGGTGAAGATGTCGGCGCACTCGGCCAGGTGGCAGCCGGCCCCGAGGTCCGGCAGGACCACGGTCTGGTGCGGGGCGCGCAGGACGTCGGCCGCCTCGGCCATGAAGTAGACGCCCAGGAAGAGCACGAGGTCCGCGTGGGTCGCCTCGGCGCCGCGGCGGGCGAGCAGGAACGAGTCGCCGGTGATGTCGGCGAACTCGATGACCTCGTGCTTCTGGTAGTGGTGGCCGAGCACCACCAGGCGGGTGCCCAGGGCCCGGCGGGCCGCCCAGGCGCGCTCCCGGAGCTCCTCGGGCGGCGCCTCGGGTACCTCCGGCAGGGCGCACGCGGCGCCGGGGGCGAGGGTGGTCACTCATGCTCCTTTCGGACGGCCGCAGGGGGGGCGGGCCGGTGGGCTGCGGCGCCGCGGGGTGCCGGCGCGATCTCGAACGGGGCGCCCCCGCACCATCCGGTGCGATGGGCCTGCGCGGGGTCGTGGGCGGGGTGGTCGGCGCGGAAGTGGGCGCCCCGGCTCTCGGTGCGCCGCGCCGCCGCGGCGACCGTCATCCGGGCGACCTCGACCAGGCCCGCGGCCTCCGGCTCGGCCGGGGCGGGAAGCCGGTCCAGGGCGCGGGCGGCCCGGGCCAGGCCGTCGGCGTCGCGCTCCACGCCGCAGTCCTCCCACATGATCCGCTGCACCGCGGCGCGCACCTCGGCGCCCGGCGCGTCGCCCAGGACGAGGGGGCGGGCGGGGGCCAGGGGGCCCTCGGGCCAGACCAGCGGCGGGTCGGCCAGGTCGGCCGCGGTCACCCGGCCCATGACCACGGCCTCGAGGAGCGAGTTGGACGCCAGCCGGTTGGCGCCGTGCAGGCCGGTGCTCGCGCACTCGCCGATGGCCCAGAGGCCCGGCAGCGTCGTGCGGCCGGCGAGATCGGTCAGCACCCCGCCCATCGCGTAGTGCGCGGCCGGGGTCACCGGGACCGGGTCGCGGGCCAGGTCGACGCCGTGCTCCCGGCAGGCGGCCGAGATGCTCGGGAACCGCGCGTGCACCGCGCCGGGGTCGAGGTGCGTGAGGTCCAGGGCCACGTCCCGGCCGTCGGCCCGGGCGCGGCGCCAGATGGCGCGGGCCACGACGTCGCGCGGGCCCAGGTCGGCCTGGGGGTGCTCGCCGGCCATGAAGGCGTGGCCGGCGGCGTCGCGCAGCACCGCGCCGGCCCCGCGCACGGCCTCGCTGACCAGGGGCAGGGGGCTCGCGGCCACCGCGAGGGCGGTGGGGTGGAACTGGGTCATCTCGAGGTCCGCGAGGGCCGCGCCGGCGCGGGCGGCCAGGGCCACGCCGTCGGCGGTGGCGCCGACCGGGTTGGTCGTGCGGGCGAACAGGTGGCCCATGCCGCCGGTGGCGAGGACCACGGCGCCCGCCGGCCGCACGTGCTCGTGCCCGCCGGCGTCGCGGGTGCGCACCCCGGCCGCCCTCCCGTCCCGGACCAGGACCTCGAGCACGATCTCGCCCGCGCGGACGGCGATGCGGGGATCGCCGGCGACCGCCAGGGCGAGGGCCGCCGCGATGTGCCGGCCGGTGGCGTCGCCCCCGGCGTGGACGACCCGCGCACGGGAGTGGGCGCCCTCGCGGGCGAGCGCGAGGCGGCCGTCGGGGTCCCGGTCGAAGTCCACTCCGAGGGCGACGAGGTCGGCCACCCGGGCCGGGCCGCCGCCGCAGACCTCACGCGCGGCCTCGGGGTCGACCAGGCCGGCGCCGGCCCCCAGGGTGTCCAGCACGTGGGCGGCCACCGAGTCGTCCGGCCCCACCGCGGCGGCGAGCCCGCCCTGGGCGTACCGGGTGCTCCCGTCGCCCAGGAACCCCTTGGTGACCAGGAGCACCGGACGGTGGGGGGCCAGGCGGAGTGCCAGCGACAGGCCGGCCGCGCCGCTGCCCACCACGACCACCGGGTCGTCTGCGTAGGGGCCCCGCCTCATTTGGCGTCGTGCTGACATGAACTCCCACCGGGGTTTACGTCAAGACGACATTAGCGCAGCGCCCGGCCGATGCGGAGCCGGAGCGGCGTGACGGACGTCAGGAGCGCGAGGCGTGCTCCACGAGCAGGGCCACCAGCTCCCGCTCGAAGGCGGGGATGTCGGCGACCACGCGGCCCCAGACGATGGTGCCGTCGCGGAAGGCGGCCTCGTCCACCCAGCGCGCGCCGGCGTTCACCAGGTCGTCCCGGATCCCGAGCGACCCGGTCGCCGGGCGCCCGGCCTCGACGATCCCGGCGCTGATCGCGATCGAGCCGCCGTGACAGATGATCCCGACCGGCGCCCCGCGCTCGTGCAGCGCGCGGACCAGCCCGAGCACCGCCGGGTCGCGCCGGAGCTTGTCCGGAGCCCACCCGCCGGGGAGCACCACCCCGTCGAAGTCGGCGGGATCGGCGTCCTCGGCGAGGAGGGCGGCGCGGACCGCGAGGCCGTTCTTGCCCCGGTGCCCGTCGGTGTCCGATCCCACCGCGACGACCTCGGCGCCCTCCTCCTGCAGGCGCATGACCGTCACCCAGTACTCGAGGTCCTCGACCCCGTCGGCCACCAGCACCGCGTACCGCCGCCCGCTCAGCCGTCCCGCCATCGTCGCTCCCTCCTCGCTCCCCGCGGCATGGTGGACCGGGCGCACCGGCGGTGCAAGCAGGTTCGCGCGCTTGCCCGGAGGGGCGGTGGGCCATAGGGGCCTGTCCATGAACCAAGACCCGCCTCCCGGGGAGCGAATCGCAAGCAGATCGGTGACCGCGGGACGTCGCATGTACTGGTGGTACATGCGATTCCGAGGGTGCCGAGGTGCGCCGCGATGCAGCCGACGGGTGGCGGGCCGACTTTGTGGACAGGCCCCAGGGTCGGTCCATGCGACTGCCGGGCCTCAGCCTGGCCGGGGCGCTCGTGGTCCTCGCGGCGGCGGGCCCCGCGGCGGGCAAGGGCGTGCGGGTCGACCTCGGGGTGTCGGAGGCCTCGCCGCGGGTGGGGGAGCGCGTCGTGGTGGGCCTTCGTGCGACCCCTGAGCTCCCCGTGCCGCGCTGCCGCGTCATGCGGGTGGTGGCCGTCGCTCCGGGGGTGCCGCTCCAGGCCGCGCTGCTCGCGCTCGAGGCCCGCCGGGTCTCGCGGCCGGTCGCGGCCTGGGGCGCATTCCGCCTGGCGACGCTGCGGCGGACCGGCGAGTGGCGCTGGGCCGGGGCGCTGCGCCCCGGGCGGCCGGGACGCTGGACGCTGGTCGTCCCCAACCTCTGTGCCGACGGGCTCATGCTGCCCGTGGGGCTCACGCGGACGACGCTGGACGTGCGGGCCTGACCGGCCCGGCGCCCGCGCACCGATCGTCCTCGGGGTCAGGTCCCCCGGCGATGGCGCCGGCAGCGCTCCGAGCAGTGGCGGACCGCGTCCCAGTCGCGCGCCCACCGCCGGCGCCAGGCGAACGGGCGCCCGCAGGTCGCGCAGACCTTCGTGGGGAGGTCACCCTTGCGCCGCATCCGGGCCATGGGCGGATGGTGCCACCGGCCGGCGCCCGAGCAGCTCCCGTGCGACCTCCTCGCGGCCCCACAGCTCGACCTCGGCGCTCTCGGCCAGCTCGCGGGCGGCGCGGGTGAAGCCCTGGTTGGTCACCACCATCGCCCGGTCGGCCCCGTAGTGCAGCCGCGCGGTGGCCGCCTCCTGCACCGCCTGCACCCCGACGGGCCGGTCGCGCCGCTTGGCCTGGACCGAGACGCGCTCGCCCCGGCGGGCGAGGATGAGGTCGGCGCCGAAGTCGCCGCTCGCCCGCGTGCGGGTCACCCGCCAGCCCCGGTCGCGGAAGAGCACCGCGAGCCACGCCTCGAAGTCGGCGCCGCTCATGCCGTCGGCCGCGCGCAGCCCGCGGGCGCGGGCCCAGCCGGCCCGCCCCCGCGCGCCCCAGCTCCCCGCGGCGAGCGCGCCGGCCAGCGCCAGGGCGGCCGGGAGGGCCCAGGCCGGCGGGAGCACCAGGCGCAGGAGCGCCCAGGCCCCGAGCCCGACCAGGGCCCAGACCACGCACTCCAGGGCGAGCCAGCGGACGGCGCGTCGCACAGTGGCCGGTTCGCCCCGGAGGGGCGGCTCCCTACTGGAGCGTGGCCGCCACCGTGATGTTCACGTTGCCGCGCAGCGTGTTGGAGATCGGGCAGCCCGCCTCGCCCTTCTCGGCCAGCGCCTGGAAGGTGGCCTGGTCGATGCCGGGGACCGTGCCGGTGACCGTGATGGCCGAGTCGGTCACCTTGAAGCCGCCGCCCTCCTTGGGGTTCAGCGAGACGGTCACGGTCACCTCCAGGCGCTCCGGCGGGCTCGCCTCGCGGCCCAGGGTCGCCGAGAAGGCCATCGCGAAGCAGGAGGCGTGCGCGGCCGCCAGCAGCTCCTCGGGGCTGGTCCGGCCGTCGGCCGTCTCGACCCGCGAGGGCCAGGTGACCGGGTAGGTGCCGATGCCGCTGCTCTGGAACTCGACCTGGCCCGCGCCGGTGAGCAGGGGGCCCTCCCAGGTGACCTTGGCGGTGCGGTCCGCTGTCGCCATGCCGTTCCTCCGTTCCGATGACCTGACCGGCGCAGGATAGGCAGCACCGGCGGCCGGGGCCGGGCGTACCGCCCCCCACGGGGCGCGGCGGTCGCTGGCGCCGGCCCGGCGTCAGGCGCGCGCGCGCCCGGGGGCGCGCCGGCCGCCGCGCAGGAGCGGCTCACCGTGGAGCGCCGCGTGGCCGTCCGCGTCGACGCCGATCCGCACCGACCCCATGTCCCGCTCCATGGTGAGCGCCTCGCCGTTGCAGACCACCACCGCGCCCTCGTGGGCGCGCTCGGCCAGCAGCCGGTCGGGCGACTCGGTGACCCCCTCGAGCACCACCGTCACCGGCGTCATCCCGGGCGCCCCGAGCTCGGCCAGCCGCACCCGCCCGCCCACGTGGGCCGCGCCGCCGCGCAGGGTGGCCCCCGCCGCGGCGCACTCCAGGCCGCCGCCGACCGCGATCTCGCAGTTGAAGCACCCGCGGCCGGTGATGATGAGGTCGCCCGGGGCGCTCACCTCGCAGCCCTGCAGGTAGGCCGCCCGCACGAGGGCCGGCCCGGCCACCGCCCCGCGCATGACGGCGACCTCGTCCTCGATCAGGTGGCCGGCCCGGTCGACGGTCGCGACCGACCCGGGCGGCTCGTGGGCGACGACCAGCACCGACGCCGCCCGCATGGCCCGCACCAGGTGGTCGGGCAGCAGGCCTTCGGGCTGGGCCTCGACCAGCCGCGCGCCGGCGACCAGGCGCTCACGGGTCGTGCCGAAGCGCGACGAGAGCAGGGCCCCGAGCGCCTCGGGCTCGCCCACCGTGCGGCCTCGCGCCGCGGCCGCCGCCACCAGCTCGGCCGCGCCCGCGGCCAGCGCCACCAGCTCGGACCCGGCATCGCCGATCAGCGCGAGCAGGCGCACGTACACCGCCTGGGGCCCGCCCGCGTGGAGGCGGGAGTGGATGCACGCCCCGGTCAGGGTGATCGACCCCCCGGCCACGAGCACCGCGCGCTCGACCACCCCGGAGACCTCCAGGTCGCCGAGCACGCGGACGCGGCGCCCCTCCGCGACCGGGCCGGACACCTCCAGCGAGGCCCGCAGGGCCACGTCGCCGGTCCCCACGTCGATCGCCGCCACGCGCACGACGGGCTCGACGCCGATCTGGGCGCCCCTGACCACCGGGCGCCCGTCGATCGCCGCCCGGATCGTGAGCGTGCCGTCCTCGGCCTGCTCGGCCACGGCGCCCGACGCGGCGCCCACCTGCGCGTCGCGCGGGCGGGCCGGGAGGAGCGGGGTCCCCCCGACGGTGTAGCCGTCGAGGCCGGGGACCGGCGGGTGGCGCACGGCGAGCACCGCGCCCCGGGGCACGGTGGCCAGCGGGCTCCGGGCCAGGGCGAGCGCCGCCGGCACCTCCAGGCGGGCGTCCTGGGGCGGCACCGCGGGCCGCCCCCGGGCCACGACCACCGGCTCCCCGTCCGCCCGGGCGAGCGCCCCGGCCAGGGCGGCGTCGTCGATGTCGCGCACCACGCTGCGCTCGGCGAGCGCCCGCCGGGCGTCGGCCTCGGTCGGGCGGACGGCCGGGATCCGGGTCACCTCGCGCCGGCTGAGCACCACCTCGGCGCCCGCCGGCTGGTCCTCCAGCGCGTACTCGACCCCGTCCTCGACCCGCACCACCAGCCGCGCCTCGAGCCCCCCGGGCGGGACCTCCACCTCCAGGGCGGACACCGCCGGCCGGGATCCGACGTCCACCTCGACGGCGCCCCCGGCGGCGACCGGCACGGCGCCGCGGTCCGGCACGTCGACGCCCACCAGGCGGACCCCCGGCCCGACCCGCACCCGTGCGGGCCGTCCGGCGCCGGCCGGGTCGGCCACGACCAGGCGGCCGTCGAGCACCGCGACGGTGCCGGCGGCGGGGAGGGGTGCGCGGTCGCCGTCCACGGCACCCCTTCAATCGTCGCCGCGGGCGCCGATCGGAGCGCCGCGCCGCGATTTCGGCAGAAAGCGTGATCCCCGTGGGGTGCGGTGACGTATCACCGCCAGGTGGCGCGGCTCGGTCGGGCGAGGACGCACGCCGGCCGGGCGCGCGACGACCACCAGGAGGCGCCGTGACCCCTTCACGCACCGAGACCGAGCAGGTGATCGCCGAGGCCGGGATGGGCCCGTGGGAGGACCTGCCCCGCGCGGGCTGGGACGTCTTCAGCGCCATGCGCGCGCGGCTGCGCGCCGGGCTCGGCTCCGCCGGGGACGCCGGGCGGGACCCCTCCGACGAGGGCGAGCGGGGTGAGGCGTGGGAGTCCTGAGCCCACCGCGCCCGGCGCCCGCGCCGCTCCGCGCGCCGTCGGTCCGGGACGAGCCGGCCGCGCCCGCGGGCGCGGCGCTGGCGGCCGTCCTGCGGGCGTCCCACCCGGCGTCCCGGCGGTTCGAGGACGGCTGGCGGATGCTCGCCGAGATGGGCGCCGGCGTGGTCCTGGCCGACCGCGACGGCGAGCGGCGGGTCGCCGGGCCGGGCGCGTGGCTGCGCCACGACCGCCCCGCGGTGCCCCCGCGCCCGGGGGACGCCCTGGCCCTCTCGTGCCTGGCCGACGCCGTGGACGCGGCCGGGGCCACCTGGTGCGCCTGGTCCGGGCGCGCCCCCGCCGGGGACGAGGTGGTGGCGTTCATGTGGAGCGCCCCCGCCGCCTGCGCCGGGGAGGTGGTGGCCGCGGTGGGCGGACGGCTGTGGGCGGCGCGGGTCGGGCACGTGCTGCGGGCCCCGCTGCGGCCCGAGCGCTGGCGCCGGGCCGGGGCCCTCGAGGTGCTCGTCGAGCGCCGTGCGGTCCGGGCCGCGCTCACCCCGCTGCGGCGGGCCCTCGGCGACCTCGAGGGGATCCTCGACGAGGCCGTGCCGCCGCTCGCGCGCCGGCTCGCCCCGGGCCTCGCCGCCGCCGAGCCGCCGCGCGGCGGGGCCGGCTTCGCCCGTCACCGGGCCGACGCGGTGGCCGCGGGCCTGGCCGCGGCCGCGCACGCCGGCGCCGCCGCGCGGGCCCCGTTCGTGCGGGCGGCGCTGGCCGAGGCCGGCATCGACCCGGACCACCCCCACCGCCTCACGGGGAGTCGCTGGGACGGCCTGCTCCGGTGTGCGGGATGGTGACCGCCGCCCCCCCGCGCGAGGTGTTCCTCCCCCTGGCCGAGGCGGCCGTGGGAGACCTGGTCGCGGCGCTCGCCGCCCCCCGGGAGGCGCTGGCGGCGCACGGGGCCGGGGTGGCCACCGGGGCGGCCGGCGGCGCCTGGTTCCTCGGGCATGCGGCGGCGGCCGGGCTGCCGGGGGCGGCCGCGCTGCGGGTGGTCGCCCTGGACGTGGCCCGCGCGGCGGTCGTCCGCGCCTCGGCGGCGCTCCCGGCCCCCGGGGGTCTCGGGCTCCTCGACGGCGCGACCGGCGTCGCGGTCGCCGCCTGCGGCCTCGGCCGGCGGCTGGGCGACCCCGAGCTGGTCCGCGCCGGCCGGATGCTCGCGCAGCGGATCGCCGCGGCCTCCGCGGGGGTGGAGCGCTTCGCGCTGGCCGACGGGATGGCCGGCATCTGCCTCGGCCTGCTCAGCCTGCAGGACGACGACTTCCGGGCCGACCGCCTGGATGCCTGCGCTGCCCTCGGGGACCGGCTGCTCGCCGCCGCCGACGTCTCCGCGGCGGGCATCGGCTGGCCCGGCACCCCGCCCGGCCTGGCCCACGGTGCGGCCGGCGTCGGGCTCGCCCTGGCCCACCTGGCCGCGGCGACCGGCCGCCGTCGCTACGGCGAGGGGGCCGCCGAGGCCGCGCGCCTGGAGCGGACCGCCGGGCTGCCGGGGGCCGGCTGGGCGTCGGGGGGCGACGGGATCGGCCTCGCGCGCCTGCACGGAACGGCGATCCTCGGGGAGGCGGCGCAGCTGGCCGACGCCGGGGCGGCGGTGGCCCGCGCCCGGCTCAGCCTCTCCGGCCGGGTGGCCGGGCATCCCGAGCTCGGGCGGGGGGTGGCCGCCCAGGTCGAGCTCCTGCTGGTGGCCCACGAGGTGACCGGCGCGGACGAGCACCTGCGCGCCGCCCGGCGCGCCGGCGTGACGATGGGCCGGGCGTGCGCCGCCGCCCCGCCCGCCGGGCCCGGGCTGGTGGACGGGGCGGCCGGGGTCGGCATGGTGGCGCTGCGCCTCCACGACCCGGCCCTGGCGCCGAGCCCGGCGCTCTTCGGCGTGCCCCCGGCGCGCATGGTCCCGGCGCGGTGAGTCAGCCGCCCCCGAAGCAGGCGAACGCCGCCGCGGCGGCGTGGGCGGCCGGGTCCCGGTCGTCCAGGGCGCCGCGGGCGCGGGCGAGCGCGGCGGCCGGGGCGAGGCCCTCGGCGAGGCCCCCGTGCAGGGCGCCCATCAGCGCGCGCGTCGCCGCATCCGGCGCGGGCAGGACGGCGGCGACGAGCCAGCGCGCGCCCAGGGCCAGGAGGGCGCCCGCGAGGCCCACCACCTCGTCCCCGGCCGGGTTCGCGGCGTCGCCCAGGTCGCAGGCCGAGAGCACGATGCCCTCGGGCACCTGCGGGAGCGCCTCGACCTCATAGACGGTCAGCGGGCCGTCGGCCAGCAGCAGCGCGCTGAAGAGCGGGTTGTCGGCCCGGAAGCGCCCGTGCGCGGCCAGATGTGCCCTCCCCGCGGTCCCGAGCGCGGCGCGGACGGCGCCCGCGGTCGCGTCGGGCCCGCGCAGGAGCGTCGCCCCCGGATGGGCCAGGGCCACCTCCCGGGCCTCGCGGTCGGCGTGGGGGAGCCCCGGACCGGCGGCCACCAGCATCCCGGGGGCCGCGGCGGGGCGCTCACGCGCCCGCGCCCAGGTCGTCGCCGACGGCGCGAGGACGACCGGCCGGGCGGCCAGGGAGGGGAGCGCGTGCCACGGCAGCCCCGCGAGCGCGGGCGGAGGGACCAGCACCAGGTCCCGGTCGCCCACGGCGGTGCGCAGCGGGGCGACCAGGAGCGCATCCAGGCGGGCCGCGGCCGCCCGCCCGGCCGCGGCCACCGGACCGGCGGCCCCGGCGTGCCCGCGTGCGGCCCGGGCGAGCGCGAACCTGAGCGCGTCGCGCTCGGCCGCCACCGCGGCGACGTCGCCGAGCGCGACCAGGCGCGCGCGCCCCGCCCGGGCGACCACCGCGTGCAGGCGGCCGGCGTCGGCGACCAGGCTCACCAGCGCGCGATCCCCGAGCGCCGCCAGGAGCGCGGCCGGCCGGATCGCGGCCGCGCCGCCGCCGCCCGCGGCGTGACGGGCCCGCTCGCGCACCGCCCGCTCCAGGGCCGCCTGCCGCGCCACCGCCCGCCCGGCGGGGCGGCCCTCGCGCAGGGCCTCGTCGGCGTCGGCCGCCGCGCCGCGCAGCTCGCCGAGCAGGCCGGCCAGGACCGGGTCGGGGGCCGGACGGGCGGGGGCCAGGCGCAGCGACGCGGCGCGCCACCGCTCGACCGCGCCGAGCACGGCCCGGGGGTCGCCCGATCGCAGCGCCAGCCGGATGCCGAGGGCGGCCAGGTCCTCGCCCATGCCCGACGCGAGGGCCCGCAGCTCGGTGGCGCCGAGCGCCGCGCGATGGCGGTCGAGGGCGCCGAGCCCGGCCGCGACCGCGCGGGCCGCGCCGCGGCGGTCCCCGGCGGCGTCGCGCAGGAGCGCCTCGGCCTGCCACGCGCGCACCCGCGGCCCCACCGCGGCCCCCCGGCGCGCGCCGCGCGCCGCCGTCAGGTCACGGCGGGCCGCCACCGGGCGGCCGAGGTCCAGGGCCACCCGCCCGGCCACCACCAGCGCGTCCTGCGCGTCGGCGGTCCACCCGGCCGCGGCCAGGGCGCCGGCCGCCGCCCGGGCCGCGCGCGCGAGCCCGGGCGAGCGCTCCCCGGCCCGCCAGCGGGCCCGGACCTCGGCGCCCAGGGCGAGCGCGGCCCAGGCCGGGCGGCCCTGGCGGGTGAGCGCGATCCGGGCGCGGCGGGCGAGCGCCGCCGCGGCGGCCGGGTTGCCGGCCAGCAGCACGGCCTCGGCCGCGGTGACGCGCGCCTCGGCCAGGTCGCTCGCCGCGCCGGCCCGCACCAGCTCGGCCTCGGCCGCGCGCGCGGCCGTGGCCGCCTCCTCGCCCAGGTGCGCCGCCTGGAGCGCCGCGCAGCGGTCGAGCAGCAGCGTGGCCCGCTCGGCGCCGAGCGCCGCGTAGGCCGCCTCGACGCGGTCGTAGATGGCCAGCGCGACGGGCAGGTCGCCCCGGCGGGCGGCGAGCCAGGCCAGGTTGTGGGCCGCCTGGGCGGCCGCGAGGTCCCGGCCGCCGGCGCGGTGGAGCGCCTCGGACCGGCGCAGGTCCTCCTCGGCGGCGGCGAACCGCCCACGCGAGGCCAGGAGCACCCCGCGATTGCACAGCAGCCTCGCCTCGCCCACCTCGTCCCCGGACCGCCGGAACGCCACAAGCGCGCTGCGGTACCCGTCCAGGGCCTCGTCGAGCCGGCCGAGCCGCTGCAGGATGAGGGAGCGCTGGGTGGCCAGCCGGGCGCGGGAGGCGGCGGGGACGCCGGCGGCGGCCAGGTCGGCCTCGCGCAGCGCGGGCCGGGTGCGCCCGGCCAGGAAGAGCGCGAGCGACCGGCTCATGCGGGCCTCGGCCGCCCGGGCCGGGTCGCCCGCCGCCTCGGCCCGGCGGACCGCCCGGCCCAGGTGGCGCACGGCGGCCCGCATCTCGCCCCGCTCGACGGCGACCAGCCCGAGGGCCCGCTCGGCCACCGCCTCGGCCAGCGGGTCGCCGGCGCGGCGGGCGCCGGCGAGGGCCTCACGGGCCAGCCCGGCCGCCTGGGCCGGGCGGGTGGTCGCCAGGTCCAGGGCCCGGGCGGCCAGGTCGGCCGGCCTCAGATGGCGACCCACTCCGACACGGTCACGCCGGCGCCGGTCACCAGGCGCACCGAGACCGGGCCCGGGGGCACCGGCGCCAGGTCGAAGCGCCCGCCCGGGTCGATGGGGACCTCGATGACGCCGTCGCGCCGGCGAAGCTCCAGGCGCGCCGGGCCGGAGGGCGGCGGGAGCACCTGGCCGAACACCCGCAGGCCGCCCGCGACCTGGCTCACCTCGACCTCGACCGCCGCCGCGTCGGTGGCGAACGAGAGCAGCCGGGTCCCCGCGCCCCGGGCGGCGGCCGGCTCGGCGTCCAGCGCGGAGTCGGCGACCAGCCGGGCCAGGGCCGCATCGGGGTCGCGCCACCCGATCGCGGCCCGCGCGGCGTCCACCAGCAGCGCGGGGGGTGGGTCGTGGGCGGCCGCGAGCGCGCGCAGGCGCGCGACCACGGGGTCGTCGGGGATGGCGTCGTCGTCGTTCACCGGTTCCTCGTCGGCATGAGGCTCAGGGGTCCGCCGTGATACCGCGGGCGGCCAGCCCCTCCCGCAGCCGGGCCAGGCAGCGCTCGCGGGTGGGGCCGATGGACCCGATGGGCATGTCGAGGGCCGCGCCGACCTCCCGGTAGCTCGGGGCGGGGTCGGCCATGAGCAGCCGCAGCAGCCGGCGGCAGCGCTCGCTCACCTCGGCCAGGGCGGCCATGAGCGCGCGGTCCCGGGCGGGCAGGCCGAGCGCGCGGTCCGGATCGGGCACGTCGGCGACCAGGTCCGCGCCGGCGTCCTCGACGGGCACCAGGCGCCGGCCCGCCCGGAGCGTGCGCAGGCACTCCCGGCGGGCGGTGGTGGCGAGCCAGGAGCCCAGCCGGTCCGGCTCGCGCAGTTCGCCCAGGTGCTCCACCAGCCGCAGCCAGGTGGTCTGGAAGGCGTCGGCGGCGTCGGCGTCCCCCAGCCGGTGGGACCGGACCACGGCCCAGACCAGGCCGCTGAAGCGCTCGACGATCCGCTCCCACGCGGCACGGTCCCCGGATGCGGCGCCACCGACCAGTTCAGCGAGGTCCACTCGGGCTCAGACCCCTTGTCGGCCGGGCGGAGACGCTGGGATGCTAACCCACGCCCCGGCGCCGGACCGTGGGCCGGACCAGGGGGACGACGATGACGACAGGCGACGAGGGGCGGCCCGGCGTCGATCTCGAGGCGCACCCCGGCTTCGGCGACGTGCTCGCCGTGGGCCGGGGGCCGGGCACCCTCCACTACGCCAGGCCCGACCAGATCCTGATCCGCCGGGAGGACCTGGACCGGGCCGTGCGGCTGGTGCGCCGGACGGGCGACCGGGTGGCGATCGACGAGAAGGAGGCCGGCGCGACCGGCGTCGTCCTGGTGAGGGTGCGCGGGCTCGGCGCGCCGCACGGCCTGGTGGCCGCGCTCCGGCGCGCCGGCGTGCGGGCGCACCTGAACCACGTGATCGCGGGGCAGCCCAAGTATCAGGGGTTCCCGCTCGGCCAGCCCGAGCCGGCCGAGCCCGGCGACCTCGGGGCGACGGGGGAGGGCCCGGCGGTCGCGGTCGTGGACACCCATGTGGTGGACGGCTCGTGGCTGCTCGCCAAGGGTCACGTCAGGACCGCGTCGCCGGCCGCCGGCGCCGACGACGAGGCCCTGCTCGGGCTGCTGGACGACCAGGCCGGGCACGGCGAGTTCGTGGCCGGCGTCGTCCTGCGGGTGGCGCCGGGCGCCCGGGTCACGCTCGCCGGCGCGCTGGACAACCGCGGGATCTGCGACGACCTCGGCCTGGCCGCGGCGCTCGAGGCGGTGGCCGGGTGGGATCCGTGCCCGGCGGTCCTCAACCTCTCGCTGGGCGCCTACACCGCCGGCGACGAGGTGCTCCCGGCCACCTCGGCGGTGCTCGACCGGCTCATGGCCTCCGGCGTGCTGGTGGTCGCCGCCGGGGGCAACGACGGCATCGCCCGGCCGCTGTGGCCGGCCGCGCTGCCCGGGGTGGTCGGCGTGGGGGCGGTCGAGGGCACCTCCCGCGTCCCGGCGGCCTGGTCCAACCACGGCGACTCGGTCGACGTGTGGGCCCCCGGCACCGGGATCCGGAGCGCCTTCGTGGCGTTCGCGAACACCGCGCCGGGCCACCCCGCCACCGCCTGGCGGGGATGGGCGCGCGGGGACGGGACCTCCTTCGCGGCGCCCGCGGTCGCCGGCGCGGTCGCCCGGCGCATGTCGGAGGACGGCACGCTCGACGCGCACGCGGCGCTCGCGGACCTCCTGTCCGGGGCGGCCGACGTCGACGGGCGCCCCCTGATCGACCCGGGGGCCGACCTGTCCTGAGCGCGCCCCGTCCCGGGGCCGGGCGGGCCGTCCCTTGACTGCATACTTTAGGTATGCAACCCTCCGCCGCATGGCCGATCCCCCGCCGCATCCAGGAGGCTGACGTGGCCGACGCCGTCCGCATCGAGTACGAGGTCCTGCACGTGGGCGACCTCGCCGTCACCTTCCACCGCACGCTCCGCCTGCCCGACGACGGGCGCGAGTACCCGCTCCCGCCCGGGCTCGGCCGCTTCCCCCTGCTCCGGGTCGACGACTTCGCCGACCGGGTCCCGGCCGGCTGGCGGGGCCGCGGCGGGGTGTTCCTGCCCATGTGGCAGCGCGAGGCCATGTGGATGTCGTTCACGCCCCGCCACCACTGGCGCCCCCAGGCCGTGAAGGTCGCCGCGGGCATGGTCAACGCGGTGTCCGGCGGTCCGTGGTCGGACCGCCTGGAGGCCGACGACGACCACCTGGTCTGCCCGCCGCAGCCCTGGCTCGACGGCTTCAAGACCGCCGACGGCCAGGTGCGGCAGTTCATCGCGATGCCCCTCGGCATGGGCTACACGGCCGAGGGCCAGCTGACCGGGGAGGAGACCTTCGGCGGCCTGCAGCTCATGGTCGTGCCCCCGAAGGCCGGCCGCTTCGCCGCGCCCGCGCCGGTCCTGCGGAGGCTCGAGGGCGCGGGCGCGCCGGACGCGATCATGGCGCCGATGGCGGCCGCCCCCGCGGCCGCGCCGGCCGGGGCCGCGATGGGGCTCGGGGCCGGCGGCCGGATGCGCCAGAAGGTCTACCCGGACCCCCACGGCCTGGACGCCTGGGACCAGGACCACCCGGCCCGCGTGTTCGTGCACATCGTGAACTCGGCCATGTTCCGCGAGATCACCGGCCGGGCGGCCCCGGAGTCGCCGGTGTCGGCCCGCGAGTACGCCCGGGCGGGCCTGCCCTGGTTCGACCTCTACGACGAGCACATGGGCGACGTCCCCGCCTCGGACGCCCTGGCCGGCCTGCGCAGCGTGAAGGAGATGGACGCCGAGCACGGCTTCGCCGCCCAGCAGGACGACGCCCCGGTGGACGCCCCCGGCGTCGCCGCCCCGGGGGCGGGCGCCGTGCGCGACGGCGAGTGGTAGGCGGGTGGACCCGGCCGCGCACCCGGGCCTGCCGGACGCGCTGCGCTGGCTGCGCCACGAGGCCCGGCTGACCCAGGCGCAGGCCGCGCAGGGGGCCGGCCTGTCGGTCATCTACTACAAGCAGCTGGAGCTCGGCCACCGGCGGCCGTCGGCCGAGGCGCTGGAGCGGGTGGCGGCGGCCCTCGGATCGAGCCGCGGGGGCCTCGCCGCGCTGCTCGCCCGGCCTCCGTGGGGCACGACACCTCCGCCGCGGGGCGGCGCGCGGCCGAGCCGCAACAGCCCGCGCCCGGCGGCCTACCTCGAGGCGGCCCGGGCGTCGATGGCCGCCCGCCCCGGGGCGGCGTGGTCCGACCCGGTCGCCGCGGCCCCCCCGGCGCCCGCGCCCGGGGTCCCGCCCGAGGAGGTCGCCGAGCTGATCGACCTGCTCACCCACCTCGCGCCCGAGGACCGGCGCGCGGTGCTCGAGGAGGCGCGCCGCCGCCGGCGGCGCGGGTAGGCGCCGGCCGGGGCGACCCGCCGCTCTCAGCCGTCCGCCGCCTCCCCGCCGCGCGCCGCGAGCAGGGTCGCGAAGACCCCGGCGAGCACCAGCAGCCCGATCGCCGCGGCCCGCCGGAGCGGCCCCCCGGCGAGGGTCTCCTGGAGGATGACGGCGCCGATCACCGTCGCGACCATCGGGTTGGCCAGCGACGTCGCGGCCACCGCCGGCGCCAGGCGTCCCACCGCGAGCGCGCCCTGCTGGAGCAGGAACGCCACTCCCCCGGCGCCGAGCAGCGCCCACGTGCGCCAGTCGGCCGCGGCCTCGGCCACCCCGCCCGCGCCCAGTTCCTCGACCACCGGCTTGGCCAGCGATGCCGAGAGGCCGAAGAGCATGCCGGCGGCCGCCCCGAGGAGCCCGGCCCGCCGCTGGGGCCGGGCGTGGCGCGCCGAGAGGACGGCGAGCACGCTGAGCGCGGTGACGATGCCGAAGGCGGCGAGCCACTCCCCCGCCGGCGCGTCGTCGCGGCCGTCGGCCGGCGCCCCGACGACGATGAACGCGGCGAGCGCGGCCACGACCCCGGCCGCCGCGGCCCAGTCACCGGGCCGCACCACCTGGTGGCTCAGCACGATCCCGAGCGGGAGCGCGAACACGATCGTGGTCACCAGGAGCGGCTGGATCACGACCAGCCGGCCGTCGGCCAGGGCCACCGCCTGGACGGCGTAGCCGGCCAGGAGCGCGGCGGTCCCGGCGAGCCAGACCGGCTTGCGGGCCAGGGTGAGGAAGAACCCCGGGCTCATCCCGCCGGGCCCCACGTCCATCGCCTCCCGCTGCTGCAACGCGGCGGCGAGCGCGAACAGGAACGCGGCCACCAGGGCCAGGACGTCGGCCATCCCGGCAGGATGTCAGGTGCGCCGGCGGTCCCCGGCCCCGAAAACGACGACGGCCCCGCGATGCGGGGCCGGTCGGAATAGCGGGGGCAGGATTCGAACCTGCGACCTTCGGGTTATGAGCCCGACGAGCTACCAGACTGCTCCACCCCGCGGCGTGCTGGGCAGTCTAGCACCGCA
>JALOLS010000104.1 GCA_025455865.1 Thermoleophilia bacterium
ACCGCCATGGCCACCAACCCGGTCCCGCTGGTGGTCCCCTGCCACCGGGTGGTGCGCGGCGACATGCGCATCGGCGAGTACGGCGCCGGGGGCCCCGTGCGCAAGGCGGCCATGCTCCGGGCCGAGGGCGTGGTGCTCCGGGGCGACCGGGTGGTCGCGTGAGCCTCTCCCGGTCGGCCGGCCGGGCCGGCGAGGTGCTGGTCCTGACCAAGTCGCTCGGCACCGGGGTGGTGGCCGCCGCCGCCGCGGCCGGCGCCTGCCCGCCTCCGCTCGAGGCGGCGGCACGGGCCTCGCGCGCGGCGCCCGATGCGCCGGCGCTCGAGGCCGCCGCCGCCGCCGGCGTCACCGCCGGCGTCCCGGTGGGGGAGGACGGGCTGCTCGGCCACCTGCAGCAGATGGCGGCCGCCAGCGGAGTCGGGGCGGCGGTGCGGGTGGACCGCGTGCCGGTCTTCGACGGCGTCCTCGCCCTGGCCGGACGGCACCGGGACGAGCGCGCGGACCGCAACCGCGAACGGTTCGGTGAGAACGTCGACGTGCACGAGCAGGTGACCGCCGAGGCCCGGGCGCTGCTGTGGGACCCCCAGGAGGACGGCGGCCTCGTGCTCGCCGTCCCCGCCGCGGGCCTGCAGGCGCTCCTCCAGGACCTCGGGGCCCGCGGGGTGCGCGGCATCGCCATCGGCCAGCTCATCCCCGAGCCGGTCGGCCGGGTGGGGGTGGTCACCCCGGTGAACCGCCTCGGCGTGACCGGGGGCGGCAGCCGCACCGCGGCGGTGGAGCCGCCCGAGGGCGCCCCCCCGCCGCCGCCGCCGCCGGCGGGGCCGCTCCCGCCCGCCTGACGCGCTGCGCTACCCTCCCGCCCCGTGACCGCGGTCCTCGTCGTCATCCACTCGCTGCTGTGCGTGCTCCTGATCGCGCTCGTGCTCATGCACAGCGGCAAGGACGCCGGCCTCTCGGGGGCCTTCGGCGTCGGCGGCTCGAGCGGCGCGTACGGCGGGAGCTCGGCGATCGTCGAGAAGAACCTGACGCGGATCACCGTGGTGGTGTCGGTGCTGTTCTTCCTCACCACCTTCCTGCTCGGCGTCAGCCTGGATTAGCAGGAACCGCCGCCCCGCCGTCGCGGCGGAGCGGCATGCGGGGGGCCGAGGCGCCTCACCGCATCCCCATCGTCCCGCCCGGATCAGGGGCGGCGTGACGAGAAACCGCGCCTGTGCAGGGGCGTCGGGAACATCGGTTGCGGGATGCGGAACGCTCGTCCCCGGAGAACCGGACTGTTAAGGCCCGTTCACGATCCCTTCACGGAACTGTAGGTTGCCTCTAATCGCGGACCCGAGAAAACCCCGGTAACGCCGCAGGAAAGCAGCCGATTCCGATGCCCCTGCACCCTCGGTCCCCGCACCCACCTGATCATCCAGAGGAGAGCGAGTGAGAGCACGCATCCGCCTTGCGACCGCCGCGTGCGTCGCAGGCGTCGCGACCCTCGGTGTGGCCTCCACGGCCCTGGGCAACGTGACCCACGCCCAGGACCAGGCCCCCCCGATCCTGAACAACGCCCTGGCCGACGGCAACACCGTCGTCGGGCAGCGCGTCGTCGGCGGCACCATCTTCGAGAACCTCTTCACCGCCAACAGCCAGGGCCGCAACGTGGCGCTTCTGGCCACGAAGGTCCCGAGCGGCAGCGACATCCGCCTGCGGGGCCGCAACTTCTCGGTGCGGTTCTCCATCCAGCCGGCCGCTCGCTGGTCGGACGGTCGTCCGGTGACCGCGGACGACGTGATCTTCACCTGGCGGACCTACACCAACCCCAACAACCAGGTCTCCAGCCGCACCGGCTGGGAGGAGATCCGCTCGATCACCAAGCAGGGTGCGAAGAACTTCACGGTCAACTTCAAGCGGCCCTACGCCCCGTGGCAGGAGATCTTCTCGATCGGCGGCGGGAGCTACCTCTTCCCGCGCCACATCCTGCAGGGCAAGGACTTCAACACCGTGTGGAACAACGGCCCGTCGGCCGGCGCGCCCTTCGTGGGCTCGGGCCCGTACGTGCTCGCGAGCTACACGGCCGACGAGCAGGCGGTCCTGCGGCCCAACACGCGCTACTGGCGCACCCCGAAGCCGCGGGCCGGCACGATCACCCACAACTTCGTGGGCTCCACCACCACCGCGGTGGTGCAGCTGCGGACGGGTGAGTCGAACCTCATCACCCCGCCGCCGTCCTTCGACCTGTTCCCGCAGATCCGGGCCATCGCCAACACCCGGCTGCAGTCGCGGTCGGCGGCCTCGTGGGAGCAGCTGGCCTTCAACGTGCAGGCCGCTCCGCTGAACGACCGGGCCGTGCGCCAGGCGATCGCCTACGCGATCGACCGCAAGGGCGTCACCACCGACCTGCTCGGCGGCCAGGTGTCACGCCTGGACTCGGCGCTCGTGCCGCTGCAGTTCGGCTACAAGCCGTCGTTCGCCAAGTACACCTACCAGCCCGAGCGCGCGAAGCAGATCCTGCGCCAGGCCGGCTGGACCCAGGGCAGCGACGGGATCTTCAGCAAGGGCGGCCAGCGGCTCTCGCTGACCGTCAAGACCACGGCGGGGAACGTCGCCCGCCAGCGCAACATCCAGTACTGGACGGTCAAGGCCCGGGCGGCCGGCGTGGAGCTGGTCTACACGCCCGAGCCCGCCTCGAAGCTGTTCGGCGGCACGCTGACCAACGGTGACTACCAGGTCGCGAACTTCGCCTTCAGCGGCTCGTTCGACCCGTCGCTCACGTCGATCCTGGTCGGCCGTCAGATCCCGACCCAGGCCAACGACTTCTCGGGCCAGAACTACTACCGCTACGCCGGCGCCGACGCGCTCCTGAACGCCTCGGATGAGGCCGTCGACACCACTCGCCGGCGTCAGCTGCTCGGCCAGATCCAGGACCGGCTCGCCAACGACGTGCCGTTCCTGCCGCTGTACGCCCGCCCGAACACGGTGGCGCACAACCGGTCCATCGCCGGGCCGGACGTCAACCCGACGCAGGCGGAGATCTACTGGAACGTCAACCGGTGGGTGACCGGGCGCTCGTAGCCCGCTGACCCCCTTCGCGACCGGCCCGGGCCGCGTGCCCGGGCCGGTCGTCCCCTGTCCGGTGCCCTCATCGACGAAAGCCGACCACCCCGGCCTCCGGCGCCATCCCCGGTGGGGCGCGCCCTGATAGCGTCGACCGACTCTCCGTGATCGCCTACGCCCTCCGCCGCCTGCTGATCCAGCTGCCGATCCTGCTGGTGTTCAGCTTCGTGATGTACCTGGTGCTGTTCCACGCGGCCGACCCCAAGGCCCGGCTCCAGCAGATCCCGGGCGCGCGGGCCGAGGACATCCAGCGGATCATCGAGCAGCAGGGCCTCGACAAGACCTGGTACGAGGGGTACTGGGGCTGGCTCGGGGACTTCGTGCAGGGCGACTGGGGCGCGTCGTTCAGCAACAAGGCGGTCGGGGCCGCCACGCTCATCTGGGACCGGCTGCCGGCGACGCTCGAGCTGATGCTGGTCTCGCTGTTGCTCTCGATCCTCATCGCGGCGCCCATCGGCATCTACTCGGCCCTGCGGCGCTACACGCCGTTCGACTACGCCACGACGGCGTTCTCCTACATCGGCTTCGCCATGCCGACCTTCCTGCTCGGCCTGCTCCTGCAGATGTTCGCGATCTGGAGCCAGCAGAACGGGTGGGCGGTCATCCCCTTCACGATCGGGCTCATCCTGGTCCTGGCGACGGTGACCACGCTGCTCAAGCCCCAGAGATCCTCCCGGGGCATCGCGATCACCGCGGGCGTGGGCTTCGTGCTCATCTGGATGTCGCTCGCCTTCTGGGGCAGCTTCGGCGGCGACGGCCAGCTCATCTTCAAGACCGCCGGGCGGTTCACCGACGCGGCCAACGGCTCGATGTTCAGCGTCGACCACCTCCAGCACCTCGCCCTCCCGGTCATCACCCTGGCGGTGGTGAACATCGCGGCCTGGAGCCGGTATCAGCGGTCGGCCACCATCGACGTGCTCTCGGCCGACTACCTGCGCACGGCGCGGGCCAAGGGGCTGCCCGAGCGCACGGTCATCGGCCGCCACGCCCTGCGCAACGCGCTGCTGCCGCTCATCACGATCGTCGCGATCGACATCGGCTTCGCGTTCAGCGGCGCCGTGGTCACCGAGACCGTGTTCGGCTGGCCGGGCATCGGCCGGCTGCTCTACGACGCCGCGCTCGACGGCGACATCACCGTGGCCATGGGTGTGATCATGCTCGGTGCGTTCATGATCGTGGTGTTCAACCTCATCGCCGACCTGGCCTATGCGATCGCCGATCCCCGGATCAGGCTGGCCTAGCCCGTGACGACCTCCGAAGCGCCGCAGCCCGCCGACCCGGCCGCCGCCGCCGCGACCGCACCGGCCGCCACCTACGACGAGGTCACGGCGGTCCGGGGCCGGTCGCAGTGGGAGATCTTCTGGAAGCGCTTCCGGCGCCACAAGCTCGGGATGATCGGGGCCATCGGCCTCCTGGTCATCACGCTGGCGGCCATCTTCGGGCCGATCATCAGCCCGTATGAGTTCGACAGCCCCGATCTGACCAACCTCAACGCCGAGCCGAGCCGGTCGCATCCGTTCGGGACCGGCGAGCTCGGCGAGGACCAGCTCACCCGCGTGCTCCTGGCCGGCCGGGTCTCGCTGCAGGTGGGCCTGTTCACCGCGCTGGTGGCGACGGCCATCGGCACCGTCCTGGGGCTCATGGCCGGTTTCATCGGGCGGTTCACCGACACCTCCATCTCGCGGCTCACCGACCTGTTCCTGGCCGCGCCGGCGCTGCCCATCCTGATCGTGGTCAGCCTGACCTTCGAGTCGATCGGGCTGCTCGAGATCGTGCTCGTGCTGGCCCTGCTCTCGTGGATGCCGCTCACCCGCATCGTGCGGGCCAACGCCCTGTCGTTGAAGGAGCGGGAGTTCGTGCAGGCGGCGCGGGCGATGGGGGCCAAGCGCAGCCGCATCCTGTTCCGCCACCTGCTCCCGAACTCGGTGGCCGAGATCGTGGTGTTCGCGACGCTGCTGGTGGCCGTGTCGATCATCACCGAGGCGACACTGTCGTTCCTCGGCCTGGGCATCAACCCGGCGCGCGACCCCTCCTGGGGCAACCTGCTCTCCACCCAGTCCGAGAACATCCTGGCCGGCCAGTACTGGTGGCTCACGGTGTTCCCCGGGCTGTTCATCATCACCACCGTGCTGTTCGTGAACTTCGTCGGCGACGCCCTGCGCGACGCCCTCGACCCCCACGGCGTCACGTTCGAGGCCAAGGAGTGAGCGCCCAGCCGCTGCTGCAGGTCCGCGACCTGCGCGTGCGCTTCGCGACCATGGACGGGCAGGTGCAGGCGGTCGACGGGGTCGATCTGGACCTCGCCGCCGGGGAGACCCTCGGGGTGGTGGGGGAGTCCGGCTCGGGGAAGACGGTGACCGCGCTCTCGCTGCTCAGGCTCATCCCCTCCCCGCCGGGTCGCATCGCGGGCGGCAGCATCCTGCTCGACGGCCGCGACCTGCTCGCGCTCCCCGACGTGGACATGCGGAAGGTGCGCGGCAACGAGATCGCGATGATCTTCCAGGACCCGATGACCGCGATGAACCCGGTCCTGCGCATCGGCCGGCAGCTGACCGAGCCCCTGGTCAACCATCAGGGCATGTCCCGCGGGCAGGCGCGCGCCCGGGCGGCCGAGCTGATGGGCCTGGTCGGGCTCGCCGACGCCGCGCGGCGGCTGGACGACTTCCCCCACCAGTTCTCGGGTGGGCAGCGCCAGCGCCTGATGATCGCCATGGCGCTCGCCTGCAACCCCAAGGTGCTGATCGCCGACGAGCCGACCACCGCGCTGGACGTGACGATCTCCGCGCAGATCCTCGAGCTCATGCAGGATCTGCAGCGCGAGTTCCAGTCCGGGATCATCATCATCACCCACGACCTCGGCGTGGTCGCGCGCACCGCCGACCGGGTGGCGGTCATGTACGCCGGGCGGGTGGTCGAGCAGGGGGATGTGGAGACGATCTTCGCCCGGCCGAGCCACCCCTACACCTGGAGCCTGCTCGACTCGCTCCCGCGCCTGGACGGCGCCCGCGGGGAGCGGCTGGTGCCCATCCCGGGGAGCCCTCCGTCGCTCATCAACAAGCCGTCGGGGTGCCCGTTCCACCCGCGCTGCCGGGTGCGCCGCGAGGTGTGCACGAGCGTGCAGCCGCCGCTGGTCGAGGTGGGGGCCGGTCACCTGGCGGCCTGCGTGATCGGGCGTGACGAGGCGGCGGCCGAGCGTGAGCGGCTGGCGGCGGCCCACGCCGACGCCGCGTGAGCACCGCCGCCGAGCCCGCCGGCGCCGAGACCCCGCCCGCGGGCCCCGCCCCGCTCCTGGAGGTCCGGGACCTGGTCAAGCACTTCCCGATCCGGGCCGGGCTGCTCAGGCGGGTGGTGGGCGCCGTGCGCGCGGTCGAGGGGGTCTCGTTCGACCTCCCGGAGGGGGAGACCCTCGGTCTGGTGGGCGAGTCGGGGTGCGGCAAGTCGACGACGGCCCGGCTGGTGCTGCGCCTCATCGAGCCCACCTCGGGCACGGTGCGCTTCGACGGGCAGGACGTGCTGGCCTCCCACGGGCAGTCCATGCAACGGCTGCGGCGCCAGATGCAGATCATCTTCCAGGACCCCTACGCATCCCTGAACCCCCGCATGACGGTCGGCGCGATCGTCGGCGAGCCGCTCACGGTGCACAGCGACGTGGTGGACGGGGGCCGGGCCGACCGCAAGGCCCGGGTGCAGGAGCTGCTCCAGACGGTCGGGCTCTCGCCGGAGCACTACAACCGCTACCCGCACGAGTTCTCCGGGGGCCAGCGGCAGCGCATCGGGATCGCCCGGGCGATCGCGCTGAACCCGCGCCTGCTCATCTGCGACGAGCCGGTCTCCGCCCTGGACGTGTCGATCCAGGCGCAGGTGCTCAACCTGCTCTCGGAGCTCCAGGAGCGGCTCGGGCTCACGTATCTCTTCATCGCCCACGACCTGGCCGTGGTGCGCCACATCTCGCGCCGGGTGGCGGTCATGTACCTCGGCCGCATCGTCGAGGTGGGAACCACCGAGGACCTCTACACCGCCCCCCGGCACCCCTATACCGCCGCCCTGCTCTCGGCCATCCCGGTGCCCGACCCCGTGGTCGAGCGCAGCCGCTCGCGCATCGTGCTGAGCGGCGATGTGCCCAACCCGGCCAACCCGCCCAGCGGGTGCCGGTTCCACCCGCGCTGCCCGCGGGCGCAGGCGGTGTGCGCACAGGAGGAGCCGGAGCTGGTCGACGATGTGCCCGGGCGGCAGCTGGCCTGCCACTTCCCCCTCGACTGAAGGACAACCGGCCCGGGGCGGATCGGCGTCCGCGGTGGCGGGCCGGGTAGGATCCGGGCATGGACTCCCCGATCCTCACCTCACTCCCGGTCAAGTACATCGGCGGGCTGATCTTCGCGATCATCGCCGCCATCGGCCTCTACCTGGGCGGCGTGCTCTCGGTCTACGTCATCGGGCTCGTCGTCTCCTGGATCGAGGCGATCGTCGGCTGACCGCGGCTGACCGGCCGCCCGGCCGGCCGGCGCCGCCCCGCTGACCCACCCCCACCCTCGCCACGGCCGCGGGGGTGTGGGACCATCGGCGTCCTGTTGTGAGCCTCGCCGAGCCCGCCGCCGCCCTCACCGACCTCGCGCTCGGGTCGATCGCGCTCGGGCTCGCACTGGGCCTGTACCGATCCCCGTGGGTGTCGCGCCACTGGGCGCGCTCGTTCGCCTGGGCGGGGAGCGCCGCCGTGGCCGGGTTCGTCCACCACGGCTGGGTCAAGGACGCCGGCGGCCGCCTGGAGACCACCTCCTGGGCGCTCATCAGCCTCATGGTGGTGGTCGCGGTGTCCTACATCCTCGCGGGGACCGTGGTGGACGTGCTCGGGCCCGGCCACGCGCGCACGTTCTGGGTCCTGCGCTCGGCCGGGCTGGTCGCCTACGCCGTCCTGGCCGCCCTCGGGCATCCGGGGATCCTCACGATGCTGGCCTGCGAGGGGATCACCATGGCCTGTGTCATCTGGCTGTGGGTGCTGGCGGCCCGGCGCGACGACCCGCGGGCCCGGCCGGTGCTGTGGGCGATCGCAGCGAGCATCGGGGCGGCGATCGTGCGGGCGGCCGCGGCCGGCCGGAGCCTGCCGCTGACCTTCGACGCCGATGCGCTCTACCACGTGGCCCAGGTCCCCGGGCTCCTCATGCTCTTCCGCGCGGTGCGCATCCCGGCGCGGCGGGGCGCCGCCCCGCCCCCCGTGGCCGTGGGGGACGGGGCGGTCGTCCTCAGGCGGGCCGGCGCGCCCGGCTCACCCCGATGACCACCAGGGTGGCGCCGAGCACCAGCAGGAGCGCGCCGCCGGCCAGCACCCCGCCGGCGATCCAGCCCAGGTCCGGGAACCGCGCCCCGACGCTCACCACGGCCCGCACGCCCGGCGTGCCGTCGGCGTTCATGACCACCAGGCGCCAGTCGCCGCGGGCCGGCTCCCACAGGAGGGTCTGCGGGCCGACGCCGCTGGTGCTCGCCGTCCAGATGTCCTGCGCGGCGGGCGGGCCGGCCGGAGCCCCGCCGGGGATCCCGGTCTGGCGCGTGCCGGGGCCGAGGACGTCCTCCACCTCCGCCCGGCGCACGTCCCCGAGGTAGGCGGCGAGGTCCGACTCGCGCGCGATGCCCACGAAGACCGGCGTCGCGGAGGCGACCTGCACGCGGGTCGTGCCGAGGGCGTCGCCGGGCACGAGCCGGTCCGCGGTGGTGCCGCCGCTCACCCGCTCGGACACCAGCGCGAAGGTGGCCGTCGCGAACGGCTCCGGGTCGCTCGCGATGAAGCCCGCGGCGTCGCGCTGGGTGCGGTCGAACGCCACCCCGGCGGCGCCGAGGGCGAGCGCCCCCAGCGAGGTGAGGGCGAGCACGCTGCCCACGCTCACGAGGACGACCCGGCCGGCGGTCCACCGCGCGGCCTGCGCCTGGGCGGCGGGGACCCGTACGACCGGGCCGGCGGGGTCCATCTCGCCCTGGTCGAGCCGGAAGGGCGGATAGGCGTCGGTCATCAGCCCGGCGTAGGCGGCCACCCGGAGCGCCCAGCGGTTGAGGCCGAGGGCGAGGTCGAAGATCGACCGCGGGTAGGTGCCGGTGAACAGCAGGGCGACGACGCCGAACAGCACCAGCAGGCCCAGCAGCCCGTGGACGCCGACCAGCCAGCCGCCGCCGACGATGATCCCGACGATCAGGTACTGCGGGATCGCGAGCAGCCACCACTTGACCAGCACGAGCCCCCGCGAGAGGCGCTCGGGCGGGTCGACGCTGAGTGAGGCCGGGTAGTCGGCGTCGTGCAGCGAGAACGGCGGGTAGCGGTCGGTCCCGTTCGCGCTGAACGCATAGAACGCCACCCGCCAGCTCCAGCGCAGGACCCCGACGTTGAAGTCGAAGATGGCGCGCGGGTACCGGCCGGTGGCGAGGATGGCGAAGAACGCGCAGGCGCTCAGGACCACGAAGGCGGTCCACAGGAACGCCAGCACCACGTAGTGGGGGATGACGAGAACCCACTTGACCAGCCACAGCCAGCGGCTGAGCGACGGGTCCAGATGGCCCTCGACGTGGACGGGGAAGGTGGGGGCGGAGCTCATCACGAGTCCTTTCCGTGCCGCGCCCAGGGCGCCGATCGGCGCCGCGCGCGGCCGCCTGGTCCACCCTCGAGTCTCGGCCCGGCCGCGCCGGCGCCCATCCGCGCCGGCTACCGACGCAGGCTGCGGGAGGCCCGAAGGGGCCCGGGCGGCGCGGCGGAGGCCTGCGCATGTCCGGCCCTCGCACCGGAGTGGGCCGGCCTCGACTTCGCCGGCGGGGCGATCCTCGTCCAGCGACCGCCCGCGCTGGGTGGACGTCGGCTCCACCCTGTGCGGCGTCCTCGCCGACCACCGGGCCCGTGGGCGCGCGCCTCGCGTGGGGCCCGCCGTCTTCGCTCGCGGCGACGGCCGACGCCTGGGCCGCACCAACATCGCGACCGTGGCATGGCACCGGAAGGCCTTGGCCCGCGCCGGCATCGATCCGCGATCCGGCGGCAGGACCTCCGTGGATCGGCCGAAGCGGCGTGGCACGCCGCGGTTCTGCCCCTGGCCGAGGT
>JALOLS010000173.1 GCA_025455865.1 Thermoleophilia bacterium
ACCTCGACCGAGCAGACCACCTCGACCGAGCAGACCACCTCGACCGGGACCACCCCCGGCACGACGACGACCCCGACGGAGACCTCCTCCAGCGCCACGACGCCGGGGAGCCCCGACGAGCCCACCGCGACGCCGGCCGGCGTGCCGCGCCGGGCCACCCCGCCGCCGGACGCGACGCTCCCGGGTGGGGTGGAGCGGTCGGCCCCCGCGGCGGCCCGCGCCGCGGTCACGCGCCTGACGCTGGACAAGCGCGGCCCGGCCCGCGCGGCGGCCGGGCAGGTCGTGACCTACCGCATCACGGTCAGGAACGCCGGGCGGGTCGCCGCCCAGGGCGTCACCGTCGCCGACCGGGTCCCCGAGGGCATGGCCCTGGCCCGCCGGGTGCGCGGCGCGCGCCTGGCCGGCGGCACGGTCACCTGGCGGCTCGGGCGCATCCCGGCCGGCCGCTCGCGGACCGTGCGCATCACGATGCGCATGTCGGGTCCGGCGGGCCGGGTCTGCAACGTGGCCGGGGCCTCGGCCGCGAACGCCCGCGCCGTGCGCGACGGCACCTGCACCCGCACCACCCGCCGGCCCCTCGGGGTGACCCCCGCGGTCACCGGCTGACCCCGCTCCCCGGTCGCCGGGCCCGTCCGCGGCGGGCCCGGCCGGGGGCGGGCATCGACCTCACCTGACCCGATCCCGTCGGGTCGCGCGTCTCACGCTCACCTGAAGCGGGACGCCTCGGCGAGGGGCGTCCCGGTGATGAGCCCGAGCATCGTCGCGAGCCCCGGCGCGAGCGGCGCGACCTGCCGGGAGACCAGGAGGTCGGTGTCCAGCCGCCCGCCGCGCACGGTGGGGGCGAAGGGGCTCCAGAACAGGCCGTCGGCGGTCACCGTGGCCTCGGCCGGCAGGTTGTCGGTCCCCACCCGCTCACCCAGGCCGATCGCCGCGGCGCGCCCCCGGAGCGTGGTCGGGCGCACCAGGTGGTCCTCGGGCGCCACGCCGAGGGCGCCCACCAGGGCCGCCACCCGGGCGATCTCGGCCTGGTCCTGGTCGTAGACGGTGGTGGCGATGCGCACGCGGATGCCGGCCGCGATGAGGCGCGGGACCGCGTCGACCACCTTCGCGAGGTTGCCGGGCGCCCGCATGCCGTCGTTGCGCTCAGGGGTGTCGGAGTCCAGGGAGATCTGCAGGGTCACGTCGGCGCCGCGAAGCGGGGCCAGGCTGTCCATGCGCGCGCCGGCGAACAGCGTGCCGTTGGTCAGCGCGACCACGGGCAGCGTGCGTGCGAGATCGGCCAGGAGCGCGGGGATCTCGGGCCGCAGGAACGGCTCGCCCCCGGTCACGCCGACCGACTCGAAGCCCAGGCCGGCGGCCTCGTCCACCAGATCCCGCATGAGGCCGGCGTCGAGCACGCGGCGGGGGGCGTCGGGCGCCGACTCGGTCAGGCAGTAGCCGCACGCCAGGTTGCAGTGGTAGTTGGCGTACAGCCACAGGCGCGGGCCCAGGCGCCCGCCCTCGATCGCCTCGCGCAGCCGTCCGGCCAGGTCGCTCACGCCGGCGGCGGGGGCACCGGGGCCGCGGCGAGCGCCGCGATCGTGACCGGGTCGAGCGGCACGTCGAAGGCGCTCGCCACGTAGTTGAGCAGCGTGATCGCCCCGGCGAGCAGCGTGACCTCCATGATCTCGTGCTCGGCCAGGTGCACGCGCAGGCGGTCGAGCAGGGCCCGATCGACGCTGGCCGCGTCGCGCACCAGCCGGTCGCAGAGCTCCACCACCAGCGCCTCGCGCGCGCCGAACCCCTCCCCGGGCGGGGCGTCCGTGGCCAGCACCGCCACCTGCGCCTCGGGCACGCCCGTCTCGCGGGCCACCCGCACGTGGGTGGGGATGCAGTAGGCGCAGCGGTTGAGCGCCGACACCCGGAGCACCACGATCTCCTTGGTGGCCAGGTCGAGCGTGCTCGCGCCCATCACCCGGCCGAGGAACGGGGCCAGGGCGGCGAGGGCGTCCGGCGCGTTGGCCATGACCTTGGTGATGTTGCTGGCGTCCCCGTCGTCGGGGTAGAGGCCCCGCACCGCCAGGGGGGCCTGATCGCGGTCCACGAGGGGGAGGAGAGGGGTCATGGCTCCTTCCGGTGCAGGTCACGGAGCGGCGTGGGAATCGAACCCACCGGGCGGGGGCTCACCCCGCCCCGCTCGTTTTGAAGACGAGTCGGGCCACCAGGCCCCGGCCGCTCCCCGGACGGGCGGTACCCGGGCCGAAGGCGCCGGTGCTCGCCGACGCGCATGGTGACGCCCGACGCATCGAGGTGCCCGGCGAGCGCGAGCGCGTGCCGCCGGCCGACCCCCCACACGTCGCGGAGCTCCGCCAGGGTGAGCGGCCCGTGCGCCAGGGCGTCGAGGGCCTCGGCCCGCACCTCGCCGGCCACCGCCGGGTGGATCCAACCGGCCGAGGTCCGCACGGCGCCGCCGTCGCGGAGCGCCCGGGCCACCTCGGCGACGGGGCGACCGGTGGCGGCGGCGAGCGCCTCGTCGCCCAGCGGGCGGCGGCCGGCGGCGGCCAGGACGGCCATGATCGGCGCGGGGTCGACGGCCGCCGGCGGGGCGGGCGCCGGCGGCGCCGGCGCCGGAGACGGGGCAGGGACGCTCGCGCGCTCCCGGACCACGCCACCGCCCACGGTGCCGGCCGGCCCCCGGAGCACCAGGCGGTCGCCCGGCCGGGCGGGCACCTCGCGGGCCAGGCGCACCCGCGCGGGCAGGCCCGGGCGCAGGATGAGCGTGGCGGGGGTCTCGGCGGTGCCCAGGAGCACCTGCAGGCGCTCCCGGCGGCGGGGGGCCCGTCCGGCCGCCTCCTCCAGCCACACCAGGTCCAGATCGAGGGTGTCGGCCGGGTCCCAGGCGTCGTCGGCCCGCACCACACACGACCCGCGCGGCGCCGCCCCCCGCTCGACCCCGGCCAGGTTGACGGCGACCCGCCC
>JALOLS010000174.1 GCA_025455865.1 Thermoleophilia bacterium
GGCGCGGGTGCCCGGGCGGCCCGGGCCTCGCGGCGGGCCCGCACCCCCTGGGTCACCCGCTGCCCGCCGCGGACCGCGGTCATGGTCGCCGCGCTCACGCCCCGCCCGACCGCCAGGCCGGCGCTCGCCGCGCCGCGGCCGGAGAGCCGGATGAGCTGGGAGATCGAGGCCCCGGTGAGCAGCACCAGCCCGGCGACCGCGCCGAGCACCACCAGGATGTCCGTGCCCACCTGGCCGACGGTGTGGTCGGTCAGCCAGTACAGGGCCTCGCCCCCGAGGCCGCCCAGGGCCATCATCGTGGACGGGTCGAACCACCCCTCCCGGGCGACGCCGCCCAGGCCGAGGGCGCCGGCGGCCAGCGCCAGGAGGAGGGCGCCGGCGAGCACGGCGGCCCCGAGGCGGAAGGGCGGCATGCGGAAGAGCGGCACCGGCACCAGCAGGTGGACGCCGGCCAGCACCAGCACCAGGGGCGCCAGGGCCACCGCGCGGCCCACCAGCAGGCGCACGAGATCCTCCAGCCCGGCGCCCACCGGCCCACCGCCGAGCCCGAGGAAGAGCACCGCCCCCAGGAACGCCCCGAGCGCGATCAGCGCCAGGGCCGCAAGCTCGCGGCCGTGCCCGGCGCGCGCGGGGCGGCGGGCCGGGGCGCGCCTGGCGCCGCCCTTGGTCGGGGCCTTGCGGGTACGGGTGGCGGTGGTCGCCACGGGCGCCTCCGGGGCGGGTGGGGGTGGCTCGGGCGGCCGGGGGCCGTCCCGAGGCCATTCGTCGGCGCCCGGGCTCCTCCTGCCGCCGGCGGCCGCGCACGACCGTTCGTTCCCGCACCGAGCGCCGTGCGGGGAGCGGGTCGGCCGGGGTCGGCGGCGGGGCCGCTGGTACCGTGCGCCCAGGGCCGGTCGGCCCCCGCGATCACCCAGACCAGGAGGCCCCGCGCGTGGCGCACCAGATCGAGGCGATGCCCAAGCCGGACAAGATCCTGCAGCTCGACGGCATCTCGCCCGAGTCCGTCGAGGCCCACTGGGGCCTCTACCAGGCCTACGTCAACAAGTACAACGAGATCATGGGCAAGCTGGAGGCCGCCGACCGCGGCGCCGCCAACCAGATCTACTCCGAGTACCGCGGCCTGCGCTCCCAGCTCACCTTCGCCATCGGGGGCGTGAAGAACCACGAGGTCTACTTCGACAACCTCGGCCCCGGCGGCGGTGAGCCCTCCGCCGAGTTCGGCTCGCTCATCGAGCGCGACCTCGGGTCGGTCGAGAACATGAAGGCCGAGCTCAAGGCCGCCGGCATGGCCGGCCGCGGCTGGGCCTGGGTCGCCTTCGACTGGACCTGGAAGCGCCTGGATGTCTACATCGGCGACGCCCAGGACACCTTCCCGGTCTGGGACGCGACCCCGATCATCGCCCTCGACGTCTACGAGCACTCCTACATCCGCGACTTCTCCACCGCGCGGCCGAAGTACATCGACGCCTTCATGGCCAACCTGGACTGGGCGGCCATCAACGCCCGGTTCGCCCGGTACAACATCTCCGAGCACCTGGGCTGATGACGGCGGGGCTGGCGCCGGGGTCGACCGACCTCGGCGCCGTGCGCCTCCACTGGCTCGCGGCCGGCGACGGGCCGCTGGTGCTCTGCCTGCACGGCTTCCCGGACCACGCGCCCACGCTCCGGCCGCTGGTCGAGCACCTGGCCGGGGCCGGGTTCCGCGCGGTCGCGCCCTTCATGCGCGGCTACGCCCCCTCCACGGTGGACGCGCCCGGGTTCGAGCCGGCCGCCCTGGCCCGGGACGCGCTCGACCTGGCCGACGCGCTCGCCCCCGGCCGGCCGGTCCGCCTGGTCGGCCACGACTGGGGCGGGGTCGCCGCCCTGCACGCGGCGCAATGGGCACCCGCGCGGGTGGAGCGGGTGGTGTCCGTCGCGATGCCCCACGCCCGCGCCTTCGCCACCGCGCTCCGGCGCGACCCCGGTCAGCTCCGGCGCTCGTGGTATGAGTTCCTCTTCCTGGCCGAGGGCTTCGCCGAGCGGGTGGTGGCCGACGACGGGATGGCCTTCCTCGACCGCCTGGTGGCCGAGTGGTCGCCCGGCGGGGCGATGCTCCCCGAGGAGTGGGAGGCGGTGAAGCGCACCCTGGCGCTCCCCGGCGTGATCCCCGCGGCGCTCGGCTACTACCGGGCCGCGCTGCTCGCGGGCCGGCGCGACCCCGCGCTCGCCGAGGTCGCCGCCGCCTGGGCCGAGCCGGTCCCGGTGCCCGCGCTCCTCATCGTCGGGGCCGACGACGGCTGCATCGCCCCGTCGGTCAGCGAGGGGCAGGAGCGGTACTTCACCGGCCCCTACCGCCGGGAGGTGATCCCCGGCGTCGGCCACTGGCCCCACCGCGAGGCGCCCGCGGTGGTGGAGCCGATGATCGCGGAGTTCCTCGCGGCCTGAGCCGCGGCCCGGCGCTCAGCCGGTCCGGATGGCCGTGGCCTCGCCGGCCAGCGCCGCGCGAAGGGCATCCCGCTCCCCGGCGGGCGCGTCGGCGGGGAGCAGGTGCCAGTCGCACACGAGCCCGGTGAGCGCGAAGCAGGCCCGCCAGCGTGCCGGGTCGCGGCTCCAGACCTGCTCCAGCAGCGCGAGGTCGTCCGGGCCCGGGTCGCGGACCCGGGCGGCGAGCACGTCCAGCAGGTCGTCCACGAGCAGGGTGAGCGCCGTGGCCTCGGTGGGCGCCTCCACCCCGGCCTCGGCCAGCGCGTCGGCGAGGAGTCCGGGGGCGTCGCCGGCCTCGGCCGGGGTCAGGGCGGCCATGACCGCGACCGCGGTGAGCCCGCACCCCTCCTCGAGCGCCCGGCCGGCCCACTCGACCAGCCCTCGGCCCCCCACCAGGTCGAGCGCGAGGCGCGACGCCACGACCAGCAGGTCCGCCGGCGGGGCTCCATCGGCCCTCGACGCCCTCCCGACCGACTCGGGCGGGGC
>JALOLS010000105.1 GCA_025455865.1 Thermoleophilia bacterium
AGAGCCGCGAGAGGTGCTCCTCCACCGTCTTGGTGGACAGGTGCACGCTGGCCGCGACCTCGCGGTTGGTCGCCCCGGAGGCGACCAGCCGGGCCAGGCGCCGCTCCTGCGGGGTCATCACCCCCGCCGCGGCCGGCGCCGGCGCCGCGGGGACGGGCGGCGCGGCCGTGACCCCCGCGGCCCCGGCGGCCGCGAGCTCGGCCCGCGCCCGGTCCGCCCAGGGCGCGGCGCCCAGGCGCGTGAAGGTCGCCAGCGCCGACTCGAGCGGCTCCCGCGCGCGGGCCCGGCGGCGCAGACGGCGGCGGCGCTCGCCCATGGCGAGCTCGGTGCGCGCCCGCTCGAACGGCTCCCCGGCCTCGGCGTGCCGGGCGAGCGCCTCGGCGAAGTGGGCGTCGGCCTCCCCCCCGGCGCCGAGCATGCCGCGGCAGCGGGCGAGCGCGCCGTGGGTCCATGCGGCGGTCGACCACCGCGCCTCGCGCTCCAGCGCCGCGAGCTCGCGGGCGGCGGCCTCGGGGTGCCCGGCGCGCAGGCAGGCCTCGACCAGGTCGGGGGCGTAGCGCTCCACGTTCGGCTCGCGCAGCCCGTAGCCGCCACGGGCGATCCAGGCCGCCTCCTCCAGGTGGCCCACGGCCCGCGCGGCCCGCCCCAGGCCCAGGTCGAGGAAGCCGAGCACCCGCAGGACCGCCAGGCGTGAGGCCAGGTCGCTGCTCCCGGACACGCGGGTGAGCTCGTCCACCAGGGCGCGGCAGTCCTCCTCGCGGCCCTGGGCGGCGGCCACCGTCGCCAGGTCGCGCAGCGCGGTGAAGAGCAGATGCCCCTGCCCGGTGTCCCGGCCGATCGCCAGCACCTCCTCGGCCCGCCCGGCCAGGGCGCCCCAGCGCCCGGTGCGCAGGTCGATCTCGAGCTGCGCGGCGAGCGGCTGGCCCAGGTGCCCGAGCGCCCCGGCGCCGCGCAGCGCGGCGATGCGCGAGGACAGGAGCGGCTCGGCCCGCTCGGTCTCGCCCGCCCAGACCAGGGCGCGCAGGGCCAGCACGGCCACCGCGTCACCGTCGGCCGCCGGGGCGACGTGGCCGGCCTCGGCGACGCCGGCGACCAGGATCGGGGTGGCCTCGCGGCCGCGGCCGGTCATCAGCAGGGCCACCGCGACCGCGAGCCGCGCGGTGCGGGCCACCCCCGCGTCACCGGCGCGGCCCGCGGCGGCCTCGGCACGCCGGGCGGTGGCGAGCGCGGCGCGGAACGCCCCCTGGGCGATCAGGGCGACGGTCGCCTCGGCGAGCAGCGCCGCCACCCGGGCGTCCGGCTGCCCGGCCGCGTCGGCCTCGGCCAGCAGGATCTCCGAGGCCGTGCGGGCCGACCCGCGCAGGAGGGCCAGCCGGCCGGCCGTGCGGCGGGCCTCGAAGCGCACCCGCCCCGGCCCCGCGTCGAGCGCGGCCCCGTCGGCCAGGCCGGCGGCCCGCTCGAGCCGCCCGGCCAGCATCCAGGCCCGTGCGGCCGAGAGCAGCCGCGCGGCCCGGTCCTCGGGGTGGGGGGAGAGCGCGGCCGCGCGCTCGTGGGCGACCGCGGCGACCCCGGAGGCGCTGCGCGACTCCGCCGCGCGGGCGGCGATGTCCAGGGCGCGGGCGGCGTCCTCGTCCGGGGCGAGCGCGGCGTCGGCCAGGTGCGAGGCGGCCAGCTCGGGGGCGCCGGCGGCGGCGAGCGCGGCGGCCAGGGCCCGGTGGGCGGCGCGGCGCTCCCCGGGGTCGGCGGCGAAGTAGACCGCGGAGCGCATCAGGGGGTGGACGAAGCACGGGCCCGGGGGCCCGAGCCGGACCAGCCCGTCACGCTCGGCCGCCTCCAGCGCGGCGAGGTCGAGCCCCTCGGCCCGGGCGGCGGCGGGGAGGGCCGCGGCCGCCTGGGGGCCGGCCGCCGCGGTGAGCAGCAGCAGGCGGCGGACCGGGGGCGGCAGCGCGGCGGCGCGGCGGGCGAACTCCGCGGCGACCCCGTGCGAGAGCGGGAGGGGCTCGGGAAGCGGGTGGCGCCCGGCCAGCTCGTCCGGGGTCAGGCGGGCCGCGGCCTCGGCGAGCGCCAGCGGGTTTCCCCCGGTGGCGGCGCACAGGCGCCCGGCCACCGCGGGATCGACCGGGGCGGGGGTCCGCGCGCCGACCAGGGCCAGGGCGTCGGCGGCGCCGAGCCCGCCGAGGCGGATCTCGACGGCGTGCTCGAGCAGCGGGATCAGGCGACGCCCCGCCACCATGGCCACGAAGACGACCGGGGCGCCGGCGAGCCGGCGCGAGGCGAACGCCAGGGCGTCGCAGGACGCCAGGTCGAGCCAGTCGGCGTCGTCGACGATCACCAGCAGCGGTGAGCGGGCGGCGGCGCCCCGCAGGAGCGCGGTGAGCGCGCCCGACACGGCGAACCGGTCGGCCGGAACGGGCGGGCCGTGGCCGAGCGCGCCGGCCAGCGCCTCGCGGGCCGGGGGCGGAAGGCCGGCGGCGGCGTCCCGGATCGGCTCCACCAGGTCGCCGACGGCGGCGAACGGCATGCCCGACTCAAGCTGCCAGCCCCGGGCGCGCAGGACCCGGAAGCCGCCCGAGCGGGCCGCCAGCTCGTCGGCGATCCGCGTCTTGCCCGCCCCCGGCTCGCCGCGCACGACCACCGTCGCCCCGGCGCCCGCACGGGCCCGCTCGAGGATCCCCTCGAGCGCCGCCATCTCCCGGCCCCTCCCCAGCAGCATCGGCGCGACCCCCGTGACCCCGGCCGTCGGCGGCCGGGCCCTCGGGCGGGACGCTATACCGGTCAGCCGCGGCGTCAATACCCGGGATTCCCCGGGTTTCGCCCTTCGCGCCGCCGGTCGTACGGTGCGGCCCCGGCACGGCCCGCCCGTGCGCGGGCCACGACGCCCGACCAGGAGGCCCTCCATGGACGACCGCCACGACGCCGTCCCCGGCGCGCCGCCCCACCCCGGGTGGGACGCCTTCCACGACGCCCGGGACCGGTTCCTGCGAGCCCTGGCCCTCGACGCCGAGGTGTTCCGCCTCGAACGTGCCCTGGCCGCGCCTGCGGCGTCCCCGCGGCCCCGTCCGGGGCCGTCGACCGTCCCGACCCGGAGGACCCCATGATCTCGCCCCGGCGCGCCGCGTGGGCCGCGGCGCTCGTCTGCACGACCGGAACGCTGACCGCGCTCGCCGCCGTCTCGGTGGCGGCCGGCCAGCGCCAGCAGGAGACGGTCACGCTGAAGTTCGGCTACGTGACCACCGCCGTCCACCCCTACGGCCTGACCCTCGCCCAGTTCAAGCGCATCGTGGAGGAGCGCTCGGGCGGCGACATCCGGGTCAACCTCCTCCCGAGCTACGCCCAGGCGAACGACATCGCGCTGCTCAACGACATCCGCGGCGGCGTGGTCGAGGGCGGCGCGGTCTCGGCCGCGGTCTGGCCCGCGGCGAACATCAAGACGTTCATCGCGCTGCAGATGCCGGGCCTGATCGACTCCTACCAGCTCGAGCAGCGGGTGATCAACAACTCCAGCGGCATCGCCCAGTCGATGCTCCGCAACGGCACGCAGCGGGCGGGCCTGGTGGGCCTCGGCTTCCTCGAGGGCGGCATGCGCCAGCTCGCGCTCAAGCGTCAGATCACCTCCCTCGCCCAGCTCCGCGGGCTGAAGATCCGCTCGGTCGAGTCACCCCACCTCAAGGACGCGCTCGCCGCGCTCGGGACCTCGCCCACGCCGCTCCCGCTCGGCGAGGTGTTCACGTCGCTCCGGACCGGTACGGTGGACGGCATGGAGGCCAACAGCGCGCTGGTCTTCGCCCAGAAGTTCAACGAGGCGGGCGTCTCGAATATGGTTGTCGCGAACCTGTTCCCGTTCCCGGCGGTCGTCGTGATGGGCCAGCAGGCGTTCGACCGGCTCACCCCGGCGCAGCAGCAGATCGTGCGCGACGCGGCGCGGGACCTGCCCGCGTTCTCGATCAGCACGCTGTCCGACACCAGCGTGTTCCCCACCCGGCTCTGCACCGCCGGCGTGCGCTATCAGAACCTCTCGGCGTCCGGGCGGCGGGCGTTCCTGCAGCGGATGCGGCCGGTGTACGCCAAGTACACGAAGGACCGCCAGACCGCGCGCTACGTCGCGGCCATCCAGAAGCTCAAGGCGCGCATCCGCGGCGCGCAGGCCACCGACACCCCGCCGGCGGGCTGCCTGCTGCCCCAGCGGGTCGGGGGGTAGGCCTGGCCGCCCCCGCGCCCGTGCTGCTCGCGGCGCCGGCCCTGGTCGGCGCCGCGCTCCTGGTCACGGCGTGCGGGGGCACCCTCGGCGACCGCCTGGGCGAGGGCGTCCGGGACCTGCCCGACGTTGCCTGCGCCATCCAGGCCGCCGACCTGGAGGACCAGAACTACGCGGCCGCGGCCGGCGAGGCGCTGAACGGCCTGCCCTTCGCGGGCGGCGCCGCCGACGACCTCTCCCGGCCCGCCGTGCGCCGGGCGGTGTTCCGGGCCCGCCTGGCCGACCTGGAGCGCCAGCGGGCCATCCTCGCGGGCATGGCGCCCGCCGGTGACACCGAGCGCGCCCTGGTCGACGCCGCCCGCGCCGACCTCGCCGCCGCCGTCAGGCTGGTGCGCTACGACCTGCGCTTCGCCCCGGGCGACCCGGACGCCCCGCTCCCGCCCGAGGCCGGGGTCGAGCGCCTCGACGCGGCGCTCGCCGAGGCGTCGGCCGAGATCCAGGGGGAGTTCTCCGGCTGCGAGGTCCCCCCGGACACCGGACGCCGGCAGCGGGCGTATGGCGGCGGCTGAGCCCCTCTCGGCCTGGTCGGTGCGCTCCGCGCGCCGGCTGGTGCTGCCGACCTCGCACCTGATCAGCGACACGCTGTTCATGTACGGCGTGCTCGGGCTGCTGATCACCGGCTTCGACTTCTACTCCAACGTCACCGTGGTGACGTTCCTGGGCATGACCGTGAACCCGCTCACCAACACGGTCCACTTGGTGGCCGGGCTGGTAGGGATCGCGATGGGCGCCTCGCCCCGCGGCGCCCGGCGCTACCTGTTGCTCATCGGCGCGCTCGGCGTGCCCCTGGCCGTCGCCGGGTTCCTGCTCGACGGCACGATGTCGGACTACTTCGCGACCAACACGCCCATGAACGTCGCACACCTGGTGATCGGCGTGGTCGCCCTGGCCGTCGGGCTGGGGGCGCGGGGCGAGCTGACCGCCGAGCGGCAGCTCGCGATCAGCCGGCGCTACCTGCCGGAGGTGCAGATCGCGCCCACGGTCGGCGACCCGCCCCGGGAGCCCGAGGCGGGCCGCACGTAGGGGCGCGGGGCGGCCGGCGCCGCCCCGCGCGGCCCGTCACCTCACCCGTTGTGCGTGAAGGCCTTGCACTCGGTGTGCGCCGAGGTGCGCCCGTTGCGCAGCGTCTGCTTCGCGCGCAGGCAGAGGGCGTAGACGTCGGAGCGGATGTTGAACATCGGGAAGCGGCCGTTCAGGGTGCCCTGGGTGAACCCGCGCCGGCCGGTCTGGCAGACGTTGATGCGGGTGTTGCCGATCTTCTTGAACAGGCGCACGCCGCTCCCGGTGTTGGGGTCACGGCGATACAGGCCGGCCTCGACGAGCGCCGTGCAGGTGCGGGCGGTCGGCGGCGAGACCAGCGTGGCCCGGAACTGGATCTGCGACGGCGAGTCGGTGATGCGGATGTCCTTCACCGTGATCGCCGCGGCGGTGGACGCGGTCGCCAGGCCGGCGGCGAGGGCGAGCGAGGCGGCCAGCGCGCGGACGGAGGTGGTGCGCAACGGGTTCCCCTTTTTCCGGGTGGGTCGGCACGGCCCCGGCGTGGGGTGCCGGGGGGCGGATCCTACGGGCACGCGCCCGGCGGCGCAGCCCGGCCGGCCCGCGCCCCCGCGGCGGGGCGACCGCCGGGGTCGCGCGGGAACCTCCGTCTCAATCCGGGCCGGCGTCGGCCAGGTCGTCCACCGCGTGCAGCATGGCCGCGGCCAGGCGCCTGAGCGCCCGCCCGAGATCCCGCTCGGCCTCGGAGGGGTCCATGCGCAGCTCCTGGGCCGCCTCGGGCAGCGCCATCGGCGGGGCGCCGTCCAGCCCGAAGCGGAGCGTGAGCAGGTCGGCGGCGCGGTCCGAGAGGCGCCCGGTCCGCACCAGGTGGGCCAGCAGGGGCAGGTGGTCGCCGCCCCACGACTCGTCCGGGGCGCCCCCCCGGTCGGCGGCGACGGCCAGGGCGGCCAGGTCGGCGAAGCGGGCCAGGCGGGCCTCGTGGTCGACCGAGAAGAAGCCGGGGTCGCGGTGGGAGAGCGAGAGGAAGCCCCAGACCCGGCGGCCGACGACCACCGGTGCCCAGAGCGCGCTCCGCAGGGGCTGCTCGCCGGCGCTGCCGGCGATCTGGTCTGAGTCCTCCAGACGTGCGCCCAGGCCGTCGCGCAGGCGCGCCACCGCCGGGTCCTCGTCGTCCAGGCGCACCAGGTCGCCGACCTCCAGGGTCACCACGTCGGCCTCGCACCAGGCGCCCACCACCCGGCCGCGGCCGCCGGGCAGGAAGCGCGTGACCCCGGCGGCGTCCCCCCCGATCAGGCGGGCGGACTCGGCGGCGACGATCGCGAAGACCGCCTCGGCGTCCTGCCCCCCGGCCACGGCGGTCGCCACGCGCCGCAGGGCGTCCTGCTCGAGCCCCTCCCGGTGCTGGTCGGTGACGTCGCGGGCGATGACCAGGAGCGACGCCACCTCGCCCCCCGGCCCGCGCTCGGGGACCAGGCGGGTCGAGAACCAGCGCTCGCCGAGGCCGGGCACCCGGAGCGGATAGGCCTCGCTGCGCTCCTCCCCCAGGCGCACGGCCCCGGCCCGGTTCGCCTCCCACCGGGCGATGAGCTCCGGGGTGCCGTAGCCCAGCTCCCGCATGGTCCGCCCGACGATCGCCTCGAGCGGGCGCCCGATGGCCCGGCGCGCCGCCGGGTTGGCGTAGACGAACCGCAGGTCGGGGTCGAAGCGCAGGACGGCGTCGGGCACGTGCTCGACCAGGGCCTGGAACAGCTCGCGGCCGGCCTCGAGCTCCCGCTCGGCGGCCCGCCGGGTGGTGACGTCGATCACCGTGACCACGGCCGCGGCCGGCGCGGCGAGGCCGGAGCCGAGCGCCGTCGCCCCCATCTCGACCCAGACCGTGTCGCCGTCGGGGCGGCGCACCCCGAGCTGCATCGCCCGCTGCGGCTCCCCGGTCAGCAGGCACGCCTCGCCGGGGGCGCGGCCGGGGGCGAGGGGCGCGCCGGCGTCGTCGACCAGCGTCACCCCCAGGTCGGCCAGCCGCGCGTCGACCGCCACGTCGGCGTCGACCCCGAGCACGGCGGCCGCGGCGTCGTTGCACAGCATCACGCGCCCCCCGGCGGCGAGCACCAGCACGCCGGTCCCGACCGCGGCGAGGACCTGACCGGCGAGGGTGTCCTCGAACGGCCCGACCGGGGTCGCCTGGTAGATCGCCCGGCGCTCGTCGACCGCGATGATCCGCTCGCGCAGCAGCGGCGGCACCCCCGGCCCCTGGGAGATGGGGCGCACCAGCCGGTCGACCGCGACGCCCCCGCTCACCGCCCGGCGCACCCGCCGGACCACGCGGCGGGCGGCGCGCTCCGGGAGCAGCTCCCCCAGCCGCCGGCCGATCACCGCGCCCACGGGCCGCCCGAGGAAGGCGGCGACCGCGGCGTTGGCGTCGAGGACCTCGACGTCGACCACCTCGCCGGCGGCGTCGCGGATCGCCCCGGCCATCGCGACGAGGTCGGGCAGCAGGTCGATGACCGCCTCGCGGGCGGCGGGCGGCGCCCCGGGTTCGCGCCTCATGGCCGAAGTCTGCCCGGCCGGCGCGGGGATCACCCGGTCCGGCCTCACGACCACGCCCCGGCGTAGCGGCGGAACACCGCGCGCTGCCCCGGCGGGAGCCAGGGCACGGCGTCCAGCAGGCGCAGCAGCTCCACGTGGTAGCGGCGGTACCGCTCGGGCGCCGGGCCGCTGGTGAGGCTGTAGCGGGTCGCCCCGCCCCCGAGGTCATACGCCGGGAGCCACCGGGCGACCGCGGTCGCCCCCGCCCGCGCCCGCTCCCGCGCCCGCGCCGCGAGGGGGGCCCACGCCGGGTCGCGGAGGGCCAGGCGGTCGGCCTGCCGGGCGAACCGGGTCAGGCTGACCACGGCCTGCATCGAGCCGTTCAGGACCCGTGCACCGGTGCGGTAGGCGTACTCCAGGTACCAGTCACCCGGCCCGCCGTCGCGCCACACGACCCCGCCGCGCCCGTGCCCGACCGAGAAGGTCGCCAGGTACTCGCCGGCCACCCGCCGGGCCAGGTCGCGCTCGCCGGCCGGCGCGTCCGGGGCGATGGCGGGCACCAGCAGCGCGAGGATCACCCCGGTCCCCATCGCGTCGCGCCACGGGGGAGGCTGCCCGTCGTCGGGGGTGGTGAAGCGGTTCTCGTTCACCCGGAAGGCCCGGCCGGGCGCGCGGTCGGTCGTCGAGTGGGCGAGGATCTCGCTCACCGCCTCGCGGTAGCGCGGGGCGGGCTCCCGGGCGAGGCGGGCGTTCAGGCGGGTGCCCGCGTGGACCCAGTTGAGCTGGAGGCCCTGGCCGGCGTACCAGGTCCAGTCCAGGGCCGAGCCGGGCGGCCGCAGGATGGCCCGGTCGCCCGGCACCCATCCGGTCGCCGCGAACGCCGCGCGGACGGCCGCGGCGCGCGCCTCCGGAGGCGGGCCGGGGCACTCGAGGGCCGCGGTGAAGGGCAGGTCGCCCGGGACGGCCACGCGCTCGGGCGCGGCCGGGACGACCGCCGCGCGCCAGGGCGAGGTGTTGCCCCGGCGGTCGCGCAGGCGCAGGAACACCCGGCCGCCCGCGGGCGCCGCCACCCGGGCGCGGTCGCCGGCCGCGCGCCAGGGGGCCCCGGGGTCCGGGCGGGCCGCCACCTGGGCGAGCGCCGGCCCCGACCCCCGCTCGGCGGCCCGCACCCGCACCTCCAGCGGCACGGCGGCGCGCGAGGTCCCGGCCACCGCGGGGCCGCCGGGCGCGCAGACCACCACCGGGGCGGTCGCCGTGACCTCGGCGGCGGCGGCCACCGGCGCGGTGTCGTCGAGGCGCACGCGGTCGCGCCCGGGCAGCCCCAGGGGGGCGCCGGCCGCATCCAGGGCGCGGATCCAGACCTCGCGGGGGTCGCCGTCGCCGCCGGGGGCCAGGCGTACCGGGATGCGCCCGGCGGCGGGCACGCGCACCGCCCCGGCGAAGGAGGGGTCGGCGGCCACCTCGAGCACCGCCGTGCCCGGCGGCGCGGCGACCTCGGCGACCACGTCGGCCCGGTCGACCACCCGGGCCCCGTCGGCGAGCACCACCCCGACCGGCGCCGGGGGCGGCGCGGGCGGCGCGGCCGCGGGATCCTCGGCCACGGCGGGGACGGCGGCGACCGACAGGACGGCCGCGGCGAGGACCGGGCGGGCGGCGCGCATGGCCGCCCACCCTATCGCTCTCACATCACCGCCCGACCAGGCTCCGGCCCCCGATGAGGCACACCCGCGCGCACCCGGCGCCCACGACCCGCGCGCGCAGCGTGGCCTGCCCGGGCCGGGCGTCCGGGCCGCCGGCGAACGCGCGCACCGCGGCCGCGCCGTTCCTCGCGGTGATGCGCGGCTGCAGGCCGACCGTGACGGTGCGCTCGGCGCCGGCGGGCAGCACCGGGATGCGCGCCACCAGCGCGCCCTCGGCCAGGCGGGCGCGCAGGCCCCCGGCGTTCTGCCCGGCGCCGGGGATCGGCGCCGGCATGACCCCCCGCGGCGCCAGGATCCGCACCAGGACATCGCGGCCGGCGGACGGACCGGTGTTGCCCACGCGCACGGTCACCCGCGCGGTGCGGCCGCCGCGCAGCGTCCGCGGGCCGCTGATGGCGACCCGGAGCAGCGCCGGGCCCGGAGCGGAGGCGGCCTGCGGCGACGCCGGCGGCGGCGGGGGCACCGCGGGGGCGGCCACGCCGAGCGCGGCGCCGGTGGCGGTGGCCGTCTGGCCCACCCCGAGCGTCTGGCCGGCGAAGGACGCCGAGACCGACGCCGTGAGGGTGGGTCAGGCCGGTGGCGGTGTCGCCGCCGGTGTTGGCCGCGGTGGCGGTGTACTCGATCACGTCGCCGGCCACCAGCGCGCCGCCGTCCAGGTCGGCGCCCGCGAGCGACAGTGCGATGGCCGGCGCGAACAGGTCGATGGCGGTGGTCACGACGCCCGGGTAGTAGACGTCCCCGGTGCTCCCCAGCCCGACCTGGGCGGATGAGGCCCCGTTCGCGAGCAGGCCGTCCGCGGCGAACAGGTCGACGTCGGTGCCGAAGGTGTTGGCGTAGGCCGGATCCCGGCCGGCGGCGGGCTGGCCGAGCACGCTGACGGTGGAGTTGAACGGGTTGGTCGCCGGGTTGAGCGGGCCCGAGAGGGGGCTGCCGGCGAACTGCAGCGAGTCGCCGGTGATGCCCAGGTCGCCCTCGTAGGTGACCACCCCGACCCGCGCGCGCACCGGGCCGGCGGCCGGGGTCACGAACCCGCTCAAGGGGATGGCGAGGGGGCTGCCGCTCTGGACCCGCTGGAAGCCGTCGAAGACGGTCAGGTTGCGAAGCGGCGCCGCCGGGTCGCGGTAGGTCACCACCAGCGCCCAGCCGGCATGCTTGTCCTGCGCCGCGGTCGCCGCGGAGGTGCCCACGGTGTAGGTGCCGGCCCCGGCCGCCCGGACGATGGCGGTCACGTCGAAGCGCGCCTGCACGTCCGGGGGCACCGAGCCCACCAGGGTGCCGCCGATCGCCTGCGGGGCGCCGCCCGGCGCGGTGATGCGCGCCTGGGTGACGTCGCCGGACTCGTCCACCCCCACGTAGAGCAGGGCCGAGAGCACCTCGGCGCCCGGCGGCAGGGCGAGCGCGGCCCGGGAGGAGGCGCTGGTGGCCGGGTCGGCGTCGACGTCGACGAACTGCATGGCGAAGTCGTTGTTGTCCAGATCCGGGCCGCTGCCCTCGCGACCGGCCAGGCAGCCCGCGACGGCGGGCGGGCAGGTGAGGAGGGTGTTGCCGGCGATGGCGATGTCGCCGTTGGCGTTGACCGAGACGCGGGGCGCGAACGCCGCGGGGGCGGCCGCGGCGCCGGCCGCGCCGGCGGCGAGCCCGAGGGCCGCGGCGCCCAGCAGCGCGCGTCGGAAGGTGCGAGGGGTCATCGGGAGCCTCCCACGGTCACGGTGCGCACGACCTGCCGGCGCTGCATGAGGAACGGGTTGTCCGGATCCTGGGCGGCGATGCCCACCTCCACCCGCCAGCGGCCGGGCGCGAGGCCGCGGCCGAGGTCGAGGCGCCCGCGGGCGCCCCGCACGACCCGGGTGGTGCCGGCGCAGGCGCAGCCGGCGCGGCGGAGGGTCACCGTCGCGGTCACCCGGGCCGGCCGGCGCAGGTCGACCGCCCAGCGCACGGCCCCGGGGGCGGCGGCGACCTCGAGGCCCTTGATCGAGCGCAGGCGCAGGGCCCTGGTGCGGACGCCGGCCGGGCTCGCGCCGGCCGGCCCGACCCGGGTCCCGGCGACCACCCCGGACCCCAGGTCGCCCCACGACGGCGTGAGGTCCAGGCGCTCCCCGCCGCCCAGGCCACCCACCTCGGCGCGCACCGAGCGGCCGTAGCCGTCGGCGCCCATCACCGAGATGCGGGCCGACGGGGGTCCGTCGCCCCGTCCGCCCACCAGCCGCGCGACCCCGCGGCCGTCGATCCCGGCGCCGATGGACCCGTCGGCGCCCTGCACCGCGGTCTCGACCGCGCGCAGGCGGCCGACGGCCTGCCGGCGTACCACCGCGACCTGCGCGTCGGCGCCCGGCGGCGGGGTCGCGGTGACCCCCGACGCGGTGCCCTGGACGGTGATCTCGGTGACCTGCCCGGGGGCGGCCTGGGTGCTCACCACGCTGAAGCCGCGCCGGTCCCAGACCGTGGCCCGGACCGCGCGTCCCCCCTCGGGGGCGAGCCGGACCACGTAGGGCCCGCCGCGGGGCAGGGTCACCGACGGCGGGGCCTCGGACCCCACGCGGACCACGACGCCCGGGATTCCGGTCGCCGGGTCGCCGTTGACCGCGCCCGCGGGCGTGAAGGCCTGCCGGCCGCCGGGCCCCCCGATGCCCACCAGGCGCCCCGCGGTGACCTGCAGGTAGACCTGGCTCGGGGCCGAGCGCGACCGCGTGGCCTGCTCACGCGCCTTGCCGAAGCCGGCCAGGAACGGATGCGGGCTGGTCCTGAGGTCGCCGGTCCACCAGGCGGTCGGGTTGCGCTGCATCATCTGGCTCTCGGCCAGCACGAACACCGTCGGCGACCCGTCCGGGCGGGCCAGCGGCACCGCCGTCCCCTGCTTGGGGTAGAGGTTCTGCGGATCGGAGTCGAGCCACCAGCGGTTGCCCTCGACCACGAACACCGCCCCGGCCGACCGGGGGGAGTTCGGGTCGTACAGGGCCGCCCGGAAGCCCCCGGGCCCGCCGGTGAGGCTGCGCACCGCCACCGCATGGCCCTGGGTCCCGCCGCCGGGAGCCGGCCAGTAGAAGCTCATGGCCGCGACCTTGCCCTGCCCGACCGGCCCGGAGAGGATGCGGTAGAGGGTCGCCGAGTCCAGGCCGCGCGCCTCGCGCGCCCACTGCTCCCACCAGCTCTGGTAGCTCCAGCTCGTCTGCAGGAGCTGCCGCTCGCGGATGGTGTCGCGGAAGTCGCGGTACTGCTGCTGCACGGCGGGGTCACGCGTCGCGGCCGCCGCCTCGGCGGTGAAGGTCGAGAGCCCGCCGGCCTGCCGCAGCACCTCGGGGGTGACCGGCCGGTCGGGACCCCACGCGTCGTCGGGCTGGCCGTTGCGGAACAGGATGCTGGTCGAGACGAAGCCGAAGCACTCGCCCGCCCCGCCGAAGCCGCCCAGGCCGCCGCCCGCCGCGCCGCCCAGCAGCACCCGCGTGCGCTGGTTGAAGCTCTCGAGCGCGTGGCGGGCGGCCGGGTTCTCGACACACACGGGGATGCCCGGCGCGACCACCCCCGGGCTGCAGGTGTAGGTCTGGTCGCGGCCGAACAGGCCCACGTAGTTGTCCCAGGTGTCGTCGCCGCGCGAGCCGGTGTTCGGGGTGCCGATCCCGAACCGGACCGCGTACTCGCTGTCGGCCCCGGGCTCCCCCTCCACGGCCCCCGCCAGCGCCCCGGCGACCCCGCCGGCCGCCCCGCCGGCCGCCCCGACGACCCGCTCGCAGGCGATCGTCCGGTCGCCCCGGTCCACCCGGGCGGTGTCCACCCCGGGGCCGCAGTTCACCGTGTCGCCCGGGCGGCCGTCGCGCGCGTCGATCGTGTCGTTGCCCGGCCCCCCGTTCAGCCGGTCGCGGCCGGGCCCGCCGACGAGCCGGTCGGCGCCGCCCCGGCCGGTCAGGGTGTCGGCCCCCGGCGTGCCCCGGAGGGCGTCGGGGCGCGGCGTGCCGGTGCGCACGGCGGCGCCGGCCGTGCCGGCGACGGCGACCCCCAGGCCGAGGGCGGCCGCGGTCACGGAGAGAGCGAGGGCGATTCGGTGGTCAGGCGAGGTCACTGCGGATCCGTTCCGGGCGATGGGTGGACGGGGAACCTAGTGACCGGGTGACTACCGGCTCGGAGCCACCGTGAGAAGCGAGAAGCGACCGAGGAGCGGCATGAGACATCGGAGAACCTTCTGAATCCTCAAGCCGGACGCCGCCCGTGTCATCAAGCTGTCGCGGGTGCGTCGCCCGCCTGTCGTCAGCCGGGCGTCACGCCCCGCTCGCGCAGCAGGTCGGCGGCGGCGTCCGCCGGCGCCACGCCGTCCAGCACCACCCGGGCGTTCAGGCGGGCCACGGTCGCCTGGTCGAGCAGGGCGCTGGCCCGGTCCACCGCGGGCACGAACGCCGCCGGCGCGGTGTCGAGGTAGGCCCGGCTGACCACCGGGAAGCCCTGGTAGGGGGTGACCTGGAAGACGCGGCGGTCGTCGCGCAGCACCACCAGGCCGAGCCGGGCGATCTGCGGGTCGGTCGTGAACGCGTAGACGCACTGGGCGCGACCACGGCGCAGCGGCGTGTAGCGGGCGTCGATCGGGGTGGTCAGGATCCGCCCGAAGCGGATGCCGTAGGCCCGGGCGAGCAGCGGCAGGCCGTCGGCGCGGGTCAGGTGCTCGGCGTTGGCCGCGTAGGCCAGGCGGGGCGCGCGCGGCCCGAGGCTGGAGATGGTCGACAGGCGCTCGCGCCGCACGGCCGCCCGGGTGCAGGCGACCGCGTTCTCGTCGCTGAACGGCGCCGGCGGGAGCGCGGCCAGGCCGCGGGCCGCGTAGCCGTCGCGCACCAGGCGCCAGACCCGCTCGCGCCCGGGGGTCGGGCGCCGGCCGAGCACGGCCAGGAGCGCGGTGCCGGTGTACTCCGGGTACATGTCGACGGCGCCCTCACGCACCGCCGCGTCGGCCTGGGCGGTGCTCTGAAGCGGGCGGATCGACACCGTGAATCCCTCGGCCCGCAGCACCTGGGCGTAGACCTGGGCGACCACCCGGCTCTCGGCGAAGCCCTTGTCGGCGATCACCACGCTGGTCCCGGCGGCCAGGGCGGCGCCGGCCCCGGACATGAGCCCGGCGAGGACGCCGACGGCCACGGCGGCCCGGCGGAGGCGGTCAGTAGACGGCAACGGGGGTTCCCATCTGCGCGAAGCGGTAGACGAGGGGCGCCTCGGGCGCCGGCACGCGTACGCAGCCGTGCGAGGCCGGGAACGCCGGGACGTCCGGGTACTCGTGGAAGGCGATGCCCCCGGTGAAGTAGCTGGCGTAGGGCAACCAGACCTGGAAGGGGTAGGACCAGTCCTTGAGCGCCTTGCGGTATACGTTGAACGTGCCGGCCGGGGTGGCGTAGCCCGGCTTCCCGGTGGAGACGTGGATCGCCCGCACCACGCGCCCGCCCTGCACGAGCAGCGCCACGCCCTTGTCGCGGTACACCTCGATCCGCGGCCCCCGGGTGGCCTCCCGGGGCGCCGGCGGCTCGGCGCTCCGCAGCGCGCGGAGCGTCTGCGGACCGACGACGCCGTCGCGCCCGATGCCCTGCCAGGCCTGGAACGCCATGACCGCCTGCTGGGTGCGGTAGTCGTCGCGCCCGGTCACCGCGCCGGCGGGCAGGTAGCGCAGGCGCGCCAGGGTCCGCTG
>JALOLS010000106.1 GCA_025455865.1 Thermoleophilia bacterium
CCCACCCCCGCCGCCACCGCCCGGCCCGGGCCCGCCGGCCCCGCCGCCGCCACCCCCGCCGCCGCCCGCCGCGGCGCCGTCGCCCGCGCCCGCGCCGCCGCCGGTCCAGGCCCAGGCGCCGCCCCCGGCCGCGCCGCCGCCACCGCCGGCCGCCCCGGCGTGCCCGTCGCCCGTGCGCGCCCTCGGCGGCCCGGGGTCCGGCCGGCTGCCGCTCTTGGGGCTCACCGCGGCCCAGGCCCAGGCCTGCCTGGGGCCCGCGACCGGTGGCGCCACGCTGCGGTTCGCCGGCGGGGTGACCCTCACCATGCGGGCCGGGCGCTCGGTGCGGGCGGGCCTCGGCGGGCGCGCGCTGACCGGGATCGGGCGCACCCTCGGCCTGATGCCCGCCCCGCGGGCCCTCACCGCCCGCCCCCGGACGGCGACCGTCGCGGTGGCCCGCCGCGCCGGGGCCGCCCGCGCGACGGTGGCGTACCGGATGGTCCGCGGGCGCGTGGTGGCCATCCAGGTGGCGGCCCGGTGATGGCGATCGCCGCCGTGCTGGCCGCCGCCGCCGTGGCCGGGCCTGCGCCCGGGGCGGGTGAGGTGACCGCACGCGCCCGCGCCCTGGTGGGCCCCGATCCGGCCGCGCTCGGCTTCGTGGTCCGGGTCGGCGCGCCCGACCCCCGGGTCCGGGCCTCCACCGACCTCCGCCGCCGGGTGATCGTCCTTCGCCCGCGGGCGGGGGACCTCCCGCACGTGGTCGCCCACGACCTGGCCCACGAGGTGGGTCACGCCTACGACCACCGGAGGATGCGCGACGGCGACCGGCGTGCCTACCTCGCCCGCCGGGGGGCGCCGGGCGCGCGCTGGTGGCCGGCCGGCGGCGACGACTACGCCTCGGGGGCCGGCGACTTCGCCGAGGTGTTCGCGCTCTGCCACGCCCCGAGCCCGGTGTTCCGCAGCCGGGTCGCACCGTACCCGTCCGACCCGTGCGGCCTGCTGCCCGCCGGGGCCCGCCGCCTGCCGGGAGGGGGCCGATGAGGCACGGCCGCATCGTCGCCGTGCTCGCGGCGCTCGCGGTCGCCGCGATCGCCGTGGTGCTCGTGGCCCGGCCCGGGGGGACCGGGGCACCGGGGGCGCCCGCGGCCTCGGGCGCCCCGCACGCGCCGGTCGAGTGGTCGGCCGGCGAGCGTGCGGCGATCCTGAACGCGGTCGAGGCGATCACCACCGGGCGGCCCGAGGCCGGGCTGGTCGCCGAGGGCCGGCGCCTGTTCCGCTCGACCACCGTCGCGAAGATGGGTGAGTCGTGCCAGGGCTGCCACACCGACGGCGGGGCCAACTCCGATCTCGGGCTCACCCCCCACGAGCCCCCGGGCGATGCCTTCACCGGTGACCGGGACCCGCCGACGCTGTGGCGGGTGGACCGGACCGCCCCGTACTTCTGGGACGGCCGCACGGCGACCCTCGCGGAGACCGTCGCCCAGACCATCACCAACCACTTCGCCGATGGCGCCACCCAGGCGCCGTCGGTGACCGCCGACCAGACGGCCGCGATCGTGGCCTATCTCCGGACCCTCGACGCGCCGGAGGGGACGTTCGCGCGCGGCACGATGAGCGCCGCCGCGATCCGCGGCGAGGAGCTCTTCCAGGGCAAGGCCGGGTGCGTGGGGTGCCACTTCGGCCCGGAGCTCACCGACAACCGGATCCACAACGTCTTCGTGCCGCGCAAGGGCGCGAGCGACACCGATCCCGGCGCCGCCGACCCCCAGCTCGCCGGCCCGGCCGGCGCCGGCCTGGTGTGCGGCACCCCGGGGACCAGCCCGCCGCCGGACGGGGTCCTGCTCGCGCAGGACCTGCTCACCTGCGGGTTCAACACGCCGACGCTGCTCGGCATCGCCGACAGCGCGCCGTACATGCACAACGGGGTGCTGCCCAGCCTGGCGGCCGTCGTGAGCTTCTACAACGCCAACTCGGCCATCGCGCCGCTCAACCTGACGGCGGGGGAGCGGGCCGACCTGGTGGCCTACCTGGAGTCGCTCTAGTTCAGCCCCGGTGGGCGGGGGCGAGGCCGGCGCGCTCGAGCAGCTCGGGCACGACCTCCTCCCAGGCGATCGCCATGACGTGGCAGCCGGCCACGCCGTCGATCTCGCGCAGGCCCTGGATGACCTCCACGCAGATGCGCTTGCCCTCCTCCGCCTCGTCGGCGGCGCCCTCCATGCGGGCGATGAGGGCCTCGGGCACGTCGACCCCCCACACCTTGTCGCGGATGTGCATCGCCATCCGCAGATGCTTGAACGGGCCCACCCCGATCAGGAGCCTGGGCCAGGACGGGAGGTCCGCGGCCTTCAGGCGGTCGATGAACGCCGCCACCCGCTCGGGCTCGTAGACGAGCTGGGTCTGGAAGAAGTCGGCGCCCGCGAGCATCTTCTCGCGGATGCGGGCGATCTCGGCATCCGGGTCGGCGGCGGCCGGGTGGGCGGTGGCCCCGATGACCAGGTGCGGCGCCTCCCCGGCCAGCGGCTCCCCTGCGTCGTTCATGAACCGGCCCTCGCGCAGCGAGCGCTGGAGCCGGAGCAGACCGAGCGTGTCGAGGTCGCCGACGGTGGCCGCGTCCGGGTGGTTGCCGATCTTCATCGGGTCGCCGGACATCGAGAGCGTGTTGTGGATGCCGAGCGCCGACGCCCCCAGCAGGTCGCTGGTGAGCGCCATGCGGTTGCGATCGCGCACGGTCATCTGCATGACCGGCTCGGCTCCGTGCTCCAGGGCGATCCGCCCGGCCGCGATGGGGGACATGCGCGACTGCGCCGTCTGGTTGTCGGTCACGTTGACCGCGTCGCAGACCGGCCCGAGGATGCGGGCCTTCTCGGCGACGGCCTCGGCGCCCGAGTGCTTGGGCGGGCCGAGCTCGCTGGTGACCGCGAACCGGCCCTCGGCCAGCGCACGCTCGAGTCGGGTGGGGGCGCTCACGGGGCGGGACGCTATCGCACGCGCCCGCGGCGCGGCCGGGGGTGCGGGCGCGCTACGCGGGGAGCTCGGCCGGCATCTCGCCGGTCACCAGGAAGCGCACCCGCCCGCCGATCTCGGCCGCGTTGTTCGCCACCCGCTCCAGGTGCCGGCTGACCAGCACCGCGCTGGCGAGCCAGGTGTGGTCGGTCTGACCCTGGGCCGGCGCCTCGCTCACGGCCATGAGCACCTGGTCGAGCATCCCCTGCACGCGCCGGGCGTTCTCGACCGCCTGGTCGGCCAGCTCGACGTCGTTGCGCGCGAGCGCCTGGACCGACTCGGTGAGCGCTCCGACCGCCCGCGGTCCCATGCGCTGGATGAGCGAGCGCACCTCGCCCACGTCGCCCGCGCCGGGCAGCTCGCGCACCCGCCGGGCGATCGCGGTGGCCAGGTCGCCGACCCGCTCCAGGGCGACCGCGGTGATGAGCCCCACGTGCAGCAGGCGCAGGTCGCCGGCCACGGGGGCCTCCAGGAGCTGGATCTCGAAGACCTCGCGGTCCAGCGCGGCACAGCGCTCGTCGACCAGGTCGTCGTCGAAGACCACCTGGGCGGCCTGGGCGACGTCCCGCCGCTCCCAGGCGTCCACGGCCCGCTCGACCTGCCCGACGACCACGCTGGCCATCTCGACCAGCCCCTGGCGGAGGTGGTCGATCTCGTCGCGGAAGTGCTTGCGGGCCGCCTCCATCGCCGCGAGTGTACGCCCGGACCGGGCCGGCCGCGGCGGTGGGGCGGTGTGTGACACGCCGTTCACGCCCTACCCTCGGAGGGGTGCGCCCGCGGCCCGGCACCCGTGCCCACCTCGCCGAGGTCGTCCACCGGCTCGCCGGGGCGTGGGGCCCCCGGCCCTGGGCCCGCCGCCGCCCCCCGGTGGACGAGCTGGTGACCACGATCCTGAGCCAGAACACCTCCGACGCCAATCAGCACCGGGCCTTCGCCGCCCTGCGCGCGCGGTTCGGCGACTGGGAGGCGGTGCGCGCCGCGCCGCGCGCCGAGGTCGTGGCCGCCATCCGCCGCGGCGGGCTCGCGGAGCTCAAGGGGCCGCGCATCCAGGCGGTGCTCGACGCGCTGGCCGCCGGACCCCGGCCGGCCGACCTGGAATGGCTCGGCGACCTGCCCCCGGAGGAGGGCATGGCCCACCTCACCGGCCTGCCCGGGGTCGGTCCCAAGACCGCGGCCTGCGTGCTGTGCTTCGCCTTCGGGCTGCCGGTGCTCCCGGTGGACACCCACGTCCACCGGATCGCGCTGCGGCTGCGGGTCGTCCCGCCGGGCACGGACGCCGCCCGCACCCAGGCCCGCCTCTCGGCCTGGGTGCCGGCGCCGGAGGTCTACGCGACGCACATGCGGCTGATCGACCACGGGCGGGCGGTCTGCCGGGCGCGGGCGCCGCGCTGCCGGGAGTGCGTGCTCCTCGACCTCTGCCCGGCCGGCCGGTCCGCCGCGTGAGCGCGCGGGCCCTGCTCGTGCGGCCCTGCCCGCCCTACGACCTGCGGGCCTCGGTGTGGGGCGGCGGCGGGACCCGCCGCATGAACGACGGGCTCCTCCGCATCGCGTTCCGCGCGGGCGGCGCCCCCGCGCTGGCGCGGGTCCGGCAGCGCGCCGATGGCGACCTGGAGGTCGCCATCGATGCGGCCCATCCGGACGCCGCGGTGGACCGGCTGCGCTTCCTGCTGGCCACCGACGTCGACCACGCGCCGTTCGCCCGCCGGGCTGCGCGCGACCCGCTGCTGGCTGCGGTCGCCCGGCGCACGCCCGGGCTGCGCCCCGCCCGGCTCGGGACGGTCGCCCAGGCCATCCTGGAGGCGGCCTGCGGGCAGCTCGTGTCGGGGGGCGCGGCGGCGCGGACCCACCGGGCGATCGTGGCCCGGTGCGCCCCCGCCCACGCCGGCCTGCGCCTGCCCCCGGAGGCCGGCGAGCTCGGGGCGCTCGCCCCCGCGCAGATGGTCGCGGCCGGGCTGGCCGCCCGGCGGGCGGCGGCCGTGGTGCGCATGACCCGGGACCGCGATCCGGAGGCCCTGCACGCCCTGCCGGGCGACCGGGCGGCGGCCCGCATCGCGGCCGAGCGCGACATGGGGCCATGGTCGGCCGGCGTGGTCTCGCTGTTCGGCCTCGGCCGCTACGACCAGGGGCTCGTCGGTGACCTGGGGCTCGTGCGGCTGCTCAGCCGGATGCGCGGCGGCGCGCCGGTCGAGGCGGCCGAGACCGCCGCGCTGCTTCGGCCCTACGGGGAGTGGGCGGGCCTTGCGAGCCTCTGGCTGCTCGCCCTGCCGGCCGCCCGCGCGCCGGCCGGGGCCACGCCGCCGGCGGCACGGCGGCGGGCGTCACGGCTCACATAGAGTTGCCGGGACGAGACGGGCCGCCGGCCCGGCGAACGACACCCGAGGAGGGCCGACCCAATGCAGCTTCCCCGGTACGGGACGCTCATCGACAGCGTCATGCCGCCGGTGCGCGAGCGCCAGATGGCGATCGCCCGTGACCTGGTCCTCATCGTGTCCGCCGTCGGCCTGGTGGCCGCCTGCGCGCAGATCACGATCCCGTGGTTCCCGGTGCCGCTCACGGGCCAGACCTTCGCCGTCCTCCTGGTCGGCGGCCTGCTCGGCTTCTGGCGGGCCGGCGTGGCCCTCCTCGCCTACTGGGCCCTCGGGGCCCTCGGGGCGCCCGTCTTCAGCGACGGCGACGGCGGCTGGGGCGAGGCCATGTCGCCGAGCGGCGGCTACATCATCGGCTTCATCCTGGCCGCCGCCCTGGTCGGCTGGTTCGCCGACCGCGGGGCCGACCGCCGCCTGCTCACGATGATCAGCGTGCTGCTGATCGGCAACATCATCATCTACGCCGTCGGCGTGCCCTGGCTCGCGGCCTCCACCGTGGTCCCCGGCGAGGGCGCCTTCGGCTGGGCCAACGCCTATGAGTTCGGCGTGGAGCCCTTCCTGCTGGGGGACCTGGTCAAGCTGATCGCCGTGGCCGTCCTGCTGCCCGCCGGCTGGGCGCTGGTGCGCCGCGCGGGGCTCAGCCGCCGCAACGACGGTCCGCGCCCCGGGATCATGTGAGGTGCCGGAGGGCGGGCGTCCTCGCCGGGGCGCCCGCCCTCCGGCCCCGGGTTGACCGGGGAGAGCGCCCCGCCCGTGCGGGGCGACGCGACCGGTCAGGCGCGGGCGTGCTCCGCGGCCCAGCTCGCCAGTTCCGACCGGCGCCGCATCCCCGTCTTCTCGCGGATGCGCCCGAGGCGGTTCTGGACCGTGCGAGCCGAGATGTAGAGCGCCGCGCCGATCTCCCGGTCGGTCCACCCCTGCGCGATCAGCCTGAGCAGCTCCCGCTCCTCGGCGGTCAGGAGCGGGGGCGAGCCGGGCCCGTGGGGGCCCGGACCTCCACGGAAATGGCGCAGCAACGAGCCGGCCATCGAGGGGGTGATGACCGATCCTCCGCCATGCACGAGGATGACGGCCTGCCGCACCTCCTCGCCGCTGGCCCGCTTGGTCAGGTAGCCGGCCGCCCCGGCGCCGAGCGCCTCGATCAGCACGTCCATCTGCTCGCTCGCGGTCAGCACGATCGTCCGCGTGGGCAGCCCCTCGGCGGTCAGCCGCTCCAGGACCTCGATGCCGCCGACCTGGGGCATGAACAGGTCGAGCACGAGCACGTCAGGCCGGAGCGCCCGGGCGAGCGCGATGGCCTCCTCGCCGTCGGCGGCCTGCCCGACCACGTCGATGCCCGGGTCGGCGGCCAGCGACGCCGCAAGCCCGGTCCGGAGCATCGGATAGTCGTCGGCGATCAGCACCGAGATCCTCATCGAGTGCACCGGGCGTCGGCTCCCACGCCCAGCCGGACCACCAGCCCGCCGTCCGGCGCCCGCTCGAGCAGGGCCCAGCCACGTGCGGCCTGCATCCGCTCCACGATGCACTCGCGGATGCCGAACCCCGCGTGGATCTCCCGGCACGTCGCTCCGCCTCCGTCGTCCCGGACGGTGATCGACGCGCACCCCGCCTCCTCCTCGAGGTAGACGCTCACCCGGCGTGCGCCCGAGTGCTTGCGGGCGTTCGCCAGGGTCTCGCGCAGCGCGCCGAGCAGCGCGGCGAGTGGGGGCCCCGCAACCGAGCCGTCGGCGATGCCCCGGGTGAGGTCGATGCGGTGGTCCGCCAGGGGGCGCGCCTCGTCGACCACCTCCCGTACCCCGTGGGCGAGGGATCCGCACGGCACCGGGTCGTCGTGGTCGCGCATGAAGCGGCGCAGCTCCCGGGCGGCCGTGTCGGCCACCCGGGCGAGGTCCTCGAAGTCGGCCTGCTTGCGCGGCGTGCGGCCCTGGCTGGCGATGTACTCCAGCGCCTGGAGCGCCGAGTCGTGCACCCAGCGCAGGATCCGCTCCCGTTCCTCCCGCGCGGCCGCCATCGCGGCGGTCGTCGCGGCCATCGCCTCGCCGACCGGGATGTCTGCCGCGAGCGCGCCCGCCGCGAGGGCTCCGGTGGCCAGCGTTCCGGCGACGGAGCGGGTCCGGGCGACGACCGACTGGCTGGACTCCATGCCTCACCTCCTTCGCGCGCTTCGGCGGCTGGTCCCGGCGGGACGCCGGGGTCGCGCGAATGGGGAAAAACCGAGACCGCTGAACGTCGTATATCGCCCATCCGGCGCGGGAGTCAACCTGCCAGAGCCGGTCTGACACGTCGGGAAAACCCGGACCTCCGTCCTGGACGGGCCAGGACCACGGTCCAGTGCGGATGTGCGCGATCGCGCACATCGCCTGCGCGATCTGCCCCGGTGAGGGGGTGAAACCGCGCTTCCGCCCGTCCACGGCGCCGGAGGACGCTCCACGGTGCATCCGTCCCGGCCGGTGGTGCCCCCCGGCCCCCACCAGGGAGACGACCCCACATGCACCACCCTCCCATCCCCACCGGACCGCGCCCCGACCCCGGAGCCGTGCGGCGGATCCTGACCCTGCTGGCCCTCGCCGCCTTCGTCGCCGTCACGGCGCTCGCCGCCGCCGGCGTGCGTCCAGCGGTCGCGGCCCCGACCGTCGGCCAGGGCTTCACCATCACGCCCTCCGATCTCAAGCACATCCTCAGGCAGATCAAGATCGCCGAGCACCACGTGGTCGCCACGACGTCCGCCACCGGCCCCTGCGGGGCGCTGGTGGGCGACGGGCCCGATCAGATCGCCAGCCCGCTCATCTCCGAGGGCCTGCGCACCGTGGACGGCACCTGCAACAACCTGCAGCCCGGCCAGGAGCACTACGGATCATCGAGCCGGGTCTTCCCGCGGCTGACGAGCCCCGTCTTCTCGCCGGCTGAGGACTCCCCGCCGGAGTTCGGTCCGTCCCACCCGACCTCCTACGCCCAGACCTCAGGATCGGTCTTCGACTCGGCCCCGCGGATGATCAGCAACCTGATCGTCGACCAGACCGACCGCAACCCGGCGGCGGTCGCCGCCGCCGCCAACCCGGTGCGCAGCCAGGGGAACGAGGGCGTGGTGCCCTGCACGAGTGACCCCACTCCCGGATGCGTGCCCTCGGGGGAGACGCTCTTCATCCCCAACGTCACCACCGACGTCGGGCTCTCGCCCCCCTACAACTCCCTGTTCACGCTGTTCGGCCAGTTCTTCGACCATGGCCTGGACAAGATCACCAACGGCGGCAGCGGCACGGTCTTCGTCCCGCTGAAGCCCGACGACCCGCTCTTCGTGCCGGGAGGCCCGACCAACTTCATGGTGCTGACCCGCGGCACCAACCGGCCCGGGCCCGACGGCCGGCTCGGCACCGCCGACGACGTGCACGAGCAGATCAACACCGACACGCCGTTCGTCGACCAGAGCCAGACCTACACCTCGCACCCGTCCCACCAGGTCTTCGTGCGCGAGTACCAGATGAACAGCGCGGGCCACCCGGTGTCCACCGGGAAGCTGCTGCGCCAGCCCGACGGCGGCATGGCGACCTGGGCGATCACCAAGGCCCAGGCGGCCGACCGCCTCGGCCTGCGGCTGTCCGACGCCGACGTGGGCGACATCCCGATGATCGCCGCCGACCCCTACGGGCGCTTCATCCCGGGCCCGAACGGACTGGCCCAGTACGTGACCGAGACCGGCCTGGTCGAGGGTGACCTGGCCGACCCGGTGCCGCCGCCCGCCGACGTGCGCCGCATCGGCATCGCCTTCCTCAACGACATCGCCCACAGCGCGGCGCCGACCCCGGGCGGCCCCGACGCCGACACCGTGGCCGGCGGCAGCCTCGACACCCCCTCGCCGGCCGGCACCTACGACGACGAGCTGCTCGACGCCCACTTCATCGCGGGCGACGGGCGGGTGAACGAGAACATCGGCCTCACGGCCATCCATCAGATCTTCCACTCCGAGCACGACCGCCTGGTGGACGACATCAAGCGCGTCCTGCTCGCCGACACCTCGGGCATCACCTCGCTCGCCGACTGGCAGACCACCCTCGGGGCGAGTGACGCCGACGGCACCTGGAACGGCGAGCGCCTCTTCCAGGCCGCCCGCTTCGTGACCGAGATGGAGTACCAGCACCTGGTGTTCGAGGAGTTCGCGCGCAAGGTGCAGCCGGCCATCAACCCGTTCCAGCCGTTCGCGTTCAACCAGACCGACCTCGACCCGGCGATCACCGCCGAGTTCGCGCACGCGGTCTACCGCTTCGGTCACTCGATGCTCACCGACACCATCGCGCGGGTGAACGCCGACGGGTCGGTCAACGACATCCCGCTCTTCGACGGCTTCCTGAACCCCACCTCCTACACCGACGGCGGCAGCGCCGGACCCCTGACCTCCCAGCAGGCGGCGGGGTCGATCTTCATGGGGATGTCCGACCAGACCGGCAACGAGCTCGACGAGTTCGTCGCCGAGACGCTGCGCAGCCGGCTGCTCGGGCTGCCGCTGGACCTGGCCACCCTGAACATGACCCGTGCCCGCAGCGAGGGCATCCCCAGGCTGAACGACGTGCGCCGCCAGATCTTCGCGGCGACCAACAACTTCGTGGCCGCGTACGGGCGCCACCCGACCATCCTCAGCGAGACCACGGTCGCCGCCAGGCGCGCCGCGGCCAAGCTGATCGTCGACCCGGCGCTCGGCGAGGTGCCGCCCGCCGACGCGGCCGACTTCATGTACTCGACCGGCGCGTGGGCCAACGACGGCACCGCCTCCCGCACCGGGGTCGACGACATCGACCTGTGGGTGGGCGGCCTGGCCGAGCGCACCAACCTGTTCGGCGGCCTGCTCGGCTCGACCTTCAACTACGTCTTCGAGAAGCAGCTCACCGACCTGCAGAACGGTGACCGCCTGTACTACCTCGCGCGCACCCCCGGCATGAACCTGCGGGCCCAGCTCGAGGGAAACTCGTTCGCCGAGCTGGTCATGCGCAACACCGACGCCCACACCCTCAAGGCCGACCCCTTCGCCACGGCCGACTGCAAGTTCGAGCTCGGGCGCCTCACCTTCCCGGCATCGCCGGGCTCCTTCCTGACCGGGCCCGGCTCGGTGGAGGACGACACGCGGTCGGAATGCGACGAGAACCGGCTGCTCCTGCGGATGCCGGACGCCACCGTGCGCTACCGGCCCCGCAACAGCATCGACCCGTCCGGGATCAACGCCCAGTCGGTCTACAACGGCACCGACGCCGTCGACCGCATGTGGGGGGGCGTCGACAACGACACCTTCTGGGGCGGCCCCGGCGCGGACGTCATCGAGGGGGACGACGGCGCCGACATCGCGCTGGGCGGTGAGGGCGACGACGTCATCACCGACAACGCCGGCGACGACATCCCCAAGGGCGGTCCCGGCGACGACGCCATCGACGGGGGCCCGGGCCTCGACATCATCATGTCGGGGGACGGCAACGACTTCACCAACGGCGGCGCCAACATCAACGAGACCTTCGCCGGCGCGGGGGACGACTTCTCGATCGCCGGCCAGGGTGAGGACGCCGTCTTCGGCGACTCCGGCGACGACTGGCAGCAGGGCGGCGACCACCCGGACCTGCTGCAGGGCGACTCCGGGAGCCTGTTCTTCGACGACCACAACCGTCCCGGCCACGACATCCTGATCGGCCAGAGCGGCGACGACGACTACGACATGGAGGGCGGCGACGACATCGGCGTGGCCGGGCCCGGCATCGAGAAGATCGCCGGGGCCTCCGGGTACGACTGGGAGATCGGCCTGGGCGACCCCCAGCCGCAGGACGCCGATCTGGCGCTGCCGCTGATCGGGGTCCCGTTGCCGGTCAACCAGGTCCGCGACCGCTACAACGAGGTCGAGGCGCTCTCCGGGTGGCGGATGGACGACACCCTGCGCGGCGACGACGTGGTCCCCAGCCAGGTCGCCGGGGCCGGCTTCATCGGCTGCGACGCGCTCGACCAGGCGGGCCTGGACCGCATCGTGGGCCTGGACGCCATCATCCCGCCGCTCACCGTCCCATCCGGGCCGATCGTGGCCGCGTCCACCACCCAGCACTGCATGCTGAGCGGTGACGTGTGGGGCGAGGGCAACGTGCTCCTGGGCGGAGCCGGCAGCGACCTCATCGAGGGTCGCGGCGCCGACGACATCATCGACGGCGACCGCTACATGAACGTGCGCATCAGCGTGCGCACCGACCCGGCGGCCCCGGCCAGCGAGACCGGAACCACCGACCTGATGGAGCACGCCGCGCTCTCCGGCACCTTCGGCCCCGGCACGAGCGGCATGACCCTCCAGCAGGCCGTCTTCGCCCAGAAGGTCGACCCGGGCAACATCGTGGCGGTCCGGGAGATCCTCGTGCCGTCCGTCCCGCCGGCCGACTGCGGCGGGGCCACGCCGGTCAACTGCGACACCGCCCTGTTCTCGGGCGCGCTCTCGGAGTACGACATCACCATCGCCCCCGACGGCGCGGTGATCGTCGCCCACACCCGCGGCGCCGGCACCACCGACGGCACCGACACCCTCCGCAACGTCGAGCTCCTGCGCTTCGCCGACGCGACCATCCCCGCGCCCGTGCCGGGCCCGGAGGCGGCCGCCTCGACCCCGCCCGCGTTCGCGGACCAGACGGTCGGAACGACGTCCGACCCGATGACCATCACCCTGAGCAACCCGGGCACGGCCCCGCTGGTCGTCTCCGGCGTGTCCCTCACCGGCCCCGACGCCGCGCAGTTCGCGGCGACGGCCGGGCCCGGCTGCGCATCGGTGGCCCCGCACTCGTCGTGCGCGGTGAGCGTGACGTTCACGCCGACCTCGGAAGGCGTGAGGAACGCGAGCGTGGCGATCGCCCACAACGCCCCGGGCTCGCCCCTGTCCGTCCCGGTGAGCGGTACCGGGGTGCCGCCCGCCACCCCGGCCATCGGGCCACTGGGCGGGCCGCTCACCTTCGCGGACCAGCCGGTGTCCACGACCTCGGCGGCGCAGGGGATCGCGGTGGCCAACACCGGCACCGCACCGCTGGTGGTCTCCGGCGTGTCCCTCGCCGGCCCCGACGCCGCGGAGTTCCAGGCCACGGCCGGCGCCGGCTGCTCGTCGGTGGCCCCGGGGGCGTCCTGCACGGTCCAGGTCGCCTTCGCGCCGTCCTCGGGTGGGGCGAAGTCGGCCACGGTCTCGATCGCCCACAACGCGGCCGGCTCGCCCGGGACGGTGGCCGTGAGCGGCACCGGCGTGGCGAGCGTGCCCCTGGCCCCGGCGATCGGGACGGTCACCCCCGGGAACACGACGGTGTCGGTGACGTGGGCGGTGCCCGGCTCGGGCGGCTCGCCCATCACCGAGTTCTCGGTCCGCGTCTTCCGCGCGTCCAACGGCGCCCTGCTGCGGACCATCGCGGTGCCGGGCCCGACCACGACGAGCCTGCTGGTGGACGCGCTCACCAACGGGACCGCCTACAACTTCGACGTGCGCGCCGTCAACGCCATCGGCACGGGCCCCCCGTCCGCCCGTTCCGCCACCGTGATCCCGGCCACCGTGCCCGGCGCGCCGCGCATCGGTACGGCCAGTCCCGGGGCGGCGGGCGGGGCGATCACCGCCACGGCCAACTGGAACCCGCCCAGAGCCAATGGCGGGTCCCCGGTCACCGGGTACGTCGTGAGGGCGCTGCGCATGAGCGCCGCGGGCGCGGTCCTGTCCACCACCACCTCCGCGGTGCAGCCCGCGGGGGCCCGCCGGCTGCAGATGACCCTGCCGGTCGCGGGCAGCTACCGCTTCACCGTCCAGGCCATCAACGCCATCGGCGCCGGGCCGCAGTCGGCCCGGTCCAACCTGGTGGCCGGCCGGTAGGGCGGGCGCCGGCCGTCGCCCTCCGGGGCGGCGGCCCGGGCGGCACGAGCGGGCGGCCCCCGGGCCGCCCGCTTCCGCGTCCGCCCGCGGGACGGGTGCGCGATCGCGCACCCGATCCTGCACGGTGGCCCCTGCTGTCCGGCCGGGCACCGTTCATAGGCTCGTCCCATGGACGATCCCGCGCGCCCCGTTCCTCCCGGCACCGTCATCCGCACGGCGGTCATCGGCCTGGCGGTTCTCCTGACGGGCCTCGGGGCGGTGCTCGCGCTCGGATCGCGCAGCCCGGGCCGGGCCGCCGCCTCCGCGGCGGAGCCGGC